>NZ_JAFEUF010000011.1:40300-71425 GCF_016901035.1 Streptomyces durocortorensis
ACGGCTTGGATTCCGTCGTGCTGGGCGCCCGCTTCCGTTTCGTTGGCGCCCTTCTGGCCCGGGCGGGGGGGGCCCCCCGCCCCCCCCCCCCCCCCCCCCCCCCCCCCGACTGAAGGAACCGCAGGTCAGCGACCGACGGACACCCCGAATCCCTAGCCGTACATCCGGCGCATCGCGAAGTCGACCATCTGCTCGACCGCCTTGGCGTCGAACACCATCCGGTGATCACCCTCCATGTCCAGGACGAAGCCGTACCCCGTCGGCAGCAGGTCGATCACCTCGGCCCCGGCGATCACGAAGTACTTCGACTCCTTGCCCGCGTACCGCCGCAGCTCCTTGAGCGTGGTGAACATCGGGATCACTGGCTGCTGCGTGTTGTGCAGCGCCAGGAAGCCGGGGTTGTCGCCGCGCGGGCAGTAGACCTTCGACGTGGCGAAGATCTGCTGGAAGTCCTCGGCGGCGAGGGAGCCGGTGGTGAAGGCCCGGACCGCGTCGGCCAGGGAGGGCGGCGACGGTTCGGGATACAGCGGCTGCTCCCCGTAGCCGCCACCCATCTGACCCATCTGGCCCATCTGACCCATCTGCTGCTGAGCACCAGGGTTCTGGTCGTAGCCGTACATGCTGCAAAGAGTAATCGGACACATCTACGGCTTGAGGGGTTGCGCCTTATTACTGACGGGTAGCATCATCGGAGAGGTCAGCTGATAGACCTACGCCTGCCTGTCGCCCGACCCGCATCACTCCCCGGGGCGCTGTGGCGCCACTGCTATTGATTACGGAGCCTTCCCATGGGGCACTACAAGTCGAATCTCCGCGACATCGAGTTCAACCTCTTCGAGGTCCTCGGGCGCGACAAGGTGTACGGCGCCGGTCCGTTCGGTGAGATGGACGTCGACACCGCGAAGAGCATCCTGGACGAGGTCGCCCGCCTCGCGGAGAACGAGCTCGCCGACTCCTACGCCGACGCCGACCGCAACCCGCCGGTCTTCGACCCGGAGACCAAGACCGCCCCGGTCCCGGCGAGCTTCAAGAAGTCGTACCAGGCCTTCATGGACTCCGAGTACTGGCGCCTGGGCCTCCCCGAGGAGATCGGCGGCACGACCTCCCCCCGCTCCCTGATCTGGGGTTACGCGGAGCTGCTGCTCGGCGCGAACCCGGCCGTGTGGATGTACTCCTCCGGCCCGGCCTTCGCCGGCATCCTCTTCGACGAGGGCAACGAGGAGCAGAAGAAGATCGCGGAGATCGCCGTCGAGAAGCAGTGGGGCTCGACGATGGTGCTGACCGAGCCGGACGCCGGCTCGGACGTCGGCGCCGGCCGGACGAAGGCCGTGCAGCAGGGCGACGGCTCCTGGCACATCGAGGGTGTGAAGCGCTTCATCACCTCGGGCGAGCACGACATGTCCGAGAACATCATCCACTACGTGCTGGCCCGCCCCGAGGGCGCAGGACCCGGCACCAAGGGCCTCTCGCTCTTCATGGTCCCGAAGTTCCACTTCGACTGGACCACCGGCGAGCTGGGCGAGCGCAACGGCGTGTACGCGACGAACGTCGAGCACAAGATGGGCCTCAAGGCGTCCAACACCTGCGAGATGACGTTCGGCGACCAGCACCCCGCCAAGGGCTGGCTGATCGGCGACAAGCACGACGGCATCCGCCAGATGTTCCGCATCATCGAGTTCGCCCGCATGATGGTCGGCACGAAGGCCATCGCCGCCCTCTCCACGGGCTACCTGAACGCCCTGGAGTACGCCAAGGAGCGCGTCCAGGGTCCGGACCTGGCGAACTTCATGGACAAGACCGCGCCCAAGGTCACCATCACGCACCACCCCGACGTGCGCCGCTCGCTCATGACGCAGAAGGCGTACGCCGAGGGCATGCGCTCGCTGGTGCTCTACACCGCCTCCGTCCAGGACGCGATCCAGGAGCAGGAGGCCGCGGGCGAGGACGCCAAGGCGCTGAACGGCCTCAACGACCTGCTGCTGCCGATCGTGAAGGGCTACGGCTCCGAGAAGTCCTACGAGCAGCTCGCGCAGTCGCTCCAGACCTTCGGCGGCTCCGGCTACCTCCAGGAGTACCCGGTCGAGCAGTACATCCGGGACGCCAAGATCGACACCCTCTACGAGGGCACCACCGCGATCCAGGGCCAGGACTTCTTCTTCCGGAAGATCGTCCGCGACCAGGGCGCCTCGCTCAACACGCTCTCCGAGGAGATCAAGAAGTTCCTCGCGGGCGCCCAGGGCAACGAGGAGCTGGCCCCCGCGCTGGACTCCCTCGCCAAGGCCGCCGTGGACCTGGAGGCGATCGTCGGCACGATGATCACCGACCTCACCGCGACCGGCGAGGACGTCAAGAACATCTACAAGGTCGGCCTCAACACGACCCGCCTGCTGATGGCCTCCGGCGATGTCGTCGTCGGCTACCTGCTGCTCAAGGGCGCGGCCGTGGCGGCCGAGAAGCTGCCGACCGCCTCCGCGAAGGACGTCGCCTTCTACCAGGGCAAGATCGCCGCTGCGAAGTTCTTCGCCGCGAACGTCCTGCCGGGCGTCTCGACCGAGCGCGCGCTCGCCGAGTCGATCGACAACTCGCTGATGGAGCTGGACGAGGCCGCGTTCTAGGACCTCGCTCGCCTGCTCCGTACGTCAACCAGCGCCGCCCCCCGGAATTAGTTGGGGGGGGGGCGCTGTCGTATCAGCTGGGTACGCTGAGTGCACGGCCCAGAATCCCTTCCATGGGAGGAACCATGACCGCCGAGGCACAGTCCGAAGCGTCGCAGCTGCGGCGCGCCAACCCCAGGTGGCCGGTCCCGCCAGCGGACGGCTACACCGTGGACGACTTCTTCACGCTTGACGACCTCCCGCCGCACACAGAGCTGATCGACGGGAGCCTGGTTTTCGTGAGTCCGCAGCGGAAGTTCCACACGCTGGCGATGTATCTACTGGAGCAGGGACTGCGCCTCCATGTGCCCGGGCACCTGCGTGTGCGTCGGGAGATGGCGGTCGTCCTGGGCAAGCGGAGTGTGCCGGAACCGGATCTGGTGGTGGTTTCGGCAGAGGCGGACGGCAATCAGCTCCAGACCCGCTACGAGGCCGCCGACGTCCTCCTCGCCGTGGAGGTCGTCTCCCCCGACTCCGAGGACCGCGACCGGGACACCAAGCCTCACAAGTACGCGGCGGCGGGCATCAAGCACTTCTGGCTCGTGGAAATGGTGGGCGATGGGCACCGCCCCATGGTCATCACTTACGAGCTCGACCCGGTCAACAAGACCTACGTCTCCACCGGCGTCCACCACGACCGGCTCAAGCTCTCCGCCCCCTACGACATCGACATCGACCTGACCTCGATCGACGAGCTGTAGGGGCCGGGATCTCGCCCGGCCACCGGATACTCACCGGATACCGGACCCCGGGTCCTCGTTACAGTGAAGAACATGAGTTCCCCTCTCCGGTTCGACCGCGCGCACACCGATGACCTGATGACCTTCCTGGCGGCCAGCCCGTCCCCGTACCACGCCGTGGCGAACGCCGCCGCCCGGCTGGAGGAGGCCGGTTTCCGGCAGGTCGAGGAGACCGCCGCCTGGGACGCGACGGCGGGCGGGAAGTACGTGCTGCGCGGCGGGGCGATCGTCGCCTGGTACGTGCCGGAGGGCGCCGAGGCGCACACCCCGTTCCGGATCGCGGGGGCGCACACCGACTCCCCGAACCTGCGGGTGAAGCCGCTGCCCGACAGCGGGGCGCACGGCTGGCGTCAGATCGCCGTCGAGGTCTACGGCGGCACCCTGCTCAACACCTGGCTCGACCGGGACCTGGGCCTGGCCGGGCGGATCTCGCTGCGCGACGGTACGCACCGGCTGGTCAACATCGACCGGGCGCTGCTGCGGGTGCCGCAGCTCGCCGTGCACCTGGACCGGTCGGCCAATGCCGAGGGGCTCAAGCTCGACCGGCAGAAGCACATGCAGCCGATCTGGGGGCTCGGCGAGGTCGAGGAGGGCGACCTGATCCGGTTCGTCGCCGAGGAGGCGGGCGTCGACGCGGAGGACGTCACCGGCTGGGACCTGATGCCGCACGCCATCGAGCCGCCGTCCTACCTGGGCCGGGACCGGGAGCTGCTGGCCGGGCCCCGGATGGACAACCTCCTCTCGGTGCACGCGGCGACCGCCGCCCTGGCCGCCGTCACCGGGCAGGACGACGCCGACATCCCGTACATCCCGGTGTTCGCGGCCTTCGACCACGAGGAGAACGGCTCGCAGTCCGACACCGGGGCCGACGGACCGCTGCTGGGATCGGTGCTGGAGCGCTCGGTGTTCGCCCGCGGCGGTACGTACGAGGACCGCGCCCGCGCCTTCGCCGGCACGGTCTGCCTCTCCTCCGACACCGGCCACGCCGTGCACCCCAACTACGCGGAGCGGCACGACCCGACGCACCACCCGGTCGCCAACGGCGGGCCGATCCTCAAGGTCAACGTCAACATGCGGTACGCCACCGACGGCAGCGGCCGTGCGGTGTTCGCCGCCGCCTGCGAGAAGGCGGGCGTGCCGTGGCAGACCTTCGTGTCCAACAACGCGATGCCCTGCGGCACCACGATCGGCCCGATCACCGCGGCCCGGCACGGCATCCAGACCGTCGACATCGGCGTGGCGATCCTCTCGATGCACAGCGCCCGTGAGCTGTGCGGCGCGGACGACCCCTACCTGCTGGCGAACGCGCTCACCGCGTTCCTGGCCGGCTGACCGGGAAACGTCCAACCGCCTCCGCGCACATGGTTGTTGCCGGGCCGGGTACGCGGGTCGTACACCGGTCCGGACTCACCGGGCGGTCGAGGAGGCGGAATTCATGGGACTCGGAGGATGCATTCTCCTGATCGGTGCGGGCGCGATCCTGGCGTTCGCCACCGACTGGCAGGTCGACACGGTCAACGTCGATCTGGTCGGCTGGATCATGATGCTCGTCGGCCTCGTCGGGGTCTTCGTCTACATGAGCATCGCGCGGCGCCGCCGTATGGTCGTGCCGCCCACCACCACCGTCGTCCAGGACGACCAGCAGCGCTACCAGTAGAGGCTGACGCTCCGGGTCGCCCCACGCAGGCCCCCCCCGTCCGGCGCGTCAGCCCTGCTCGTCCATGCCCGCCAGCACCAGCGGCAGCCGGGGCGCTCCTCCCGCGGTCACGCGGACGGGGACGCCCCAGTCCTGTTGGTGCACATGGCAGGCCGGGTACTCGTTGGCCGGGTCGTCGTCGCAGGACGCCGCCATCGCGGAGACGTGCAGCACGCCCTCGGTGACCTCGTCCGCGAGGACCAGTTCGCGCCCGAGGTCCGTGCCCGCTCCGGAGCCGTCCGCCAGCAACTCGGGCGGGGTGGCGGAGACCAGGAGCCGGGTCGAGGGGCCGTAGCGGGTGTCCAGCTTCTGCCCGGCAGGCGCCTGGAAGACCACATCGAGGCGGAGGGTGCCGGGGGCGATCTCGGTGGCGGCCCGCTGGGTGCGGTGCGCCTGGTCGGCGACCCGTACCGCCTCCTCGGGCAGGCGGAGCCGGGTCAGCCGGTGGCGGGCCGACTCGACGACGACCAGATCGCCGTCGACCAGCACCGCGTCGCTGGGCTCGCGGACATCGGTGGCCAGCGTGGTGACCTCGCCGGATTCCGGGTCGTAACGGCGCAGGGCGTGGTTGTACGTGTCGCTGACCGCCACGGACCCGTCAGGCAGCGCGGTCACGCCGAGCGGGTGTTGCAGCAGCGCCTGTTCGGCCGCCCCGTCGCGGTGGCCGAAGTCGAAGAGGCCGGTGCCGACGGCCGTGTGCACGTGCTCGTCGCGGTCGACCCATCGCAGGGCCGAGGTCTCCGAGTCGGCGACCCAGAGCCGCTCCCCGTCGAAGGAGACGGCGAGCCCGGACGGCTGGGCGAACCAGGCCTCGGCGGCCGGCCCGTCGACCAGGCCCTCGTTGGTGGTCCCGGCGGCGACGCGTACGGTCGCGCTCTCCGGGTCGTACGTCCACAGCTGGTGCACGCCCGCCATGGCGATCCACAGCCGGTCGCCGAACCAGGCGAGGTCCCACGGCGAGGACAGGTCCACCTCGCGCGCCGGACCGCTGGTCGGGTTCCCCTGCCACCACTGGCGGCCCGTCCCGGCGAGGGTGCTGGTCGCCCCGGTCGTCAGGTCCAGGGCGCGGATCGCGTGGTTGACGGTGTCCGCGACGGCGATGCGGCCGTCCGGGAGCACGGCGAGCCCCTGCGGTTCACTGAACCGGGCCTCGTCCGGGCCGCCGTCGATCCACCCGCGGTCGCCGGTGCCAAAGTGGCGTCGTACGGTCTCGCCGTCCGCGTCCAGCTCGACGAGGCGGTGCCGGGTGGTGTCGGAGACCAGGAAGCCGCCGTCCGGCAGGATCAGCGCCTTGCCGGGGAACCGCAGATGCGTGGCGACGGGCTCGGGCGCGACGTACGGCCCGTCGCCCCGGCGCAGCGTGCCCTTGGCCCCATGCTCGGCCTCCAGCTCCTCGACGAGCTTCTCGATGGCGTGCGCGTGGCCCTCGCCGGCGTGCTGGGCGACGACATAGCCCTCGGGGTCGATCACGACGAGCGTCGGCCAGGCGCGGACCGCGTACTGCTTCCAGGTGGCCAGCTCGGGGTCGTCGAGGACGGGGTGGTGGACCTCGTAGCGCTCGACGGCGTCGACGACGGCCTGGTGCTCGGCCTCGTGGACGAATTTGGGCGAGTGGACGCCGATGATCACCACGGTGTCGCGGTGCTTCTCCTCCAGCTCGCGCAGCTCGTCCAGGACATGCAGACAGTTCACACAGCAGAACGTCCAGAAGTCGAGGATGACGATGCGTCCTCGCAGGTCAGCGAGGGTGTACTGCTGGTCGCCTGTATTGAGCCAGCCGCCCTTGCCGATGAGTTCGGGGGCGCGGACGCGTGCACGTGTTGCCATGCCACCAGTCAACACCCTGACCGCCTGCGCGCATTCCGCCGGGCCCCGGGGGAACCTGTGCCCCATGAGACTTCTCGTACGTGAGCGGCTGTTCGCCATCGGCGACGACTACTGGATCGAGGACGACGGGGGCCGGAAGGTCTTCCTCGTCGACGGCAAGGCGATGCGGCTGCGCGACACCTTCGAGCTGAAGGACGCCGACGGCCGGGTCCTGGTCGAGCTGCGGCAGAAGCTGATCAGCCTGCGCGACACGATGCTCATCGAGCGGGGCGGCGAGGAGCTGGCCAAGGTCAAGCGCAAACGGCTGTCGCTGCTCCGCAACCACTACCGGGTGACGCTGGTGGACGGCACGGAGCTGGACGTCAGCGGCAAGATCCTGGACCGTGAGTTCGCCATCGAGTACGACGGTGAGCTGCTGGCCCAGATCTCGCGCCGCTGGCTGACCCTCCGGGACACGTACGGCATCGACGTCGTCCGGGACGACGCCGACACCGCGCTGCTCATCGCCGTGGCGATGTGCGTGATCGTCCTGGCGGACAAGGAGAGCGAGGGCTGAGCACGCGTCCCCGCGCGGGAGTTCGCTGTTTCACGTGAAACAACGCGGGGCTCAGGAACGGACCGACGCCTGGCGCGCCACCACCCGCCGGTCCGCCTGGACGAAGGCGGCTGCCGCAAGGGCGACGGTGGCCGCGAAGGAGACCGCGAGAGCGGGGTTGAGCCAGGACGGGACGACCTCGCTGGTGAACTCCCTGCCGTCGGGGGTACGACACAGGACGCGCAGCGGCAGGAACTGCACCTGGCGTGCGTCCACCTGTACGTTCTGAGGCCGATCACCCGTGTCGCGGCACTGGTGCATGGGGGTCGAGTCCGCCCCCGACCCTGCCTCGCTGAGCGCGACACCAACGAGGATGAGGCCGAAGAGGTAGAGGACGACCGTGACACCGGCGGCGAAGACCGCCGTGCCACGGAGCAACGTCGATTCGGCACTGCCCTGTCCGGCCATGGCGCTCACTGTAAACAGGCGGGGCACCTTGACGCCGGGCGCCCCGCGAACGCCGTCGCGCGGCCCTCAGAGCGGCGGCGCGAGCCCCAGGCGGCGGCCCTTCAACGCCGGGAACTGCTCCCGGGTCGCGCGTACCTTGTCCGCGTCCAGCTCGACGGTCAGGATCTCCTCGTCCGCGCCCGCCTGGGCCAGCACCTCGCCCCAGGGGTCGACGACCATGCTGTGCCCGGCCTGCTGGACATCGGCGTGGGTGCCCGCCGTCCCGACGGCGAGGACGTACGCCTGGTTCTCCACGGCGCGGGCCTGGGCGAGAAGCGTCCAGTGGGAGCGCCGGCGCTCGGGCCAGCCCGCCGCGACGATCAGCGTCTCGGCGCCCGCGTCGACGAGCCCCCGGAACTGCTCGGGGAAGCGCAGGTCGTAACAGGTGGCGAGGCCCAGGGTGGTGTCCGGCAGGGCGACGGTCACCAGCTCCTCGCCCGCGCCCATCATCACCGCCTCGCCCTGGTCGAAGCCGAAGCGGTGGATCTTGCGGTAGAAGGCCGAGCGCTCGCCCTCGGGCGAGAAGACCAGGCTCGTGTTGTAGAGGGTGCCGTCGTCCGCGCGTTCGACGAAGGATCCGCCGTGCAGCCAGACACCGGCCTCGGCGGCCGCCTTCGCCATCACCTCGTGCGTGGGGCCCTCCAGTGGCTCGGCCTCCGCCTCGAAGGCGGTGTAGGCGAACGCCCCGACCGGCCAGAGTTCGGGCAGAACCACCAGGTCAGCGCCTCGCTGGGCGACCACCAGAGAAGCCGCTCGCACTCTGCGGTCCTCGACGGATTCGTCCGGGTCCACTGCGATCTGGATGAGGGAGGCGCGCACACTACCACCGTCCTGGCATTCAAGCCGTCAACACGGGCCTACGATCGTCACACGAAAGCACTGCCGGGGTGCCTGCTCGCAGCGTAACTTAGCGGTCGAACCTCCCACGCAGCTCGCCGACAGTGCCGTCAGAGCCGGCCCACCCGCCAGCACTCCCTGCTCTCTCCAGCCCATGCACCGCAGAACCGCACGAGGGGTCCCGTGACCGTCCATCCCAGCCTCCAGCCCTACACCGACGCCGCGACCCACTCCATCGAGGCGATAGCCGAGCTGGTGAAGCCCCTTCCCGAGAGCGAGTGGAACCGCCGGACGCCCTGCCCGGGGTGGTCGGTGCGCGACATCGTGTCGCACGTCATCGGCATGGAGTGCGAGATGCTCGGCGATCCCCGGCCGATCCACACCCTGCCGCGCGACCTCTACCACGTGCAGAGCGACTTCGCCCGGTACATGGAGATGCAGGTCGACGTCCGGCGGCACCACACCTCCCCGGAGATCACCGCCGAGCTGGAGTACGTCCTCATCCGCCGGGCCCGCCAGATCCGCAACGAGTCGCGCAGCCCCGAGACCAAGGTCCGCGCGCCCCTGGGCGCCGAGCAGACCCTCGAAACGGCGCTGAATCTGCGGGCCTTCGACGTCTGGGTGCACGAACAGGATCTGCGCACCACGCTCGGCCAGCCGGGCAACCTGGACTCCCCCGGCGCCCTGATCACCCGGGACCTGCTGCTCGCCGGGCTGCCGAAGGTGGTCGCCAAGAGCGCGGGCGCGCCCGCCAATTCGGCGGTCGTCTTCGACGTGCACGGCCCGGTGGAGTTCCTGCGGACCGTACGGATCGACGCGGAGGGCCGCGGCTCGATAGACGGCGCGCCGTCGCTGGGCCCCGCCGTGACGCTGTCGCTGGACTGGGAGACGTACGTCCGGCTCGCCTGCGGCCGGGTCCGTCACGCGGCCGTCGCCGACCGGATCAAGGTCGAGGGCGACCAAGAGCTGGCCACGGCGATCCTGGACAACTTCGCCGTGACCCCGTGACCCCGTGACCCCCGTGGCCTCGTGACTTCTTGACCGCTTCACGGGCACGTGCCCGCCCCCGGAGTGAGGGCTAAGCGGGCACGTGCACGGCCTCGACGCGGCTCACCACGTGGTGCTCGCGCTCCCTGAGCGCCGCCCGCCGGCGCAGCCGCAGGATCTGGGCGACGCCGAACGCCTCCAGGACGAAGACCGAGGCGAACGCGATGCGGTAGTTGTCGCCGGTGGCGTCCAGCAGGACCCCGACGGCGAACAGGGTGGTCATCGAGGCGACGAACCCGCCCATGTTGACGATGCCCGACGCGGTGCCCTGCCGCTCGGGCGGGTTGGCCGGCCGGGCGAAGTCGAAGCCGACCATCGAGGCCGGTCCGCAGGCGCCGAGCACCAGGCACAGGACGACCAGCAGCCACATCGGCGTGTGGTCGGCCGGGTAGAAGATCGCGGAGGCCCAGAGCAGCGCCGTCGTCGCCACCGTGCCCAGCGCGATCGGAACCCGCGCCTCGTGGTGGCGGGCGATGATCTGCCCGTAGACGAGCCCGACCACCATGTTGGACAGCACCACCAGGGTGAGCAGGCTGCCCGCCGTGCCCCGGCTCAGCTCCTGCGCCTCCACCAGGAACGGCATCCCCCACAGCAGCAGGAACACCATCGCCGGGAACTGCGTGGTGAAGTGCACCCACATCCCGAGCCGCGTCCCGGGCTCCCGCCAGGCGGCGGCGATCTGCCGGCGGACGTACGCGGCCCCGGCGTGCTCGGCCGGCGGCGGCTCGTGGCCCTCGGGGTGGTCCTTCAGGAACAGCAGGAGCAGCACCAGCACCACCACGCCCGCCAGCGAACTGCCGACGAACGTCGTGGTCCAGCCGTAGCTGTGCAGCGCCCGCGCGATGAACAGCGTCGAGACGAGGTTGCCCGCCATCCCGAACAGCGCCGCGACCTGCCCGATCAGCGGCCCGCGCCGGGCCGGGAACCAGCGGCTGCCGAGCCGCAGCACGCTGATGAACGTCATCGCGTCGCCGCAGCCGAGCAGCGCGCGGGCCGCCAGCGCCATCCCGTACGAGGGAGAGAGCGCGAAGCCGAGCTGCCCGACGGTGAACAGGACGACCCCGATGGTGAGGACCTTCTTGGTGCCGAGCCGGTCGACCAGCAGCCCCACGGGTATCTGCATGCCCGCGTAGACCAGGAGCTGGAGGATGGAGAAGGTGGAGAGCGCCGAGGCGTTGACGTCGAACCGGTCGGCGGCGTCGAGTCCGGCGACGCCCAGGCTCGTACGGAAGATGATCGCGACGAAGTAGACGGCGACGCCGATGCCCCAGACCCAGGCGGCGCGCCGGCCGCCGGGCGGGTCACCGGGGAGGGAGAGCGTGGGGGCGGCCGAACTCACCGGTCCTCACCCCGCACCAGCACCCGCACCCGGCCGACGTGGCGGCGCACGACCAGGGCCGCCCCCTCGGCGTCCCCGGCCCGGATCGCCTCCAGCAGCTCGCCGTGCTCGGTGATGTTGGCCTCGATCCTGCCGGGATGGGCCTCCATCACCGCGACGCCCATCCGCAGCTGACGGTCGCGCAGCTGGTCGTAGAGGCGCGAGAGGATCTCGTTGCCGGCGTTCTTGACGATCTCGGCGTGGAAACAGCGGTCCTTGACGGCCACCGCCGCCAGGTCACCGGCCTCCGCCAACTGCCGCTGCTCCTCCAGGAGCTGTTCGAGGCGCTCGATCAGCCGCGGGGAGGCGGGCACCGCCTTGCGCGCCGCGAACTCCTCGACCAGCAGCCTGGTCTCCACCACGTCCTTGATCTCCTGCGCGGAGACGGCGAGGACGAGCGCGCCCTTCTTCGGGTAAAGCTTGATCAGCCCCTCGACCTCCAGCCGTAGCAGCGCCTCGCGCACGGGCGTCCGCGAGACGCCGACCGCGTCCGCCAGGTCCCCTTCGGTGAGCAGCGTCCCGCCCTCGTAACGCCGGTCCAGGACGGCTTCCTTGATGTGTGTGTAGACCCGCTCGGCGGCGGGCGGGCGCTTGAGGGAGGAGGGCGTGGACCGTACGGGGGCGGAGGAGGCGGCAGGCATGCGCACAGCATAGATACAACATGCACGCATGGGGACCGGCGTCCGGATTCTGGACCTCGGCCAGGCCCGGAGAGATCAGGCACAGTTCAAGCTGCCCTGCGTACCCCTCCGACCTCGCCGAGGCTCTGGGCATCTCGCGCACCCGGCTCTCCAACCACCTGGCCTGCCTGCGCGACTGCGGCCTGGTCGTCACCGTGCCGGACGGCCGCCGTACGCGCTACGAGCTGGCCGACGAGCGCCTCGGCACCGCCTTGGACGACCTGCGCTCCGCGGTGGTGGCCGTCGAGACCGACCGCACGTGCCCCGACGCGGAGACGGAGGGGTGCTGCTGATGACCGCGCTCACCCTCGGCCCCTCCCCGGCCCGCCGGGACGCGCTCGCCCGCCGGATACAGCTGCTGGTCGCGGCCACCATCGCGTACAACGTCGTCGAGGCGGTGGTCGCCCTCACCGCCGGAACGGCCGCCTCCTCCAGCGCCCTGATCGGCTTCGGCCTGGACTCCGTCATCGAGGTCTCCTCCGCCGCCGCGGTCGCCTGGCAGTTCTCCGCCCGCGACCACGCGGTCCGGGAGGGCCGGGAGCGGGTCACCCTGCGGATCATCTCCGTGTCGTTCTTCGCCCTCGCCGCGTACGTCGCCGTCGACGCGGTCCGGGTGCTGGCCGGCACCGGCGAGGCCGAACCCTCCCCCCTCGACATCGGCATCGCCGCGCTCTCGTTGGCGGTCATGCCGTTCCTGTCGGCGGCCCAGCGGCCCAGCGGCGCGCGGGGCGCGAGATCGGGTCCGCCTCCGCCGTAGCGGACTCGAAGCAGACCCTGCTGTGCACGTACCTCTCCGCCGTCCTGCTCGCCGGCCTGCTCCTCAACGCCGCGCTCGGCTGGTCCTGGGCCGACCCGGTCGCCGCCCTCGCCATCGCCGTCATCGCGGTCAAGGAGGGCCGCGAGGCCCGGCGCGGCAAGGGCTGCTGCGCGCCGACGGCAGGCGCGGACAGCTGCGGGCGCTGACCGGAGACGCCCGGGTCAAGCCTGCGCAAATTCACCCGTTCGGGAACACATCCATTGCCCCGGCCCAGGAGTCTCATCCTCCGAGCGGCACCCATATGTGGCCGCACATCAGGGGCATTTGGAGCGTTCAGTTGAATATCGGCATCAAGCGTATAAATCGCGTCACCGTCACGGCCACCGTGACGCTCACCGCCGGTGCGGTGCTCGCGGGTAGCGCCTTCGCCTCCACGGCACACGCCGCCACGCCGCCGACTCCGAAGATCGTCGCCAAGGGCGGCTTCGTGATGAACGACGGCACCGGGAAGACCCTCTTCACCAAGTCCGCCGACACCCGCCGGGCCACCGGCTCGACCACCAAGATCATGACGGCGCTGGTCGTCCTGTCGCAGAAGAACGTGAACCTGAAGTCCAAGGTCACGATCCAGAAGGCGTACAGCGACTACATCGTCTCGAAGAACGCCTCGTCCGCCCGGCTCATCGTCGGCGACAAGGTCACCGTGGGCCAGCTCCTCTACGGCCTGATGCTCCCCTCCGGCTGCGACGCCGCGTACGCCCTGGCCGACAAGTTCGGCTCCGGTAAGACCCGTGCGGCCCGCGTGAAGTCGTTCATCGGCAAGATGAACGACACGGCGAAGAGCCTCAAGCTGAAGAACACCCGCTTCGACTCCTTCGACGGCATCGGGAACGGCAACAACTACTCGACCCCCCGTGACCTGACGAAGATCGCCAGCAAGGCGATGAAGAACTCCACGTTCCGCACCGTCGTCAAGTCCAAGTCGACGAAGCAGAAGGTGACCACGAAGAGCGGTGGCTACCGCTACATGTCGTGGACCAACACCAACAAGCTGCTCGGCAGCTACAGCGGCGCGACCGGCGTCAAGACCGGCTCCGGCCCGACCGCCAAGTACTGCCTGGTCTTCGCGGCGACCCGTAAGGGCAAGACGGTCATCGGCACGGTGCTCACCTCGACCTCCGAGGCCAACCGCACGGCCGACGCGAAGAAGCTGATGGACTACGGCTTCAAGAAGTAGCCGGCCTGCGCTGTACGGGAAGGGGCCCGGCCCGCACGGTGTGTGCGGGCCGGGCCCCTTCGGCGTGCCAAGAGCGTGTTCGCCGGGCTCGCCGTGCGGTGAGTCATCGGCCAGGAATCGGTGAGGAGTCTCGCCGCACCGGGCGTGGGCGCTGCGCTCACCACCGTACGAACGCGTGCTTGGTGCTCAGCGCGCGAGGCGGCGCAGAAGCCGTACGTACGAGCCACGACGCGCCGGATTCTCCACCGCCCCCGTGCACGCCCGCTCGGCGCGGTCCAGGCTGTCCTCCAGCAAGGCGTCATGGAGCGGCCGCCAGACGAGCGGCCAGGTGAGTCGGGCCGGGCCGCTGGTATTCATGGCGAGGGTGTGGCGCAGGATCGTGTGCGTCTCGTCGACGGGCAGAACGGCGTACTCGTGGAACCTCGCCGTGGTCGATCTGCCGCTGTCCGTGGTCCGTCGCCACCTCCGGGCCGGCCGCCCCCTGCCCGCGCATGCCGAGGACCTGGCGGAAGAGGCCGCAGCCGCGCTCCTGGGCGGGGAGAACCAGCGGTGACGGGCCGCCCTCAAGGCAACCGCTTCAGGCAGAGGCCCTGATACGCCGGTGGGGGGGGGGGGGGGGGGGGGCGGGGGGGGGCCCCCCCCCGGCCGAGCAAGGCACGACCGGGGGGGGGGGGGGGGGGGCGGCGGCGCGCGCAGGCCCGCCCCGGCCCCCGGGGCGCGCCCCAACCCGCGGTCGCGGCCCCCCCCACCCCCCCCCCCCCCCCCCCCCCCCCCCGCCGGGGGCGCCCCCGCCCCCCCCCCCCCCCCCCCCCCCCCACCGGGAAACGCTCTTACGCCCAGGTGATCAGGCGCTTCGGCTGCTCCAGGATCGCCGCCACATCGGCCAGCACCTTGGAGCCCAGCTCGCCGTCGACCAGGCGGTGGTCGAACGACAGGGCCAGCGTGGTGACCTGACGCGGCTTCACCTTGCCCTTGTGGACCCACGGCTGGAGCTTGATCGCGCCGACCGCCAGGATCGCGGACTCGCCCGGGTTGAGGATCGGGGTGCCCGTGTCGACGCCGAAGACGCCGACGTTGGTGATGGTCACCGTGCCGCCCGCCATCGCCGCCGGGGAGGTCTTGCCGTCCCGCGCCGTGCTGACCAGCTCGCCCAGCGCCGCCGCGAGCTGCGGCAGCGTCTGGTCGTGCGCGTCCTTGATGTTCGGCACGATCAGCCCGCGCGGGGTGGCCGCCGCGATGCCCAGGTTGACGTAGTGCTTCTGCACGATCTCCTGGTTGGCCTCGTCCCAGGCGGCGTTGACCTCGGGGTTCCGCTTGATCGCGACGAGGAGGGCCTTGGCGATGATCAGGAGCGGGTTGACCCGCACCCCCGCCATGTCCTTGTCCTCCTTGAGCTCGGCCACGAGCTTCATCGTGCGCGTCACGTCGACCGTGACGAACTCGGTGACGTGCGGCGCGGTGAAGGCCGATCCGACCATCGCCTGAGCGATCGCCTTGCGGACGCCCTTGACCGGGATACGGGTCTCGCGGGCGGAGTCGGAGACGGCGGCAGGAACAGCGGCTGCCGGGGCCGCGGGCGCCACCGGGGACGCGACCGCCGCAGGAGCCTCGGAAGCGGCCGGGGCCGCCGCCGCGTGGACGTCCTCGCGGGTGATGATGCCGTCCTTGCCGGTCGGCACCACCGTCGCCAGGTCGATGCCCAGGTCCTTGGCCAGCTTGCGGACCGGCGGCTTGGCGAGCGGACGGCCGCCACCCTGACCACCGGCCTGCGCGGGCACGGAAACAGGGGCGGGAGCCGGCGCCCCGTGCCCGTTCAGCTCGGCCTGCACCGCCGCCGCGACGGCGGCGGCCTCCGGAGCGGCCGACGCCCCCTTGCGCGGGCGGCGCTTGGTGGAGGACTCGGCGACCCCGTAACCCACCAGGACCGGCGTACGGCCCTTCGGCTCGGCCTCGGCCTCCGGCGTCTCCACGGGCTCCTGGGCCGGAGCGGCGGCGGCCGGGGCGGGCGCGTCGCCGCTGCCCGGGGCCACGTCGATCGCGATGATCACCTGGCCGACGTCGACGGTCGTGCCCTCGGGGAAGCGCAGCTCGTGCACCACCCCGTCGAACGGGATCGGCAGCTCGACGGCCGCCTTCGCGGTCTCGACCTCGCACACGACCTGGCCGTCGGTGACGGTGTCGCCGGGCTGGACGAACCACTTGAGGATCTCGGCCTCGGTCAGTCCCTCGCCCACGTCGGGCATCTTGAACTCACGGAAACGAGCAGACGTTTCGGTCATCGTCGTCACGAACCCTCTCCTCAGAACGCCAGCGAGCGGTCGACGGCGTCGAGCACCCGGTCCAGACCGGGCAGATACTCGTCCTCCAGCCGGGCCGGCGGGTAGGGCACGTGGTAGCCGCCGACCCGCAGCACGGGGGCTTCGAGGTGGTAGAAGCAGCGCTCGGTGATCCGGGCGGCGATCTCCGCGCCGGAGCCGTAGAAGACGGGCGCCTCGTGGACGACCACGACCCGGCCGGTCTTCTCCGCCGAGGTCTGGACGGCGTCGAAGTCGATCGGGGCCATCGAGCGCAGGTCCAGGACCTCGATCGACTTGCCCTCCTCCTGGGCGGCCGCGGCCGCTTCCAGGCAGACCTTGACCATCGGCCCGTACGCGACGAGCGTGAGGTCGCTGCCCTCGCGGGCGGTCACGGCCCTGTGCAGCGGGCCGGGGATGGACTCGGTGTCGACCTCGCCCTTGTCCCAGTAGCGCCGCTTGGGCTCGAAGAAGATGATCGGGTCGTCGCTCTGGACGGCCTGCTGCATCATCCAGTAGGCGTCGCTCGCGTTGGACGGCGAGACCACCTTCAGACCCGCGACGTGCGCGAAGAGCGCCTCGGGGGACTCGCTGTGATGCTCGACCGCGCCGATGCCACCGCCGTACGGAATCCGCACGACGACCGGCAGCTTGATCTTGCCGAGCGCGCGGGCGTGCATCTTGGCGAGCTGCGTGACGATCTGGTCGTACGCGGGGAAGACGAAGCCGTCGAACTGGATCTCGACGATGGGGCGGTAGCCGCGCAGGGCCAGGCCGATCGCCGTGCCGACGATGCCGGACTCGGCGAGCGGGGTGTCGATCACCCGGTCCTCGCCGAAGTCCTTCTGGAGTCCGTCGGTGATCCGGAAGACGCCGCCGAGCTTGCCGACGTCCTCACCCATGATGAGGACCTTGGGGTCGGTGTCGAGGGCGTGGCGGAGCGACTCGTTGAGCGCTTTCGCGATGGACATCTTTTCCACGGCCATGGCTACTTGCCCTCCTTGGCAGAGTCGGCGAACGATGCCTGGTAGGCGGCGAACTGGGCGCGCTCCTCGTCCACGAGGGAGCTGCCGTCGGCGTAGCCGTGCTCGAACAGGGCCATCGGGTCCGGGTCGGGCATCGCGCGTACCGCTTCCCGTACCCGCTTGCCGAGGGTCTCGCTCTCCTCGTCCAGGGCGGTGAAGAACGCCTCGTCGGCGTGGCCGGCCTTCTCCAGGTACGTCCGCAGCCGCAGGATCGGGTCCTTGGCCTCCCAGGCGGCCCGCTCCTCGTCGGCCCGGTACTTCGTCGGGTCGTCGGAGGTGGTGTGGGCGCCCATGCGGTAGGTGAACGCCTCGACGAGGGTCGGGCCCTCACCGCGGCGGGCGCGCTCCAGCGCGGAGCGGGTGACGGCGAGGCAGGCGAGGACGTCGTTGCCGTCGACCCGGACGCCGGGGAAGCCGTAGCCCTGGGCGCGCTGGTAGAGCGGCACGCGGGTCTGGCGCTCGGTGGGCTCGGAGATGGCCCACTGGTTGTTCTGGCAGAAGAAGACGACCGGGGCGTTGTAGACCGCGGAGAAGGTGAACGACTCGGCGACGTCGCCCTGGCTGGAGGCCCCGTCACCGAAGTACGCGATCACGGCGGAGTCCGCACCGTCCTTGGCGACGCCCATGGCGTAGCCGGTGGCGTGCAGCGTCTGCGAGCCGATGACGATCGTGTACAGGTGGAAGTTGTTGCTGTTCGGATCCCAGCCGCCGTGGTTCACGCCGCGGAACATGCCGAGCAGATTGGTCGGGTCGACGCCGCGGCACCAGGCGACCCCGTGCTCCCGGTAGGTCGGGAAGACGTAGTCGTCGTCGCGCAGGGCCCGGCCGCTGCCGATCTGGGCGGCCTCCTGGCCGAGGAGCGAGGCCCACAGGCCCAGCTCGCCCTGACGCTGGAGGGCGGTCGCCTCGGCGTCGAAGCGGCGCGTGAGGACCATGTCCCGGTACAGGCCGCGCAGCTCGTCGGCGCTCAGGTCGATGCTGTAGTCGGGGTGCTCGACGCGCTCACCCTCGGGCGTCAGCAGCTGGACGAGCTGGGGCTCGGCGCTCTGCGGCTTCTTCGCGGCGCTGGTCCGCTTGCTGGCGCGTCGCGGTTTACGCGCGGCGGCAGTGCTCTCCACGGTCACGTGCGTGCTCCTCCGTCGGTCCGGCCCCCGGGGTCTGCCGGGAACCAGTGCGGCTCGCCTGAATCCGACAGCCGTGCACGGGGTGGGTGCCGGTCGGCCGGGATCAGGCGTGACAGGTGCCCCGGCGAGCGCCCTGTCATAGGCACGTTACCCAGTGCATCGCATAACTGCGAAACCCTCTCTGACCTGCGATTTTGCTTGGATTTCCAAGTAAATCGAAAAAAACGCGAAGCGCTGCTGGTCAGGGCACTGGAAACAGCCTTGCAGGCCGCCGGAACAACGGCACGTTATCCCGCGGATCAGCGCCAGGGAAGAGCGGAGGGGAAGCGAGTATGTGAGACTGCGACCGTGCGCGAAGAAGGAAAAATCACGGTATTTCTGCTCGACGATCATGAGGTCGTCCGGCGTGGCGTCCATGAGCTGCTCGCCTCCGAACCGGACATCGAGGTGGTCGGCGAGGCCGGTACGGCCGCGGACGCCCTGGTGCGGATCCCGGCGACCCGGCCCGATGTGGCGGTGCTCGACGTACGGCTGCCGGACGGCAGCGGGGTGGAGGTCTGCCGGGAAGTCCGTTCCCAGGACGAGAACATCAAATGCCTGATGCTCACCTCGTACGCCGATGACGAGGCGCTTTTCGACGCGATCATGGCGGGCGCGTCGGGATACGTGCTGAAGGCGATCCGCGGCAATGAGCTGCTGAATGCCGTACGGGACGTGGCCGCCGGAAAATCCCTGCTGGACCCGGTGGCGACCGCCCGGGTGCTGGAGCGGCTGCGCGACGGCGGCAGCGGCAAGGGCGACGACAAGCTCGCAGGCCTGACCGAACAGGAACGCAAGATCCTGGACCTGATCGGCGAGGGCCTGACCAACCGGGTCATCGGGGAGCGCCTGCACCTCGCCGAGAAGACCATCAAGAACTACGTCTCCAGCCTACTGTCCAAGCTGGGCATGGAGCGCCGCTCGCAGGCCGCCGCGTACGTCGCACGGCTCCAGGCCGAGCGCCGCTGAACCGCCCCGGACGGCAGGACTTTGGTCCCGCGCCACCCGGGGCAGGCGACTCTTACGCGGCCCCTACGCCCGGGGGACAGTGGAAGCCATGTCCTTCGACTCCCACGGCTCCCCCCACGCACACCGCGCGGTCGGCACGATCGAGCGGGCCGAGCCGATCGAGCTGCTCGGCCGGGTTCCGTACGGCCGCCTCGCGACCAGCATGCGGGCCCTGCCGTTCCTGGCGGTGGCCCGGCACATCGTGAGCGACGGGCGCATCCTGCTGCGGATGCACCGGGGTTTCGGCCACCACGAGGCGTGTGACGGGAGCGTCGTCGCGTACGGGGCGGACAACTACAACGACGCGGCCTCCGGCGACGGCGGCAATCTGTGGTCGGTGCAGTTCACCGGACCCGCCGAGATCGTGCACCCCTGCCCCGAGCAGGAGGCACTGTTCGGCGCGGCACCCGTCAGCGTCAACGGGGAGCCCTACGCGCCGGCCTATCTCCGGGTCGATCCGCACTTCGTCACGGAACACGTCCTGGACTTCGCCTGACGACAGGCCTTAGCGCACCGCTGGGCGTGACCGCAAGTCCGCGAACCGGCCACGCAGAGTGATCTAACATCTGGTAAGTGCCGCGCTCATATGTCACTCGCCCACCTGTTCCCCCGGTCGGCGAGGTGCTGCGCCGTTACCCGGGCGTGGGCGAGCCGCTCGCCTGCGAGCCGATCACCAAGGGCCTGCTGAACCACGGGTACCGCGTCTCCACCACGAGCGGCTCGTACTTCCTCAAGCACCATCTCGACAAGAAGCACCTGGACGACACCAGCGGCGAACGCGCAGCGATCGTGCGCCAGCACCGCGCGACCCAGCGTCTGCAGTCGCTCGGCGTGCCCGTCGTCCCGCCCCTGACGGACACCCGGGGCGACACCGTCACCGTGATCGGCGAACGCTGCTACGCCCTGCACCCCTGGGTCGACGGCCTCCACCGGGTCGGCGCCCAGCTGACCCTGTCCCAGTCGCGCCGGCTCGGAACGCTCCTCGGCACCGTGCACACCGGCCTGGAGCAGGTGATGGCGCCGCGCGACGGCCCGCACCCCGCGAGCCCTCCCGCCCGGCCGGGACACCGCAGCCCGGACGCCGCCGAGACCTTCGCGCTGATCGACGACCTGCTGGCCGCCGCCCGCGGCGAGGACGGCCGGGACACCCCGCGCGACGCCTTCGACGAACTCGCCGTGCACCGGCTCGTGGAGCGCCGCGCCCTGCTCGAACAGCACGCCCACCGCCGCCCGCCCACCCCGGACGGGCCCGCCACCGGCTGGGTGCACGGCGACTTCCACCCGCTGAACCTCCTCTACCGGGGCGCCGACCCGGTCGCGATCGTGGACTGGGACCGGCTGGACGTACAGCCGCGCGCGGAGGAGGTGGTACGGGCGGTGGCGATCTTCTTCGTCCGGCCGGACGGGGAGCTGGACCTCGCGAAGGTCCGGGCGTACGCCCGCGCGTACCGGCGGGCCGCCGGGGCGGGGGCCGCGGAGCTGGCGGCCGCGGTGCACCGGGTGTGGTGGGAGCGGCTCAACGACTTCTGGATACTCCGCTGGCGCTACCGGCTGGACGACCGCAGGGCCGACCCGCAGTTCCCCGCGGTGTCGGCCCTGGTGGTGTGGTGGACGCGGGAGTACGAGGCGGTGTGCGCGGCCTTCACGGAGTGAAACGGTGCGTCACCGCGTGAGCCCCGGGGGGGGGCCCGGGGGGGGGGGCGGGGGGGGGGGTGGGGGGGGGGGGGGGGGGGGGGGGGGTGGGTGTTAAGGGGCGGGGGGCTGGGCGGCCGGTCGAGGGCGGGGGGGGCCGGCCCCCCCCCGGTCCGCATCCGCGCCCCCCCGGCCCCCCCCCCCCCCCCCCGCCCCCCCCCCCCCCCCGGGCTCATGGGGTGGTGCGCGGTGGTGCTGCGGTGGTGCGTTACCCGGTCGTGGCGCCCTGCGCCGTCTCACCGGGCGTCGTGCCCGTACCGCCCTCGTCCCCGCCGGCCCCGCCCTCGATGACTCCGCCCGGGGTGCCGGGGTCGGTCGTCGGGTCCGTGGGCTCGCCGGTGGGCTCCCCGCTGCTGCCCTCGTCGGTGGAGCCGTCCGAGGTGCCGCCGTCCGAGTCGGTCGGCGTCGGGGACGGGCTGAACGTCGGCTCGCTCGGGGTCGGGTCCGGGGTCCACGGCGGCGGGTTCGGCTCGGTCTGGCCGCCGGTCGTGGTGTCCGGCTCCTCCGGCTCCTCGCTCTCCTCCTCGGACGGCTCCTCCGAGGGCTCCTCCTCGGACTGGCTGACCGAGGTGGACGGGGTGACCGGCTTCTTCTTGTCGTCGTCGCCCTGCGCCGCGTTGAGGGCGAACGCGACACCCGCGCCGATCGCGATCAGGGCCAGCAGAACGAAGAGCCACATCTTGCCGCGCCCGCCGGGACGCCCCTGCCCGCCGTCGTACCCCCCGTCGTCCGGGTTGTACGGGGGCAGGATCGGGCCCTGCGAGGTGTCCCCGTGCATCGGGTGCCCCGCGCCCATCACCTGAGTGGAGCCGGCCATACCGTGCGGCGGGGTCTGGCCCCCCTCGCGCAGCGCGACCGGACCGGTGTTCCAGGTGCCCGTGTGGCCGCCCTGCACCTGGAGCATCTGCAGGCTGTACTGGACGAGCCCGCGCATCTCCTCCGCGCTCTGGAACCGGTCGTCCGGGTCCTTCGCCAGCGAGCGCATCACCATCCCGTCCAGCTCCGGCGGCACCACGTCCGAGACCTCGGACGGCGGCACCGGAATGTCCTGGACGTGCTGGTAGACCACCGAGAGCGGGGTCTCCCCGGTGAACGGGGGCCGCAGCGCCAGCAGTTCGTAGAGCAGGCAGCCGGTGGCGTACAGGTCGGACCGGTGGTCGACGGCCTTGCCGAGCGCCTGCTCGGGGGAGAGGTACTGCGGGGTGCCCATGACCATGCCGGTCTGGGTCATCGTCGACTGCGCGCCGTGCAGCGCGCGGGCGATGCCGAAGTCCATCACCTTGACCGCGCCGGAGTCCGTGATGATCACGTTGGCGGGCTTGATGTCGCGGTGCACGATGCCGTGCTGGTGCGAGTAGGCGAGGGCTTCCAGCACACCCGAGACGATGATCAGCGCCTGCTCGGGCGGCGGGGCCTCGGCGGTCAGGAGCAGATCGCGGATGGTGCGGCCCTCGACCAGCTCCATCACGATGTACGGGACGGTCTGGCCGCCCACGACGTCCTCACCGGAGTCGTACACGGCGACGATCGCGTGGTGGTTGAGGCCCGCGACGGACTGTGCTTCGCGGGTGAAGCGGGCCTTGGAGACCGGGTCCTCGGCCAGGTCGGAGCGGAGCAGCTTCACCGCGACGGTCCGTCCGAGCCGGACGTCCTCCGCCGCGTAGACCTCCGCCATGCCGCCCCGGCCGAGCCGGTGGGTCATCCGGTAACGGCCGTCACCGACGACGCCGCCGACGCCCCAGGAGTCGGTGCCATCCGAAACTCCGCCGCCGTTTGCTTCGGAATCGGGTGCCATCAGTCCTCGCCGTCGTATCTGTCCGCGCGTCCGCGGGTTCTCACGGTGCCTTGCTGCACTTGCTGCATTGCCACGTCACGCTACAGCCTCCGCCGGACACCACGGTTCCGCTCCGGCAGGATCATCGGACCGTCCGGCGCGTCCTCCACCCGAAGGTGATGCGTTTCCTGTAACGCTTCCGAGACGCTTCTTGTGCGTAGGGTCACGGAACGGGCACCCGGCTTGACGTGTCGGACCCCTACGGCAGACTTGGCCCGGAATCGCGTTGTACGGAACCGCGGGCCACGCAAACACGTCAGACAGAAACACACAGAAGCACCGCGTGCGACCGCGCGCCGCCGAGGGGGATGCAAGTCATGAGCCAGGACGGCGCACAGGGCCGCTATGCGGGCGGGGCGGTCGCGGGCGGCCGCTACCAGCTGCGCGACCTGCTCGGCGAGGGCGGGATGGCTTCCGTATACCTGGCCTACGACTCCGCCCTGGACCGCCAGGTCGCGATCAAGACCCTGCACACCGAGCTCGGCCGCGAGCAGTCCTTCCGCGAGCGCTTCCGGCGCGAGGCGCAGGCCGTCGCCAAGCTCCAGCACACCAACATCGTCTCCGTCTTCGACACCGGCGAGGACGAGCTGGGCGGTGCGCTGATGCCCTACATCGTCATGGAGTACGTCGAGGGGCAGCCGCTGGGCTCGGTGCTGGCCGCCGACATCCGCCAGCACGGCGCGATGCCGGCCGAGAAGGCGCTCAAGGTGACGGCGGACGTGCTCGCCGCCCTGGAGACCAGCCACGAGATGGGCCTGGTCCACCGGGACATCAAGCCGGGCAACGTGATGATGACCAAGCGCGGCGTCGTCAAGGTCATGGACTTCGGCATCGCCCGCGCCATGCAGTCCGGCGTCACCTCGATGACGCAGACCGGCATGGTCGTCGGCACCCCGCAGTACCTCTCCCCCGAGCAGGCCCTGGGCCGCGGCGTCGACGCCCGGTCCGACCTGTATTCGGTGGGCATCATGCTCTTCCAGCTGCTCACCGGCCGGATCCCGTTCGACGCGGACTCGCCGCTGGCCATCGCGTACGCGCATGTGCAGGAGGAGCCGGTCGCGCCGTCCAGCATCAACCGGTCGGTGACCCCGGCGATGGACGCCCTCGTCGCCCGCGCGCTCAAGAAGAACCCGAACGAGCGCTTCCCCAGCGCCGCCGCGATGCGCGACGAGATCGCCCGCGTGCTGAACGCCTCCGGCGGCCAGACCGGCGCCCCGATGATCGTGGCCGGGGGCGGGCCCGCCAACAGCGGTTCCGGCGTCGGCTCGGCGGTGTTCCCGCCGGTCGACCAGAGCACCCCGGCGCCGCACAGCGTCCACACGCCGTACCAGCCGCATCCGCAGCACCAGCAGCACCACCAGCCCGGCCCGTACAGTCAGCCGACCCCGGCGCCCACGCCGAGCTACGGCTACCCGCAGGCGGCCCAGGGCCAGGGCTACCAGCACCCGGGCCAGCTGTCCCACCAGACCCCGCCGCCGTACTCGATCTCCCCGCAGCACTCGACGGCCGTGGGCACCACCGCCGGCGGCGGCTCGAAGCGGAACATGCCGGTCGTCGTCGGCTCGATCGTCGTCGCGCTGCTGGCCATCGGCGGCCTGATCACCGCGATCGCCCTCCAGGGCGACGGCAAGGACGACGAGGCGGGCAAGGGCGGCGAGAGCGGCACCGAGCAGGTGGAGGGCTACCGTCCGCCGGAGCGCAACCGGACGATGGAGGAAACGGACTGCTCGAACGCCTCCGAGGACTCCAACGACCCGAAGAAGGTCCGCGCGCCCCGGTTCGTCTACAAGGACATCCTGTCGGCGAAGTCGTGCGCCCTCGCCGCGGGCTGGACGATCAAGGTGATCGAGGAGCCGGGCAACACCTACGCCGAGGACCAGATCGTCGGCCAGTTTCCGTCACCCGGTGCGGCGGTCGACGAGCGCGGCGCCCATTTCGAGCTGAAGGTCTCCACGGGCAAGCCCTCCTGAGTCTCCTGAGTCTGCCTCTGGGGCGTCGGCTGAGGCGTCGGCCCTTCTCCGGATCGTCGGCCTGTCGGAACGTGTCCGAACGCGTCCGAAGCTGATCGTTACGGGTCCACCGAGCCCCCCTCGCGCTTCGTCGTCGATCGCCGACAGGGCCCAGATTTCTGGATACCGCGTCCGGGATGCCGGATGAAGAGGCCCGTGTGACGCTGATCTCATGGCTCCAGGACTCCCGGCCGCATGGTCGTCGAGGTGTGCGGTCTGTCTGATGGCGGCGGCCGGGGCGGCGCTGGGGCCGTCGGTCGGTTCCGCCCACGGTTCGTCGGCGCCCGAGGTCCCGCCGTCCGTGACCGCGGCGGCCCCCGGGGCCCCGAGCTCCGCCGCCACGACCCCTCCGTCCTCCTCGTCCTCTCCGCCGCCCGTCCCGTCAGGCTCCGCGTCCCCCTCGGCACTCCCTTCCGCCCTGCCCGTACCGTCCGGCGTCCCGGTCCCGGGAGCGTCGGGGTCCGGGGCACCGGGGTCGGGACCGGCCCCGTCCGCCCCGGCGACGGCCGGGCACAGCGCGCAGGCCCCCGCCGGGGCCGGGTCCGGAGCCGGGCCCGAGGCGCAGGCCGAGGCCGACGCTACGGAGTCGTCCTCCCCTTCCGCTTCGCCCGACGTGTCCGGGTCGACCGCCCCCCTGGCCGGACGCGAGGCCGGGGCCGGCAAGGCGCGTCCCGGGCGTTCGCTGTCGCCGCTGGAGTTGGCGCGGGCCGAGGAGCCCGTCGAGGAGGAGCCGTCCGAGGAGACCGACGAAGGCCTCGCGGACCCCGTTGACCTGCCCGTTTCCACTCCGCCGCCCGACGCGTTCACCGATCCGGGGCAGCGGTCCGGGCAGGCGCTGGACGCCGCGGCCGTACAGCGGGTGCAGCAGGTCTCGCTCGGTACGGGCATCGCTCTGGTCGGGCTGGGGCTCGGCTTCCTCGCGTTCCGTATGCGCCGGGCGAACTGAGCGTCGCCGCCCCCGTTCTCCGACCGCGTCCCACCCGCATCCCGCCCCGCATCCCCCCCTCGGACGGGACTTGCCAGGACGAACATACTCGGTATACATACTCAGTATGTCCATTCGCCACGGCCTGCTGGCCCTGCTGGAGCGGGGCCCTCGTTACGGGTCACAGCTCCGCACCGAGTTCGAGTCGCGCACCGGTGCCACCTGGCCCCTGAACGTCGGGCAGGTCTACACGACGCTCAGCCGCCTGGAGCGCGACGGCCTGATCGTCCAGGACGGCTCGGACGACTCCGGGCACGACCTGTACGCGATCACCGACGACGGTCGCACGGAACTGCGTACGTGGTTCGGGACGCCGGTGGACCGCACCAGTCCGCCCCGCGACGAACTGGCCATCAAGCTCGCCATGGCCGTGGGCGCACCGGGTGTCGACATCCGGGAGGTCATCCAGTCCCAGCGCCGCCACACGCTCAAGGCGATGCAGGACTACACCCGGCTCAAGGCCCAGGCCCTGGCCGACGTCCCGGCCGACCGGGACGAGGTCGCCTGGCTGCTCGTCGTGGAACAGCTGATCTTCCAGGCCGAGGCCGAGCCCCGCTGGCTCGACCACTGCGAGTCCCGGCTCGTCCGCCTCGCCGAGGCCGCCGCCACCGAGCCCTCCGCCGAGCCCGGCCCCGCGCCCGCCCGCGGTCCGGCCCGCTCGATCGCCGACCGGGCCCGCGCCAAGCGCTGACCCCGCCGCGCACATCCCCGGCCGGCGCCGGTACCGCCGTCGCCCGTAACCCGGGCGGTGCCCATCCCGGCTCCCGCATCAGCCACCACTCGGGCGGCGCGCCCGTCCCGGATCCGCCGCCCGCACCCGACCCAGTCCGTTTCCAGGGGGGAACCACCCACCATGCCCGCGTCCACCACACCGCCGCCCCCGGCGTCCTCCGGGACGCCCGGCGGCAGCCCCGTACTCGAACTGCGGGCGCTGACCCGTACCCATGGCTCCGGCATCGCCGAGGTGCACGCCCTGCGCGGGATCGACCTCTCCGTGTACCCGGGCGAACTGGTCGCCGTGATGGGCCCCTCCGGCTCCGGCAAGTCCACCCTGCTGACCCTGGCCGGCGGGCTCGACACCGCCACCAGCGGCCAGGTCGTCATCGAGGGCCAGGACATCTCCGCCCTCGGCCCCAAGGGCATGGCCGCCCTGCGCCGCCGCAGCGTCGGCTACGTCTTCCAGGACTACAACCTCATCCCCGCCCTGACCGCCGCCGAGAACATCGCGCTGCCCCGCGAACTCGACGGTGTCTCCGTGCGCAAGGCCCGCAAGGAAGCCCTCGCCGCGCTGGCCGAGATGAAGCTGGCGGAGATCGCCGACCGCTTCCCCGACGAGATGTCCGGCGGCCAGCAGCAGCGTGTCGCCATCGCCCGCGCCCTCGTCGGGGACCGCCGTCTCGTGCTCGCCGACGAGCCGACCGGAGCGCTCGACTCGGAGACCGGCGAGGCCGTGCTCGCCCTGCTCCGCACCCGCTGCGACCAGGGCGCGGCAGGGGTGATGGTGACGCACGAGCCCCGGTACGCGGCCTGGGCCGACCGGGTCGTGTTCCTCCGGGACGGCTCGATCGTCGACCAGACGGTGACCACGGGAGCCGACTCCCTGCTCGCCGCCGGAACCACCGGGGCAGACGCGTGAACCCTCTCCCCGGCTGGCGCGCAGCCTTCCGCATAGCCCGGCGCGACGCCGTACGGGCCAAGGGCCGCAGCGCCCTGGTCGTCGCGATGATCGCCCTGCCGGTCCTCGGGGTGACGGCCGCCGACCTCACCTACCGCAGCGCCCTGCCCACCAAGGCCGAGGAGCTGACGGCCGATCTGGGGTCGGCCGACGCCCGGTACCGGGATCAGGGGCTGGGGCCGGTCCGGCTGGAGCAGATGCCCGACGCGAACCTCTGGGGGACGTACGAGGACTCCCCGGACCTGCTCCCGCAGGCCGAGCGCAAGTCCGTCGACGTACCGGCGACCTTCCCGGAGGGTTCGCGGTACCTCACCGAGCGTTCCGTGCCCGCGTCCGTGACGACACGGCACGGGATCGCCGACGCCCGGATCACCGAACTGCGCATCGGGGATCCCCTGTTGCGCGGCCGGATCGAGCTGACCGACGGGGCGTTCCCGAAGGCCGCGGACGAGATCGCGGCGACCGAGGCGTTCATCGAGGCCTCCGGGCTGTCCGTCGGCGACCGTGTCACCGTGCGCGGGCCCCAGCAGCACTACACCCTCGTCGGTGCGGTGGAACTGCCTGCCGAGCTGAAGCAGAAGTCCCTGTTCGCCCTTCCGGGCGCGGTGATCGCCCCGTGGAAGAAGTCCTCGGACGACGACAAGGAGATCCTGCCGCCCCAGGCCGACAAGCTGGAGTGGCTGGTCCAGGGACCGCCCGGGGAAGGCGTGACCTGGCCGGACGTGCTCGCCGCCAACGAGAAGGGCGTGGTGGTCGCATCCCGGCAGGTCGTCCTCGACCCGCCGCCCGACTCCGAGATCCCCATGGCCGCGCAGATGGGCGACTTCGGCGACGGCAGCGCCGAGCTGGCCGCGGCAGCCGTGACCGTGGCCGCCATGGCCGTCCTGGAGATCGTGCTGCTGGCCGGTCCGGCGTTCGCCGTGGGCGCCCGCCGTTCGCGTCGGCAGCTGGGTCTGGTCGGCTCGTGCGGCGGCAGCCGGGGCCAGGTCCGGGCCGTGGTGCTCGCGGGCGGCGCGGTGCTCGGCGGGGTCGGCGCGGTGGCCGGTGTCGGCGCCGGGTTCGGGCTGACCACTCTGTTCCGGCCGATGATCGAGGACTTCACCGGCCGCCGATTCGGCGAGCTGACCGTGCAGCCCTGGGAGATCCTCGGCATCGCCCTGCTCGGACTGGTCACCGGCGTCCTCGCCGCGCTCGCCCCGGCGATCGTCGCGGGCCGTCAGTCGGTCCTGGAGTCGCTCAGCGGCCGGCGCGGCACCCGCCGAAGCTCCCGTGTGCTGCCCGTCGTCGGCGTCATCGCCCTCGCGGCCGGAGTCGCCGTCGCCGTCTACGGCGGGATCAGCGGCGACACCACGTTCGTCGCCGGTGGATCCGTCCTCGCCGAACTGGGCGTCCTCGGCTGCATCCCGGTGATCGTCGGCCTCCTCGGCCGGCTCGGGCGGCGGCTCCCGCTGACGCCCCGCATCGCCCTGCGGGACGCGGCCCGCAACCGGGGCCGGACCGCACCCGCCGTCGCCGCGGTGATGGCGGCCGTCGCGGGCAGCGTCGCCATCGCCACGTACACCAGCAGCAGCAGCGCCGAGGAGGAGTACCGGCACCAGCCGAACCTCACGTCCGGCGTCGCAGCGCTGAGCACCACCGATACGGCCGGGAAGGCCGAACTGCCCCGTGCACGGGCGGCCGTCGAGCAGAACCTGCCCGTCAGCGGCGACCGCGCCGACATCGGACGCGTGTGGGCGGGCAGCGACTGCTTCGTGTACTACGAGGAGGAGAACGGCTGCGGCACCCTGGAGCTCGTCAAGCCCACCGGCAAGGCTCACTCCTGCCCCCTGAAGGGCGAAGGTGCGAGGGAACTCGCCCCCAGGCTCTCGGCCGAGGAGCACAAGCGGCTGATGAACTCCCCGGCCTGCATGGACGAGAACTTCACCATGACGTCGTTCAACATCGACAGCAACAAGATCGTCGTCGGGGACGCGGCCCTGCTCACCTCGTACGTGAAGCTCGACGACCCGGCGGCGGCGAAGGCCCTGGCCGAGGGCACCCCCGTCCTGCTGAACTCGTCGTACGCGAAGAACGGCGAGGTCACCGTCAAGGCCGCGCACATCTACAACGACCGCGACAGGAAGAACCGGGACCGGCACCCCGGCAAGGCCGTCACCACCACCGAGCAGCTGAAGGTGTACGTCGCACCGGACCGCTACGCGGCGACCCCGAGCATCCGCATGGTCATGCCGCAGCGAACCGCGGACCGGCTCGGTCTGTACTCCGAGGAGATAGGCAGCGTCTACCCGCTGGACAGCGAGCCGACGGACGCCGAGAGGCAGGCGGTCGACGCGGCGATCAAGCTCACCGGCGACAACACGTACGTGATGACGGCGAACTCCATGCGGCAGGGGGACGACGCGGCGATCCTGCTGATCCTCGCCCTCTTCGCCGGTGTGGTGACCCTGGGCGCGGCGGCCATCACCACCGGGCTGTCCAAAGCCGACGCGGAGGCCGACCTGACCACCCTCAGCGCGGTGGGCGCGCCCCCGGGCGTACGGCGTTCGCTGTCCGGCTTCCAGTGCCTGGTCGTGGCCCTGACCGGGGTCCTGCTGGGAACGGCGGCGGGGCTCGTGCCCGCGGTCGCCCTGCGCCTGACCGACCTGCGCGCGGCGCTGGAGGCGATGCGCGAGGACCCGATGCAGTCGGCGTACACGCCGATCGTGATGCCGTGGGAGACCATCGGGCTGCTGGCGCTGGTCGTCCCGGTGCTCGCCGGACTGCTCGCCGCCGGCCTCACCAGCTCCCGGCTGACCCTGGCCCGGCGCGCGGGCTGAACGGCACATTCAGGTCTCCCGGAAGGGTTCCAGTGCCCCCGAAGACGGTGGATCTTCCGTTTTCGGGGGCACCAACGTGGTGTACGGCACGTGTGCGAGACAATGGCGGCATGGAAATGCCGAGGAATGACCGGTCGCAGGAGCATCCGCAGGTCCTTGTCGTGGGCCAGGACGGAATGGCTATCGGCGGCGGTGCCAGTGACGACGAGTCGCGCGAGGTCCCGGTGACGGAAATGGTGGAACAGCCCGCGAAGGTCATGCGCATCGGCAGCATGATCAAGCAGCTTCTGGAGGAAGTCAGGGCGGCTCCTCTCGACGAGGCGAGCCGGGTCAGGCTGAAGGAGATCCACGCCAGCTCCGTGAAGGAGCTGGAGGACGGTCTGGCACCCGAGCTGGTCGAGGAGCTGGAGCGGCTCTCCCTGCCGTTCACCGAGGAGTCGGTGCCCTCCGAGGCCGAGCTGCGGATCGCCCAGGCGCAGCTCGTGGGCTGGCTGGAGGGGCTCTTCCACGGCATCCAGACGGCGCTGTTCGCCCAGCAGATGGCGGCCCGCGCCCAGCTGGAGCAGATGCGTCGCGCCCTGCCGCCCGGCACGGTCCACGAGGACGAGGAAGGCGGCGCGGACCCGCACGGCCCGATCCGTTCGGGCCCGTATCTGTAACCCTCACCCGCGCCCGGAGACCGAGGACCGACCGCGAGGGGCCCGGCGGCACACCGTGTGGTGTGCCGCC
>NZ_JAFEUF010000116.1:0-19532 GCF_016901035.1 Streptomyces durocortorensis
GGCCGGGACGGCGGGCAGTACGGCGTCCGCGCCCGCCCGGGACCTCGGCGGGACCCGCAGGACGGTGGTGGGGCTTCCGTCCGCCGCCTCCAGGAGGTGGATGTCGGCGGTCGGTCCCCCGTCCTCGTCCCGGCCCGGGGTGATCGCCGTGCGACCGGTGTTGAGGTACACGTCCAGGCCGGTGAGGTCGGCGATGTCCGCGGCGCGGCGGACGGCGCGCTCCAGGCTCTCGCCCCCGGGTGCGGTGCCGGCGGGTCCGCCGGTGGCGGTGGCCACGTCGCACGCGAGGACGGTGATGCTGGTGAAGCCCGCGGCGGCCGGGTCCGGTCCGAGCAGACGTCCCACCGCCGCGCTGTCGGCGCCGGCGGGCAGGTCGTTCGCCCCGGCGACGGCGTAGCCTTCCGGCCCGCCGTGGGACGTCCAGAAGAAGGTGCCGGACGCTCCCGTGGCGGGGAGTGGACGCCGGTGGGCGACGCGTTCCTGGGCGGGTCCGCGGCTCCATTCCGTGTAGTGGGTGGCCTGGGGCAGGCGGCTGTAGAAGGGCTCGCGCAACGCCCAGTCGCGCCGGGTGAAGGATGCCTTGCCGACGGTCCTGCCGTCCGCCTCGATCTCCTGGACGACGATCTGCTGCGTGGCCGGCGCGGTCCCCTGCCCCTCCCACGGGGCATTCCAGTAGTCGTGCCGGGGGTAGGCACGGGTGGCCGTTTCCGAGAGGTCCGCGACGAGGCCGGAGTCCGCGTCGGAGTCCGTATCGGAGTACCCGTCGACATCCGACAGTTCGACGTCCGACAGGTCGGAGTCGGAGCGGCCGAGGTCGAACACGTCGTCCACCGCGTCCTCGAACACGGCCGGTGTGTACGGCACCGGGCCGGTCCGCGGCACCTCGGAGAGGCCGTCGGGCAGCGGGGTCGTCTCCTCCGCCACCTCGTGCAGCATCGGGGGCCGCCGGTAGGACTCGACGAGCCGTCGGCTGACGACGTCGAAACGCATGCCCGGCGGGTACAGCGCCTCCCCTTCCGACAGGTGCTTGAGGAAGGGGGCGGCGTCGCGGGCCGTGGAGTTCGCGACCTCGATCAGTCTGCGGTGCGACCGGGCGGGCACGGGCTTGTCGCTCAGCGCGAACTCGACGGCCTCCTCGATCTTCAGCGAGGTACTGCGGAAGAACGCCACCTCGATGGCGCCGTCGCCGTACAGGGGGCCGTTCAGCGCGGGCCGCTCGACGGGCCCGGGCGCACCCCGCTCGCCCCACCAGATGGTCCGGTCGACGGACGGCAGGATCTCCAGGGCCTCGATGGCCATGTCGATGTGGAGCCTCAGCTCGTCGTGGAGCCGGTCGGCCATCGCGTCCGCGCGGCGGCGCAGCGCGGCCAGGTCGGGGTGGGGGGTGTCGAGGTCGGGCAGCTCGGTGAGTTCGGCGTACAGATCCGCGAACTCGGGACGGCTGACCAGGGTGAGCGGCGGCATGTCCAGCTCCTCCTCGCGCGCCGACTCCAGCAGGTACTGCCAGCTGTGGAAACGCACCAGGTGACGGCTGACGCCCCGGCCCAGCCGCTCCCCGTTGAGCAGCGCCTTCATCAGCCGGTAGTCGTAGGAGCTGTAGAGGTACAGGGCCGTGATGTGGGCGGGCGTGAGCTGCCTGAGCGCGGCGGCGCCCCGGTCGCCGTACCGCTCCAGCCATGCGGCCATGGCCTGGAACCTGGGCGTGGGGAGGGACGGGAGCGCTCCGGCGAGCGCGGCGTCGGCCATCGTGACGAGGGCGTCGGGGACGTCCATCGTCCCGGTGAGCTCGTACGGGAAGGACATGCGGTGCTGGTAGAGCGCCTGGTGCGGCGGAACCAGGGCTGCGGGCGCCTTTCCGTCGTCCTCGCGCGGCAGCAGGCCGTCCTCCGTGAAGGCGCCCACGGTCCAGATGTGCAGCGCGGCCCCGTCACGTGTGGCGGCTCCACGCTCCTCGGCGGCGCCCATGCCGATCAGGTGAGAGGCGCGCAGCACCTCGTGCAGCGACTGGAGGTCGTACGGAATCGTCCAGGCGGCCACGGCGGCGCGGAACGGGGCGAGCAGCTCGGCCGGCAGGCCGAGTGCCGCGGCCACCCTCAGGAGGTGCAGCGCGGGCCCCCGCTCGCCGCCGACCCGGCGGAAGCCGCGGCTGTCGTGCACGGCGCGGTAGGCGCTGTCCCCGCCGAACCGCCCGCCGCCCTCGGTGAGCGCCTCGTGGACGGGGGTCGGCAGCCCCGGTCCGGCGTAGGACGCGTACACGAACGCCCGCATCAGCCCGTCCAGTGCCTCCGGGCCCGGCGGTTCGTCGAGCAGCCGCTCCAGCTCGGCGGCCGGGTCGTCGGGGGTCTCTTCCGGGTCGAAGAACGCGTGTGCCGCACGCTCTTCCCCGTTGCGGAGCGCGAGTTGGCCGTACAGCCCGCGCACCGCGAGCCCGGCGGCCTCGGCGAGCCGGGGGACCTCGCTCAGCGCCTCGGCGAGCGAGTCCTCCCAGTCGACGCTCGCCTGTCGCCAGGCGCGCTCCCGGTAGAACCCGGTGAACCGCGGTGTGCCCGGCGCCCCGGCGGGGCTCCAGGACGACACCGACCACGGCGTGCCCCGGTCGGCGTCGAGGTCGTCGAGCTCTTCGGGGGCGGCGTCCAGCACCCTGCCCTGGACGTTGAACTGTCCGGGTGCGGGGTAGCGGTACGCGGTGCGTCCGGCGGCGGACGTACCCGGGGTCGGGACACGGGGGCCCGTCCAGCCCACCGGATAGGCCGTGACCCACTCCGTGGGCTGCCCGTCGGCGTCCTCCAGCAGGTGCGGCAGCCCGTCGGACACCGCCACCCGGCCGGTGGGGAGGTGGACCGGCAGTCCCGCCCGGTCGGCGATGCGCTCGGCCCGCGCCCGGGCCTCCGCCCGGTTGCGGGGCACGTCGCCGGGGCCGCAGGCGAGCACCGTCACGCTGCCGAAGCCGCGCGTGCCGGCCGACCGCAGCAGCCGCCCGGCGTAGGAACCGTCGTCCGTCCGCCGGCCGCCGTCCTCGGTGGCGAGCGCGAGCCCGTCACCGCCGCCGTGCGAGGCGAAGAAGAACGTCCCCCCTGTCGTTCCGCCGCCGGGCAGCGCCCGGTGGGTGGGGACGGGCCTGCCGTCGGCGTCGCGTTCCCACGACACGAAGCCCGTGGCGTCGGCCAGGCGGCCGTACTCCTGCTGCCGTTCCGCCCAGTCGGCGTCGTCGAACGACGCGATGCCGATCGCGCTGCCGTCCTCTCGGTGTACGGTCCGCAGCACCGGTGCGCGAAGGGACGGCGTCTCCCGGGCGTCGGCCGGGGGCGCGATGCCGAAGAGCGCGTCGGGAGTGCCCGACGTCGTGCCGGTCGCGGCCGCCTCGGTGACGTCGATGCTCTCGTACGGCCGCGTAAGCGTGTCGCCGGGAACGACCGTCCGGGTGGTGACGTCGAAAGAGGCGCCCGGCGGGTACAGGACCTCGGTCTCCAGCGGCAGCACCACGAACGGGCTGACCTCCCGCGCGGTCGAGTCCGCGACATGGACCAGTCCGAGGTGCGAGTCGCCGGGGGCTCCCTTGCTCCGGTGCATGAAGCCGAGCGCTTCGTCCCGCTCCAGCGCCGTGCTGCGGAAGAAGGGCACGGTGATGCGGTTCCGCCCGTACACCGGCCCGTCGGACGGTGGCGCGCCCAGCGGCCCGGGCATTCCACGGTCGCCCCACCAGACGTCTCCGTGCAGCGGCGGCAGGATCTCCAGCGCCTCGACGACCATGTCGACGTGCGACGGAAGCTCCGCGAACACCGCGTCGGCCATCGCGTCCAGACGGCTCCTCAGGGCGGCCACCTCGGCGGTCCGTTCGCGGAGGTCGTCCACGTCCCACATGGCGTCGAACAGAGCGGTGAAACCCCGCTGCCGGCGCAGCGTCATCGGGAGCAGGTCGGCGGCTCCGACCTCCGCCATCTTGCTGGTCATCGTCCAGGCGTTGAGACGTACGAGTCGACGCCCCATACCCGCGCCGAACCGCTCGCCGTTGAGGAACGCCTTCATCAGACGGTAGTCGGCGCCGCTGTACAGGTGGATCGCCGTCAGATGGGCGGGCGACAGCCGTCGCAGCGCGTCCCGGCCCGCGTCGCCGTAGCGGTCGAGCCAGGCGAGAAGCGCCCGGTTCCGGGCGGTGTCCGGGCGCAGCGTGCCGGCGAGCGCGGCGTCGGCCAGGTGCGCGAGGTCATCGGGGAGGTTCAGGCCGCTGCGGGTGATGTCACGGCCGAACGTCATCCGCTCCGCGTACAGGGCGAGGTGCGGTGGGACCAAAGCCGCGGGACGGTCCGTCCGTCCTTCGCCCTCCGGGGAGCCCGCGGTGAGCGCGCCGGCCGCCCAGGTGTGGAGTCCGGCGCCGTCGCGCAGCGCGGTGTCGCGCTCCGCGGCGGTTCCCCCGCCGACCCGGTGGGAAGCGCGCAGGATCTCGTGGAGCGACTGGAGGTCGGCCGGGATCGCCCAGGCGATGAGTGCGTCGCGCAGGACGGTCAGGCTGTCCGGTGCCGCACCGAGCGCGGCGTAGGTCCGCAGGAGCCGTAGCGCGGGGCCCGCCTCGCCGCCCACGCGGCGCATTCCGCGGCTGTCGTGCACCTCACGGTAGGAACTGCCCGGCGTGTAGCGCCCCTGTCGGCCGGGCGGGCGGGCCAGGGTCTCGGCCGTCTCGCGGGGCAGGCCGTGGCCCGCGTGGGCCGCGTAGGTGAACGCGGTCATGAGCGCGGCGAGGGTGAGCGGCCCGGGCGGGGCGGTCAGCAGCCGCTCCAGCGCCGCGGCCGGGTCGCCCGGGGGTGCGTCCGGGGCGAAGAAGGCGCGCTGGGCAGCCTGCTCGCCGTGGCGCGCGGTGAGTTCGCCGGCCATGCGGGACACCGCGTCGCGCGCCGCCTCGGTGAGCCCTGCGGCGCGGCCCGTGTGCGCGGCGAACGCGAGCTCGAAGGCCGTACTGCGGCGCCGCCACTCCCGGTCGCGGTACAGGGCGGCGAACCGGGCCGTGCCGGGCGACCCGGCGGGACGCCAGGACCGTAGGGCCCAGGCCGGGCCGGTGGCGGCTGCGGGCACCGGTCCGGTGGCTGCGGGCGCCGCATCGGCGGGGTCGCGCCCCGGGGCGCCGTCCTGGTCCGCCGTGGACACCGGGGTGGCGTTGATGCGGACGGCGGACGGATAGGCGATGTCCGGTCGGCCGCTCTCCCCGTCGCGTTCCGCGGCACGACGAGGCGCGCCGGTCGTGAAGTGGAAGGTACCGGTGCCGGAGTCGTGCCGGGCCGAGTGGACCGGCCAGGCGGAGGGGCCGGCCTTGACCGCCCCGCCGGGCGTCCCCGTCACGGCGCCCTGGGCCGGCCGGGGCTTCCAGATGGTCCTGGTCCACTGCCCCAGCTTCTTCTCCCGCAGGGCGGTGATGCGCAGCGGGTCGAACGGGTCGTCCTCGATCAGGTCCAGTGGTCCGGAGTAGCCGAAGGCACTGCGGCCGGTGCGGTCGGTGAACGGCTGGGTCCGCCGCGCCTTGCCGTCCGTGAAGCCGGCCATCGGGAAGACGACGGGGACGTCGACGCCCGCGTCGGTCACCAGCGGAGCCAGGTCCAGCAGCGCCCACAACTCCTCGTCGGGAACGGGCAGCGGGGTGTGTCCGGGCAGGTGGATGACGATGCCGCCGTCGTCCGCCCGGGTCCCGGTCCAGATCACCAGGGACTTTCCGCCCGGCTCCGTGGACCTCCACTGGGCCGGGTGGGGAAGGGTGAGGACGTCGTTGCCGGCCTTGACCCGCGCGTACCACTGGTCGCTCTCCACGCCGTTCGGGGCGGGCCGTCCGCTCCAGTTGTAGCCGGTGGGCTCCGTCCCGTCGGTGAGAGTCTGCCGGAGGGCGCCCAGTTCGCGGAGGTGGTGGGCGGCGAGCTGGTGCGGGTCGGTGATGTCGATCCGGCGGGCGTGGGCCCGCACCGCCAGGAACGTCAGTTCCGCCGTCGTCGCGTCGCTCCACACCTCCGTGCCGGCGAGGTGGAGGGCGCGGCGGCCCAGGCCCTCCTGCTGCGCCGGGTCCAGGCGGAACAGGACCAGGTCGACGCCGGCCACCATCGCCCAGAAGGCGCGGGTGATGTCCTTGGGCCGCAGCGTGACGGGTTCGGGGAGGCCCACCGCGTCGCGGACCAGGTCCTCGCCCTGGCTGCCGGAGAGTTCGTCGACGGCGTACGTCAGGGGGGTGTCCGGCAGCATCCCGGAGAGCGTGCTGTCCGGCTGCCCGCCGATCAGCTGCCGGGCGGCGTCCAGGACGTCCCGGTAGGCGTCGCGGCCCGGGGTGTCACCGCCGACGCGCCGGGCGAGGAACGTCCACAGCTCCATCCGGAACGGGGTGAACCGCCGCATGCCGGGGTCGTTGGCGCGCAGGGTCTCCAGCGCGGCGATGCCCTTCAGCGCCCGCTCGTACCCGCCGCCCGGCACCCAGCGGTCGTCCTCCACGGCGTGGTCGAAGACCAGGCGCAGCGCGCGGACCAGCCGCAGCACGGTCGCCCGGACCTCCGGCGGCACGGTGCCCGGGTCGCCGTGCAGGCCCGCGATCACGGCCAGGCGGTCCAGTTCGGCGTCGGTCGGCTCCGGCCGGACGCGCACCAGGCGGCCGACCACCCCGCCGGGGGTGTCCTCCAGCATGAAGGAGTCGTCGCCCAGCCCTGCCGTATGGGTGGGCCCCTCGACGTCCAGCCGACTGGCGTTGGCCGTGTGCTGGATGAGGGACACCTCGTCCAGCGGGTCCTCCACGGGCCGTACCGGGCGGCCCTCCTGCGGTTGGTCGAGGGGATGGCCCGGCGATGCCGAGTAGCAGACCTGGAGGCCGATCCGGTGGCCGGGCGGCAGCTCGCGTACCTCGCGCAGTCCGCCGATGTAGCGCCCGCCTTCGGCCGCGGTCAGCATCACCGTCGAGCCGTCGCGCAGGACGATCTCCAGCGTGCCGGGATAGCCGTGTCCGTAGTACGTGTAGACCGCGGGGTCCAGGGTGTACGGCTCGGTGCTGACGACCTGGTCACCCAGGGTGGTGGCCGCGTAGTGGATCCGCTGCCGCCGGTGGAAGAGCCCCCGCAGGAGCCTCTCGCGCTGGTCCAGGTCGTCGCCGACCGACACCCTGCCGTACCGCTCCCGGCGGTCGAAGACCAGGGGCCGGGTCGCCACGTCGCTGTCGCGGAAGGTCCTGCCCTCGATCGAGGTCCACTGCCGGTCCACGAAGGGCGCCGACGCCGCGGGCGGGTCGAACGGCACCCAGTCGCCGTGCCAGCCGGCGGGGTCGTGGACCGTCATCGTCGGGATGCGCGCCTGGAGCGCCGAGTCGTGTCGGAGCCGCCCGTCGCCACTGGGGGCCCACACCCGGCGGCCGAGCCGGCCGGCGACCGCGCGCACCAGGTCCAGGTACTGCGCTCCGGCGTACGGGATCGCCAGGACCACCGGCACGTGGGGCGGCAGCGCGGGCAGTTCCGGATCGGCGGCCAGCTTCTCCGCGAACGCCTCCGGGGTCAGGCCCTGGGCGTCGAGGGCGCGGTCACCGACCAGATAGGCCTCGCTCCCCCAGGGTGCGGGCTCGTCCGGCTCCCGGGCGGCCTGTCCGTCCACGGCCTCCCGTACGCGGTCGGTGCGCACCCGGTCGGTCCAGGCGCCCGTCAGATCGCGTCCGAGCACCTTCCCGGCGTCGTCCCGCAGCACGGTGGCCGGGTCCTGGAAGGGGTCCGTCCCCAGGTCGGCCGGGGACGGCGGCCCGAAGAAGGCCGGCTGGTCCTGGCCGGTCGCGGTGGCGGCGGTGAACCGGCGGGCGGCGGCGGTCCATCGGCCCGGGGCGTTGGTCGCCGGGTCCGGCAGGGCGACGATGCCGAGCGGGTTCTTGGGGCTCGGGGCGGTGAGCGCCATCGGGGCGCTGTAGCCGTAGGCCGGGCGGCCGGTGCGCTGCGAGAACCGCTGCACCAGCTCCGGGCTCAGCGCCCCCGGTCCGGTGGTGAGGAACAGCACCGGGATACCGAGAGAGACCGTGCGCAGCGCGGGCGCCAGGTCCAGCAGGGCCAGGAACTCGTTCTCCGGTACGGGGACGGGTGCGCGGCCGGGGAGGTGGAGGACGGGGGTGCCGGTCGGGTCGACCTCGATGACGTTGAGCAGGGGCATGGGCTTGCCGGGGCCGGCCCATTCAGGTGTGAGCTGGTGGGAGGCCGTCCCGTCGGGCCGGCGCAGGGTGCTCCAGTCGATCCCGGCGGGGGCGTTGGCGCCGGACCAGTTGACACCCTGGATGTTGGGTCCCTGCCGCAGCACGGCGGCCGGGCCGAAGGCACCGCTCTCCGCCAGGTGGAACGCGGCGAGCAGGTCGTGGTCGGTGGCGTCCATGCCCTGGGCGATCGCCTTGGCCGACACCGCCCAGACGGCTTGCTGCTGGTTCCGGCCCCAGGTGGCGGCGGGGTCGAGATGGAGGACCTTGCGGCCCATGGATGCACGGGCGCCGGAGGTCATCAGGCGGAAGAGCTGGGCGGCCCGGGCCGTGGCCCACAGCGTGGACGCCACGTGGCGCGGGGTGAAGGGAGCCTGGGGTGGCAGCGACTGGACGTGGCGGATCGCCTGCTCGCCCGCGTCCGCCAGTTGCGTCAGCGTGATCTGGAGCGTGGGTGACGGCACGGCGTCGGTGAGGCGGGCGTCGGGGTCGGCCGTGATGCGGGCGGCCGCGTGGTCGAGAAGGGCCTGGTATCCGGCAAGGTCCGGTTCCCGGCCGGTGTGTTCGCGGACGAAGAAGTCGAGCAGGTCGCTGCGGAACGGGGTGAAGGTGTTGAGGGCGGGGTCGTTGGCGCGCAGGCGCTCCAGTGCGCCGATGCTGCGCAGTGCGCGCTCGTAGCGGCCGCCGGGGGTGGCCCGGTCGTCCTCGACGGCGTCGCCGAACACCGCCCGCAGGGCGCGTACCAGCCGGAGCGTCGCCTCCCGGGTCTCGGGCGGCACGTCGCCCGGGGCCCGGTGCAGTCCGGCGACGCCCGCCAGCCGGTCCAGCTCCCCGTCGAGCGGTTCGGGGCGGCGCAGCACGCGGCGGCCGTGTCCGCCGTCGGCCGCGCCCATGATGAAGCGCCGGGTGTCGTCCATCCCGGTCATCCGGGTGGAGCCTTCGGTGTCGCGGCGGGTCAGATTGGCGACGAGCTGGTCGAGCGGGACGTCGCCCAGCGGGTCGTCGACGTGCGGGACGGGGGCGAACGACGGCTGCGGCCGGGCGGGGTCGCCGTCCGAAGAGCTCCAGCAGACCTCCAGGTGCATGCGGTGGCCCGGCGGCAGTTCGCGGACCTCGCGCAGGCCCGCGATGTACGCGGCCGCGTCGTGCTTGCCCAGCCAGACGGTCCGGCCGTCGTGGAGCGGCAGCTGCATCCGGCCAGGTTCACCGTGGCCGGCGTAGGCGTAGACGGCCCCGTCCATGGAGACCGGTTCGGAGGCGGTCTCCTGGGCACGGGTGCCGGCGGGCGTCCAGTGGACGAGCCGTCGCATCCTGCGCAGGGCGCGGAAGTTGCGCTCGCGCCGCCGCAGCGCGTCTCCCCGGTGGACGGCGATCCGGCCGAACCGCTGGTGGTTCTCGTCGGCCAGCGGACGGGTGACGACGTCGCTGTCGCGGAACACGGTGCCGTCCAGCGCCCTCCACGTCCGGTCCTCGTGCGGTCCGGCGGTCGGCGACGGGGCGACGGACACCCAGGACCCGACCGGTGCGTCGGGGTCGGAGTCCATCGTCACCAGGACGTGCGCGTCCCCCGTGCCGTCGGGGACGATCCGGCCCACGCCGCTCGGCCCCCACACGGTGCGGCCCAGCCGGTCGGCCACCGCCCGGAGCGTCTCCAGGTAGCGGTCCCCGGTGTACGGGACGGCGAGGACGACGGGCACGTCCTTCGGGAGCTTCGCCAGCTCCGGGTCGGCGGCCAGCGCGTCGGCGACCGCCTCCGCGTCCAGGACCCGGCCGTCCGCCGTCCGCACCCGGCCGTCCTCGCCGTCGGCGGTGACGACGTAGGCGGTGTCCGGCCAGGGTGCGGGGCCGGTCGCGACGACCTTCGGTGCGGTGCCGGGCCGGCTCTCGATGGTCCGCAGGCTTCCCGGGAGGACACGGCTGACGTTCTTCGCGGTCCAGTTGCGGCCCTGCGCGGCACCGGAGGGTCCGGTCAGCAGGGTGTCCGGCGCGAGCAGTGGATCGTTCGGCCCGGTGAACGCGCCGGTGGCCGGTGGCGGCGCGGCGACGGTCGGCGCGGCGACGGGTGCGGTGTCGACGGGGGCGAAGAAGTCCGGGCCGGCGACGGCCGTGTCCCAGGCGCGCACGCTGTGGTGCTGCGGGGTGATCGCCATCCCCGACAGCTCCAGGTCGACCCCCACCGATCCGGCGGCGGAGAGCAGCAGGAACTGCAACGCCACCGGCAGCGGCGGTTCGGCCTGCCCGTTCGCGGTGAAGTACGCGCTGACCGCCGTCCGCAGGTCGCTCCAGCTGAGCGGGCCCGTGAAGCCGTTGGCCGCACGGGTCTGCTCCAGGGACCAGAAGCCCCGCAGCAGCGCTTCGAACGCGGTCGCGTCGTTCTCCAGCAGGGGGCCGTAGACCAGCCGGACCGCCCGGACCCAGCGGCGTACGTCCGGCGCCCGGCCCCGGTCGCCGGTGATCCGCTCGGCCCACCGGCCGAGTTCGGCGGTCGACGGCTCGGGACGGAACCCGGCCCACCAGTCGCCCTCGGCCAGCTGCCAGCGCGGCCCGGCCAGCTGGTCGGCGGGCACGAGCAACGCCTCCGCTCCGCTGCCGGGGGCCCAGACCCAGCGGTCCAGGCCGTTGGCCAGTTGCTGGCCGGCCACCGGGGTGTCCAGCGGGTCGGCGGGCGGCGGGCCCGCGAGATCGGCCCCCGTCACGAGGACCGGCCGTTCCGGGGCCAGCGCGGTGAGGTCGCCGTCCACGGCGTACAGGAAGTCCACGATGCGGGCGTAGGCGAACGCCGCGTCGGTGCCGTCGGCCAGCGCGAGGAGCGCGCCGCCGGGGCCGCCGCGCAGCCCGACCAGGTACGCGTCCTCGAACGGCAGGGCCTGGACGGGGCTTTCGAGCGGCACCGGGCCCGGCCGCAGGTAGGTGAAGCCTGTCACCTGGGGCAGCAGGCCGTAGTGCTGCCGCAGTCCGTCCTGCCAGGCGGCCAGCGGCAGGGAGGACGTGCCCACCGGGATGTCCTGTGCGTCGCGGTGCCGGATCACCATCACGCGGTCCAGGAGGACGCGGGCGCCGTCCGTCGCGACCACTTCCGCGTACCAGGGCATGACCGGCGGGGTCTGCGCCGGGTCGGTGAGGACGGCCAGGGCGCCGCGTGCCGCGTCGAAGAAACCCCGGGCCTTCGTCCGGCCGCCCGGGGGGATGTTCGGCAGCAGCGCGTACGCCTCGGTCAGCGCGGCCCGCAGGGCCTGGTACGCGGGGTGGCCGTCGTACAGGGGCCGGCCCAGCGCGTACTCGCCCAGCGCCAGGGAGATGCTTCGGCTGTCCCACTCGGTCAGCGGCCTGCGGGTGCCACCGCCCACCTGCGGGATGCCGGATCGCGCCGCCACCATCAGGAAGCCCGCGACGCCCTGCACCACCGGGTTGTCCACGATCCGCCGGACGGACTCGCGCAGCACGTCCTCGGGCAGCGGCGCCCGGGACCGCAGGGCGCGCTCGTAGGCGGCGCGGCCGAACGCGGACAGTTCGGTGACGGCGCGCTGGATCTCCTCGGGCGTCATGAACTGGCCGGTGTAGCCGAAGTGCCGCAGCTCGGCGAGGACCAGGGGGACGGCCAGCCGGCCGTCGTCGGTGTCCAGGACCGGGTAGTCGCCGTCGTCCATGCCGACGGCGTAGCGCTGGCTGACGGGCTCGCCCTGGGACGTGCGGCCGGTGAGGACGGCGGTCCAGTGCTCGCGGGGCGTCGGCACCTCCGTGCCGGCGGTGTCGAAAAACGCGGGGTCGGCGGGCAGATGGGGCGTCAGCCGCTGCCGGAAGAAGCCCAGCAGTCGTCCCAGCTGCTCGGCTGCGTCGGCGGAGAGCTGGTCGTGGTGGTCGTTCAGGAACGCCCGGGTGCCGGGTCGCAGCGCCCGCAGGATCCGGTCCAGGGCGTTGCGGGAGGCGGCGGGCAGGAGGTTCTTGATCAGCTCCGGGTCGGTGCCCGGCGGGCGGGCGTTGTCGAAGACGTCGCCGACCGGCGCGGCCACGACGTTCTGGAAGCCCAGCCATCCGTAGCCCCACACCTCGTCGACCTCGGGGATCGCCGCGAGGAACGGTGCGATGTGGCTCTCCACGGAGATCGTGCCGAGGAGCTGGTTCGCGTAGGTCGCGGTGAGCGACTGGCCGAAGTTGCGGGCGACGGCGACGGCCATCTCGAACTTGGGGACGGTCAGCCGCTGGTGGGCGATGTCCTGGAGCTCCCGGAGGCCGACGGTGGGGTAGCCGAGGGTCAGCTGCCCGTAGGCGGTCCAGTCGAAGCCCTCGGGGGCGGGGTTGACCTTGGCCGTCAGCCCGGTCTCGGTGAACGTCCAGCCGCCGAGCGGGCCCAGCATCTCGGTGAGCGGGACGGCGACCTGGCGCTCGTCCGGCAGCCGTCCGGCGGCGCGCGCCCGCTGGAGCTGGGCCATGCCCTCCTCCTGGGTCTGCCGGCGCTCGCCGGGGAGGACGGCCATGGGGTCGAGGACGAACTCGCCGATGGCGAAGTTCCTGCGGACCGGGCGCGGCTGCCCCGGGGGCACCTGCGGCTCGTTGACGTGGAGGAGGCCGTCGGCCGTCATCCAGAAGCCCCGGCTGTCGGTGACGAGCGTGATGCCGGGGCCGTGGGCGAGGACGAGCGTCGAGGTGAGGCGGCCGGGCAGGTCGAGGAAGAGGTCGCGGCGCTCCTCGACCTCCAGTCCGATGGCGCCGTAGCCGGGCTCGACCGGCGCGTCCAGAACGGCGTGGGCCGTGGAGGAGGACGGGGCGAACTCGGGGAGAGCGTGTTCCAGGGCCTGCCCGCCGGGTCCGACGACGACGGCACGGGCGTCGGACGCCGCGACCGCGGGCGGGAGGAGGGACACCTGCCGGCCATGGCCGGCCGAGAGGTCCACCCACACCACACCGCCGCCGCTGAGGTGGTAGGCCGCCCAGGCGTGCCCGGGGGCCGCTCCCTGGCGGTGGGCCAGGACGAGGGCCACGGTGCCCGGCCCCTGGGCGGTGACCGCTCCGGCCACCGCGTCCCACGACCGGACCCGGTGCCACCCGGGGCCCATCACCAGGGACGACTCCGTGGCAGGGACGCCGACCGCCGTGTCGTCCACCGTCCGCGCCGGGCGCACGCCCTGCGGGTACAGCTCGGCACGGAGTGTCCCCAGGAGCACCAGGCAGCGTTCGACCGTCAGGCCGCGCACCGGTTCCGGGCTCGTCACCCGGCGGACCAGCGCGGTGAGTCCGGCCCGGTCGAGCGGCGGTCCCACGGTGATCTCGGCCCCGGTCAGGCTGCGCGGCGTGGTGAGCGCGGTGGTGGCCGGTTCCGTGTCCGGTACGGGGGTGAGCCGCGCGGCCGGCTTCGGGGAGGAGAACAGGGCGTCGCCGTACGGGGCGGTCACCAGGACGCTGGAGTTCAGACCCTGCAGCCATGCCTTGCGCCAGGCACCCGGCCGGCCGCTCGTGGTCTCGGGCCGTCCGATCAGCCGCAGCGGGGCCGCGGTGGCAGCGGGCTGCGGGGCGGCCGTGGCAGCGGTCGGGATGGCCGTGGCACCGGGCGGGATGGTCGGGGCCACCGTCAACGCGCCGCTGTACGCCCAGCCGTTGCGGGCGGTGCGGTTGGAGAACGCCTCGGAGAGTGCGGCGGCGCGTCCCGTGCCGCTGCCCGCACCGGAGAGCACGAACACGACGGGGACCCCGAGCGCGACGGTGCGCAGCGGCGGGGCCAGGTCGAGCAGGGCCAGGAACTCGCGGTCGGCGACGCGGAGGGGCCGCATGCCCGGCAGGTGGAGGACCACGAAGCCCTCGGCGTCGGTGTCGGTCCACGCCACCATGGCGTCCGCGGGTTCGCTCTCGGCGGCCCACGGCGCGCGGAAGTGCTGGAGGGACGCGCCGTCGGCACCGGTGTCCTGACGGCCGACGGCCCGCAGGTCGATCCCGCCGGGCGCCGGGCTGCCGCTCCAGTTGAAGCCCTGGAAGCCCTCCCCGGAACGCAGTTGGTGGGCGGGGCCGAAGGCTCCCTTGGAAGCGAGGTGGAAGGCGGACAGCGTGAAGAAGTCCGCCGGGTCGAGTCCGGCCGCGATGGCCTGGGCCGTCAGCACGTACAGGTGCTGTTTCCGTGCCGGGGCCCACTCCTCGTCGGGGAACACGTGCAGGACCCGGCGGCCCAGCTTCTCCGTGAACGCGTCGTCCCGGCCCGCCATCTGCTGGGCGGCGCCCGCCATCGCCCAGAAGGCCTGGGTCACGGCGCGTTTGGTCACCGGTACGTTCTCGGGCTGCCGCAGCACGTTCCGTACGAGCGGGGCGCCGAACTGGGTGACCTGCCGGATCGCGTGCTGGATCGCCGGATCCCCGATGGCTTCGCCGAGGGGGGCCTCCGGCTTCTGCGCCAAAAGGCCGGCGGCCAGGTCCAGGACCTTGCGGTAGTCGTCGGGGCCCGGGGTCTTTCCGCCCACCCGCTGGGCGATGAAGGTCCACAGCTCCATGCGGAAGGGGGTGAACCGGCTCAGTGCCTGGTCGTTGGCGCGCAGGGTCTCCATCGCGCCGATGCCCCGGAGCAGCCGCGCGTGCTGGGCCTGGTCCTGTTCGGCCTCGGGGCCGAAGACGATGCGCAGGGCCCGCACCAGCCGGAGGGTGGTCGCGCGCACCTCCGGCGCCGCCTCCGCGTCCCCGGTGTGCAGGCCCGCGGTGCGGGCCATCGCGTCCAGCTCGTGCGGCAGGGGCTCGGGGCTGACCCACCTGCGGCGTCCGGCGACTCCACCGGGGGCGTCGTGCAGGATGTGCGCGTCGGTGTGGAAGCCGCTGCTCATCAGCGACCCCTCGGTGACGCGGCGGCTCACGTTCGCCGTGTGCTGGGCGAGCGAGACCTCCTCCAGCGGGTCCTGGACGGCGGGCGCGGGACGGTTGTCCAGCTGGGGCAGGGCCGGGTTCCCCGGCGCGTCGCTCCAGCAGACCTCCAGCTTCATCCGGTGGCCCTCGGGCAGTTCGGCGACCTCGGGCAGTCCGCCGATGTACCGGCCGCCGTCCTCCGCGCTCAGCCACACCGTCCGGCCGTCGCGCAGGGCGAGTTGCAGGCCGCCCGGCAGCCCGTGGGCGACGTACACGTACGACGCCGGGTCCGGGGTCCGGGACTCCTCGCTGATCAGCGCGGTCCGACTGCCCGACGCCATCAGGTGGACCAGTTTCTTGGCGCGCTGGTAGGTACGCATCAGGGTCTCGCGGCCCCGGACGTCGTCGCCGTGCGACATCCGGCCGAACCGCTCGTCCCGGTCGGAGACCAGGGGCCGGGTGAGGACGTCGCTGTCGCGGAAGGCCGTGCCGTCGAGCGCCGTCCAGGCGCGGTCCGGGAGCGGTGCGGCCTTCTTCGTGGGCCGGAACGGCACCCAGGAGCCGAGGGGTTGGTCCGCGCCGTGGTCGATGAGCGCCGGAACGTGCTCGCGCTTCTTGTTGCGCACCAGTCGGCCGTCGCCGCTGGGGGCCCACACGGGACGCTCCAGCAGGTTGGCGACCGCCCGCAGGTAGGCCAGGTACTGCTCGTTGGCCAGGTGCGGGACGACCAGGACGACGGGGACGTCCTTGGGCAGCTTCGCCAGCTCGGGGTCGGCGGCGAGTTCGGCCGCCAGCTGCTCCGCGTCCAGCGTGCGCCCGTCGGGGAACCGCACCCCGTCCGGGCCGCTTCCGCCCCAGACGACGTACGCCGAGTCGCCCCACGGTGCGGCCCGGTCCTCGCCGGCCTTCTCCTTGGGCGGGGCGCCCGCCTCCTCCTCGTACACCCGGACGCGTCCGATGCGCAGCTGGCGCACCTTCTCGTCCGTGAGATTGCGGCCGCGCGGGGCGCCCGAGGCGTTCGTCATGAGCGTCGCGGGCGACAGGAGCGAACCGGCCGGGGGCTGCCCCTGGTCGCCGACGCTCAGGGAGCCGATGTCCGGCAGTGCGCCGGACTTCTGGTCCGACGGGCTGAAGACGATCAGGTCGCCCGTGCCGGCGGCGGCCGCGGGGGCGTTGGTCTGCCGGGCGGCGCGGGTCCAGGTGCCCGGCGTCTTCGTGGCCGGATCGGTCAGCGCGAGGATGCCGAGCGGGGTGGCGGGGTCGCCGGAGGAGAGCATCATCGGCGCGCTGTAACGGTACGCGGGCCGTCCGGTGCGCTCGGAGAACCTCTGGACCAGCTGGGGGCTCAGGGTTCCCGGGCCGGTGGTCAGGAACAGCACCGGGTGCTTGAGCGGGAGAGTGCGCAGGCCGGGATCCCGCTCCAGCAGGGCCAGGAACTCGGTCTCGGACACGGGCAGGGGCGCGCGGCCCGGCAGGTGCAGCACGATCCGTCCGGCCCCGTCGACCTCCACGACGTTCAGTACCGGCATCGGCTTGTGCGGGCCGGTCCAGGCCGGCTGCACCGAGGCCATGCTGCTGCCGTTGGACCCGAACGTCATCTGCCGCACGCTGCCCCAGTCGACCCCGGCGGGCATGGGGGTGCCGGACCAGTTGATCCCCTGGTCGTTCGCACCCTGCCGGAGCACCGCGGGCAGGGAGAACGCGCCGCTCTCCGCGAGGCCATAGGCCGCCATGACGTCCTGGTCGCCGGCGTCCACGCCCTCGGCGATCGCCTTGGTGAGCAGCGCCCACAGCGACTCCTGCCGCGACCGGTCCCAGGCGGTGGCGGCGTCGAGGTGGAGGATCCTGCGGCCCATGGCCTCCCGGGCGGTCGGCGTCAGCGGGCGCAGCAGCCGGGCCGCACGGGTGGTGGCCCACAGGGTCGAGGCGACCTGCCGGGCGGTGAACGGCGCCGGGGCGGGCAGCGACTGCACGTGGCGGATCATCTGCTCGCCGTTGTCCGCCAGTTGCTTGAGGGCGATCTCCAGCGACGGTGCGGACACCGCGTCGGTGAGTCTGGCGTTCTCGTCGTCGGCGATCCGCTCCGCGGCGAAGTCGAGCAGTTCCACGTACCCCCGCTTGTCGGGGGCCCGGCCGGTGTGCTCCTGGACGAAGAAGTCCAGCATGTCGAGCCGGAACGGGGTGAGGTGGGAGATCGGCCCGTCGTTCGCCCGCATCCGCTCCAGCGCGACGACGCCCTTCATGACGCGCTCGAACCGGCCGTCCGGCCCGCCGCGGTGGTCCTCGAACGTGGTGCCGAAGACGCTGCGCACCCCCCGGAGCAGCCGCAGCATCGTCTGCCGCGTCTCCGGGGAGACCGGGTCCGGACCGCGGTGCAGTCCGAAGTCCCGGGCCAGGGCGTCGAGTGCGGGTCCGAGCGGTTCGGGGCGGCGCAGGACCCTGCCGCCCCGCTGGCCGGTCGCGGAGGCCAGGGCGATGCGGTGGGTGTCGTTGAAGCCGGTCTGGCGGAGGGAGCCGTCCGTCTCCCGGCGGGTGAGGTTGGCCACCAGCTGGTCGAGCGGCACGTCGTCGAGGGGGTCGTCCACGTGGGGCGTGTCGCCCAGCGAGGGGTACTGCCGACGCGGGTCGCCGTCCGAGGAGCTCCAGCAGACCTCCAGGTGCATGCGGTGGCCGCGCGGCAGATTGCGTACCTCGGGCAGGCCCACGATGTACGCCGCCGCGTCCGCCTTCTCCAGCCACACCGTTCGGCCGTCGCGCAGCGGAAGGTTCATCCGGCCCGGTGCGCCGTGTCCGGCGTAGACGTGGACGGCCGCGTCCGTCGTGACCGGCTCCGAACCGACCGGCTCGTTCTCGGTGCCCGCGTCGGTGCCCTCGGGGAGCCGGTGGGACAGCTCCCGCAGTTCGAGGAAGCGGCGCAGCCGCTGCGCCCGCCGCCGCAGGCCGTCCTTCTGCTCGACGGCCAGCCGCCCGAAGTGCCGGTGGTCCTCGTCGGTCAGCGGCACGGTGAGGACGTCGCTGTCGCGGAACACGGTCCCGTCCAGGGCCGTCCACGTCCGGTCGAGGTAGGACCCGATCGCGGTCGAGGGCTCGACCGACACCCAGTCGCCGACCGGGGCGTCCGCGTCGCGGTCCAGCAGCGCGAGGACGTGGCCGCCCGACCCGTCGGGGACGGCGCGTCCCATCCCGCTCGGCCCCCACACGGTGCGGCCCAGCCGGTCGGCCACGGCCTGCAGGGTCTGCTGGTACCGGTCGCCGGTGTACGGGACGGCGAGGACGACGGGCACGTCCTCCGGGAGCTTCGCCAGGTCCGGGTCGGCGGCCAGCGCGTCGGCCACCGCCTCCGGGCCGAGTTCCCGGCCGTCCGGCAGCAGCACCCGGCCGTCCTCGCCGTCGGCGATCACCACGTACGCGGTGTCCGGCCACGGTGCCGGGCCGGTCGAGACGACCTTCGCCGCGGTGTCCGGCCGCTTCTCCAGGGTCCGCACCGTGCCCGGGAGGACCCGGTCGACCTTCGCCCGGGTCCAGTTGCGGCCCTGGGTGCTCCCGGACGGGCCGGTGATCCTGGTCTGGGGATCGAGCACGGGGTCGCTCGGTCCGGCGAATGCGTCCGACGCCGTGGCGGGGGCGGGTGCGAGTGCGGCCGGTGCGGTCGGCTGTCCGGCGGGCGCCGGGGCGAAGAGGGACATCTCCTCGTCCTGGTCGGTGACGTCCTCGACGACGCCACCCGGGGTGGCCGTGTCCCAGGCGCGCACGCTGTGGTGCTGCGGGGTGATCGCCATCCCCGACAGCTCCAGGTCGAGCCCGACCGCTCCGGCGGCGGACAGCAGCAGGAACTGCAGCGCCACCGGCAGCGGCGGTTCCGCCTGCCCGTCGGCAGTGAAGTACGCGCCGATCACGGTCCGCAGGTCGCTCCAGGTGAGCGGGCCCGTGAAGCCGGCGGACGCACGCGTCCGGTCCAGCGCCCAGAAGCCGCGCAGCAGCGTAGCAAGAGCGTCGCCCTGGTCGTCGACGGTGGGTCCGTAGACCAGCCGGGCCGCCCGGACCCATCGCAGGACGTCGGGGGCCCGGCCGCGGTCGCCGGTGATCTGCTCGGCCCACCGGGCCAGTTCGGGGGTCGACGGCTCGGGACGGAACCCGGCCCACCAGTCGCCCTCGGCCAGCTGCCAGCGCGGCCCGGTCGGCCCGTCGCCCGGGGCGAGGACGGGTTCGATGCCACGGCCGGTGGTCCAGATCCAGTGGTCCAGGCCGTTGGCGAGCCGCTGACCGGCCAGGGGCGTCTCCAGTGGGTCGGCGGACGGCGGGCCCGCCAGGTCGGCCCCCGTCACCACGACGGGCCGGTGGGGGGCCAGCGCGGTCAGATCGCCGTCGACCGCGAACAGGAAGTCCACGATCCTCGCGTAGTCGACGACGGCGTCGGAGCCGTCGGTGCGGTCCAGCGCCGGGGGGGGGGGGCCGCCGCCGCGGCCGCCCCGGGGCGCGGCGTGGGACGGCGGGGTGAGGGCCGGGCGCTCCCCGGGGCCCCGGGCGCGGCCGCCGGGTG
>NZ_JAFEUF010000116.1:19542-22082 GCF_016901035.1 Streptomyces durocortorensis
GTCCTCGGCGCTGTTTACCCTCACGGTCACCCCCACTCTCCTGGTTTGCCTAAGCCGGGGGGGGGGGGGGGGCCCCCCCCCCCGGGGGGGGGGGGGGGGGCCGCCGCGCAGCCCGACCAGGTACGCGTCGTGGAACGGCAGGTTCTGGACCGGGCTCTCCAGGGTCACCGGGCCGGGGCGCACGTAGGTGAAACCGACCACCTCGGGCAGTAGGCCGTACGTCTGCCGGCGGGCGTCCTGCCAGTCCTGGTCGGGGCGGGAGGAGGTGCCCAGCGGGGTGCCGTCGGCGGCGTGGTGCCTGACCGCGAGGATCCGGTCGATGAGGACGCGGGAGCCGTCCGCCGCGACCAGTTCGGACGCCCACGGAAGCGGCGGCGGTGTCCGCTCCGGGTCGGCGAGGACCTCCAGGGCGCCCTGTGCGGCGGTGACCATGGCCTGGAGCCGGGGCCGGTGGCCCGGGGGAAGCGTGTCGACGGAGTCGGCCGCCTCCTGGACCGCCGCGCGCAGGGACCGATGCAGGGGGTGGTCGACGGGCAGCGGGGTGCCGAGCGCGTACTCGCCGAGGGCGCGGGAGATCAGCTGGCTCTCGCCCACCGGCATCAGGCGGCGGGGGGACCCCGACGGCTGGGGCAAGCCGGCCATCAGGACCATCTGCACGAAGTGGGTGAGGCCCCGGACGGCCTCGTTGTCCAGGATGCGGTTCAGGGACTCGGTCAGGACGTCGTCGGGCAGCGGGGCGCGCTGCGCGAGGGCCCGGCGGTAGGCCTCCCGGCTCAGCTCCGCCAGCTCGGCCACGGCCTGCCGGATCTGCTCCGGCGTCATCAACTGCTCGCCGTCGTAGGCGAAGTGGCGGAGCTCCGTGAGGACCAGCGGGATGTCGAGGCGGCCGCCGTCGGTGTCCAGGGTCGGATACCGGTGGTCGTCCATGTCGACCGTCTGCTTCTGCGTGACGGGCCTGCCGTCGGAGGTGCGGCCGGTCAGCGCGGCGGTCGTGTGCTCGCGCGCGGAGGGGACGTCGCCGATCGTGGCGTCGAAGTAGCCCGGGAAGAGGGGCTTGTCCGGGGTGATGGTGCGGCGGTAGAGGTCCAGCAGCCGTCCCAGGGTGGCGGCGAGTCCCGCGCTGATGGTGTCGTGGTGCCGGTCGAGGAAGCCCCTGGCCCGGGGCCGTAGCGCCCGCAGGACCCGGTCCAGGGCCGGACGGGACGCCACCGCCAGGCCGTTCTTCACCATGAACGCGGCGGGGCCCTGGTTGAGGATGACGCCGGTCGGCCGGGCGACGGCGTGGGCGTAGGCGAAGCGGAGGTAGCCCCACAGATCGTCGACGTCCGGGACCGGGGCGAGGAAGGGGACGACCACGTCGGGCACGTCGGTCCGCCCGGTGACGGCGCGGACGAACTCCGCGGTGGCCTTCATCGCGAATTCTCGGCCCGACGCCTCCACCGCCCCGATCGCGCCCTTGGGAAGCCGGTCCACCGCCCGGTCCTGGAGCAGGCTCAGCCCCAGGGCGGGGAAGCCGGTGGTGGGCTGCACGTAGGCGCGGTTCGTCCGGACCGGGGTCTGGCCGACCAGGGTCCTGCCGCCCAGTTCGGTGACCGTCCAGCCGTCCTCGGCGGGCAGCAGGTCCGCGAGGGCGGTCTGCGGGGCCGCGCCCGGCTGGTCGCGGCCGTCCAGGGCCCGTTCCACCCGGGCGAGCCGCTCCAGCGTCTCCTCGGGGGACTGCCGCCGCTCGCCCGGGAGCACCGCCATCGGCTCGACGACGATCTCTCCGATGAGGTAGCCGAACCGCTGGGGCTTCGGGTCGCCCGGAACCATGGGCGGAAGGGTCAGGTGCAGGCGGCCGTCGGCCGTCCGCGCGACGCTCGCGTGGTCCGTGACGATGCTGAAGCCGGGAGCGGTGGCCAGGACCTGCTTGGCCGGGACGTCGCCGAGGCCGCTGATCACGAAGACCAGCCGCCGTTCGATCTCCAGGCCGATGGCTCCGTAGGCGCGGCCGGTCGCCGCGTCCAGCAGGGAGTGCGGGGTGGAGGACGACGCGGCGAAGGCGGGCAGGGCGCCCTCGACGGCCCGGCCCGCCGGGCCGACGACCAGGGCCCGCGCCTCGGACGCCGCGACCGGGGGCGGCGCGGAGGAGAGCTGACGGCCGTCCCGGGCCGAGAGGTCCAGCCACATCACGCCGTCGAAACCGCCGAGGTGGTAGGCGGCCCACGCGTGGCCCAGCGCCTCCCCCTGACGCCGTGCCAGGACGAACGCCGCCGCGCCCGGCCCCTGGGCGGCGACGGTCCGGGCCACCGCCTCCCACGAGCCCACGGGGCTCCAGCCCGGCCCCGGGACCAGGGCGGAGGCCGGGGTCGCGGTGCCGAGCACCGCGTCGTCGACCGTGGCCGCAGGACGTACGCCGCCCGGGTACAGGGCGTCGCGGAGCGCGCCCAGCAGGACCAGGCACCGCCGCTCGGTGAGGCCGCGGCGCGGCGCGGGGCCCGCGATCCGCCGGGCCGTCACCGTCAGCCGGGGGCGGCTGAGCGGGGCGGAGCGCGGTGGGG
>NZ_JAFEUF010000117.1 GCF_016901035.1 Streptomyces durocortorensis
GCCTGGCGACGAGGCTGGCGGCGAGGTCGAGCCGGCGGCGCATACCGCCGGAGTACGTCTTCGCCATCCGGTCGCCCCCCTAACTCACTCCGAAAAGCAACACCAACAAGGCCCCCCGCCCCATGGCCCCCCGGCGGCCCGGTTCTCGTCACCGGCGGGACCGGCGCGCTCGGCCGCGAGGTCGCCCGCTGGCTCGCCCGGCGCGGCGTCACCGACCTGCTCCTCGTCAGCCGGTCGGGCCCCAGGGCCCACGGCGTCGGCGAACTGGTCGCCGAATTGGCCGAGACCGGAGCCACCGCGGTCGTCGCCGCCTGCGACGTCACCGACCGCGAGGCACTCGCCGCCCTGCTGGAACGCCACCCGGTGACCGGCGTCGTCCACACCGCGGGCGTCTCGACCACCGCGCCGCTGGCCACCACCTCACCGGCCGAGATCGCCGAGGACGCCCGCGCCAAGGTGCTCGGCGCGGTCCACCTGGACGCCCTGCTGGGCGACCGGGCCGACCTCTTCGTGCTGTTCTCCTCGATCGCCGGCGTCTGGGGCGGGGGAGGGCAGGCCGCGTACGCCGCCGCCAACGCCCACCTCGACGCGCTCGCCGAACGCCGACGGGCACACGGCCAGGTCGCCACCGCCGTGGCCTGGGGAGCCTGGGACGGCGGCGGCATGGTCACCGACCGGGACGCCGGTGACTACCTGCGGGACCGGGGCATCGCCCCCATGCCACCGCAGCTGTGCCTGGCCGCCCTGGCCTCCGCCGTCGACTCCGGCCGTGCCACCTGCGTGTTCGCCGATGTCGACTGGGACCGCTTCGTCCCCACGTTCACCGCCCGCCGGCCCAGCCCCCTGGTGGGCGACCTGCCGCAGACGACCACCGAGCGGTCCGACGCGCCCGAGACCACGGCCGGCACCGACGCCGGCACTGCGGGCCACGAGCTGCGCGCCAGGCTCAAAGCGGCCGACACCGCCGACCGGAACCGTCTCCTGCTCGACCTGGTGCGCACCGTGGTCGCCACCGTGCTCGGCCACACCGGACCCCAGGCCGTCGACCCCGACCGCGTCTTCACCGACCTCGGCATCGATTCGCTGACCGCGCTCCGGGTCCGCGACGGCCTGGCCGGGGCCACCGGCCTCCGGCTCCCGGGCACCCTGGTCTTCGACCACCCCACCGCCCGCGTCGCCGCCGCCGAACTCCTCGGTCTGCTCGGCGTCGCGGAACCGGCCGCCACGGCGGGGCCCGCACAACCCCCCGCGCCGGCCGAAGCGGACGACCCGGTCGCCATCGTCTCCATGAGCTGCCGCTACCCCGGCGGCGCCGACTCCCCGGAAAACCTCTGGGAGGTGGTCGCGACCGGGACCGACGCCATGTCGCCGTTCCCCGTGGACCGCGGCTGGGACCTGTCCGACACGAGCGGTTTCACCGCCGAGGGCGGATTCCTGCACGACGCCACGGAGTTCGACGCCGACCTGTTCGGCATCTCGCCCCGCGAGGCCGTCGCCATGGACCCCCACCAGCGACTGCTGCTGGAGAGCGCCTGGGAACTGCTGGAGCGCGGAGGCATCGCCCCGACCGCCGTACGCGGCACACGCACCGGCGTCTTCGTCGGCGCCTCCGCCGGCGGCTACGCCATGGCCGGCGTCCTGCCGGAGGGCTCCGAGAGCCATGTCATGACCGGCTCCTCCAACAGCGTGCTGTCCGGCCGCATCTCCTACATCTTCGGCCTGGAGGGCCCGGCGGTCACCGTGGACACGGCGTGTTCGTCGTCCCTGGTGGCCCTGCACCTGGCGGCGCAGTCGCTGCGCAACGGCGAGTGCTCCATGGCCCTCGCGGGCGGCGTCACCGTGATGCACTCGCCCGTCGTGTTCGCCGAGTTCGGCCGCCAGGGCGGCCTTGCCTCCGACGGCCGCTGCCGCTCCTTCGCCGCCTCCGCCGACGGCACCGGCTGGGGCGAGGGCGTGGGCCTGGTGCTGCTGGAGCGGCTCTCGGACGCACGCCGCAACGGGCACCGGGTGCTCGGGGTGCTGCGCGGCTCGGCCGTCAACCAGGACGGCGCGTCCAACGGCCTGACCGCCCCGAACGGCCCCGCGCAACAGCGGGTGATCCGCGCCGCGCTGGCCGCCGCCGGCCTGGAAGCGGGCGAGGTGGACGCCGTGGAGGCCCACGGCACGGGAACGAAGCTCGGCGACCCGATCGAGGCCCAGGCACTCCTGGCCACCTACGGCCAGGACCGCACCGAACCCCTCTACCTGGGGTCGGTGAAGTCCAACATCGGTCACACCCAGGCCGCTTCGGGCATCGCGGGCGTCATCAAGACCGTCGAGGCGATCCGCCGGGGCGTGCTGCCCAGGACCCTGCACGTGGACGAGCCGACCCCGGAGGTGGACTGGTCGGCCGGCGCCGTCGAACTCCTCACCGACGACCGGCCCTGGCCGCGGACGGGCCGTGCCCGCAGGGCCGGCGTGTCCTCGTTCGGGATCAGCGGCACCAACGCCCACGTCCTCATCGAGGAGGCTCCGCAGGAGCCCGAGACCGCACCGCTCCCGGCCGACGGGCCGGACCCTGCCACCCCCCTCCTGATCTGGCCGGTCTCCGGCCGGTCCGAGGCCACTTTGCGGGCCCAGGCCGACCGGCTCCGCTCGCACGTCGACCGCACCGGCACCACGCTCGACCTGCGCGCCGCCGCCCGCCAACTGGCCACCGCCAGGGCCGCCCTGGAACACCGCGCCGTCGTGCTGGCACCCGACGCCGAAGGACTCCGCCTGGGCCTCGCCGGCCTCGCCGGGGCGACGGGCACCGGAGCCGAGATCGTCCGTGGCATCGCCGGGCGCGGCGACCTCGCCCTCGTCTTCTCCGGCCAGGGCGCCCAGCGCCCCGGCATGGGCCGCGAACTGTACGAGACCTACTCGGTGTTCGCCGACGCCTTCGACGCGGTCTGCGCCCACCTCGACCCGAACCTGGACCGCCCGCTGCGCGAGGTCGTCCTCCACGACGCCGACGCCCTGGGCCGCACCGCCTGGACCCAGCTCGGCCTCTTCGCCTTCGAGGTCGCGCTCTTCCGCCTGCTGGAATCCTGGAGCGTGGCCCCCGACCGGCTGGCCGGGCACTCCGTGGGCGAACTCGCCGCCGCACACGTCGCCGGCGTCCTCTCGCTCGCCGACGCCTGCACCCTGGTGGCCGCCCGGGGACGGCTCATGGGGGCGCTGCCCGAAGGCGGCGCGATGATGTCCGTGCGGATGACCGAGGCCGAGGCGGGCGCCGCGCTGAGCGGTTACGAGACCCGCGTAGCGGTCGCCGCCGTCAACAGCCGGGAGGACGTCGTCCTCTCCGGCGACGCCGACGCCCTGGCGGAACTGGCCGAGGAAGGCAGGCTGACCGGCCGGACGATCCGCCACCTGGATGTCTCGCACGCCTTCCACTCCCCGCGCATGGACCCCGTGCTGGACGAATTCGCCGACGTGGCCGCGTCCCTGGAGTACCACCCCGCCCGCATCCCGCTCGTGTCCACGGTCACCGGGCTCCCCGACGACGGAACCATGTCCACCCCGCAGTACTGGGTCCGCCAGATACGCGCCACCGTTCGCTTCGCCGACGCCGTCCACACCCTGCTCGACCAGGGCGTGACCCGCTTCGCCGAGATCGGGCCCGGCGCCGCGCTCACCGTCCCGCTGGAGCGGACCCTGGAACGCGCCCGCTCCCTCGACGACACCACCGGCACTCTCTGCGTGGCGCTCCAACGCTCCGGCAGGCAGGAGCCCGCCGCGCTGCTCACTGCCGTCGCCCGGCTGCACACGGCCGGTGTTCCCATCGGCTGGGACGCGCTTCTGGGGCCCGTCACCGGCCCCCGCCCCGACCTGCCGACGTACGCCTTCCAGCGGCGCCGCTACTGGCCCGAGCCGTACCCCGCCGCGGCACCGGACGGCGCGCCCATCGGCCGCTACCAGGTGACCTGGCGCCCCATGCTCGAACCGGAGCACGTGGTGCCGCACGGAACCTGGCTCGCGGTGACCGCCGGGGACGGGAACGCCGCCGGCCTGCTCGCGCTGCTGCGCGAGCAGGGTATGCGCGTGACCGAAGTCCCCGACGCCCGTGGCAGCAGAGAGGCCTGTGCCGATGCACTGCGGCGCGCGTACGACGACGGGCCGACGGTCACCGGAGTGCTCTGCCTGGCAGCGGAGCCCGGTGACGTCCTCACCCTCGCCCAGGCACTCGGCGACATCGCGGCGGACGCGCCCCTGTGGTGCCTGACCACAGGCGCGGTCGCCACCGGCCCGGCCGACCCGCCCGCCGTCCCGGCCCACGCCGCCGTCTGGGGACTGGGCCGCACCCTGGGTCTTGAGGCCCCGCACCGCTGGGGCGGCCTGGTGGACCTGCCCGCGCGCCCCGACCCGAGGACCGCGGCGCGGCTGGCCGCGCTGCTCGCCGCCGGCGGCGCCGGCGAGGACCAGATCGCCCTGCGTGCCACTCCCATGGCCCGCAGGATCGTCACCGCCCCGCCGGCCGGCGCCGCACCCTGGCAGCCCTCGGGCACCGTGCTGGTCACCGGCGGAACCGGCCGCCGGGGCCGGGCGCTCGCCACGGCGCTCGCCTCGAACGGAGCCGAACACCTGGTACTGCTCGGCCGCCGGGGCGCCGAAGCCCCCGGTGCCCGCGAGTTCGCCGAGAGCCTGCCCGTCGACGTCACCTTCGCCGCCGCGGACGTCACCGACCGGGCCGCCGTCACCGAGGCGCTGGCGGCGATCCCCGCCGACCGTCCCCTCACCGCCGTGTTCCACACGGTGGGCTCGGGCGAGGACACCCCCTGGACGGAGCTGAGCCCCGGCGACCTGCGCGCGGTGGCCGCGGCCGACGGGGCCCGGGTGCTGCACGAGGTGACCCGCGAACTGGCCACCGGTCCGCAGGCGTTCGTCCTTGTCTCCTCGGTGACCGGCATCTGGGGCGGCACCGGAGCAGCCGCACGGGCCACCGCGAGCGCCCGAATGGACGCCCTCGCCGCACACCGGCACTCCCTCGGCCTGCCCGCGACCTCCATCTCCTTCGGGCCGTGGGCGACGGGAGGGGAGAACACGGCCGCGCAGCGGCAAGGTCTGCGCCCCGTGGACCCCGGCACGGTCTGGTCCGCCCTGCGCGAGGCCGTGGCCGGTCCGGCACCCTGCGCCGTCGTCGCCGACGTGGACTGGGAACGCTTCCACCGCGCCTACACCCTGGCCCGGCACCGCCCGCTCTTCGATGAACTCCCGTCGGTCCGGGCCCTGTCCGCCGCCGTGCACGACCCGGCACCGGAACCGGGCAGGACCCCCGGTCTCACCGGCCCGGACCGGCACGGGGCGGCACTCGAACTCGTCCGCAGCACCGCCGCGACGGTGCTCGGGCACACCGACGCCGCGTCCGTCGCCCCCGACCGGCCGTTCCTGGAACTCGGCGTCGACTCGCTCGCCGCGCTGGAGATCCGCAGCACCCTGGAACAGGCGACGGGCCTGTCGCTGCCGGGCACCCTCGTCTTCGAGCACCCCACGCCCGCCGCCCTCGCCCGCCACCTCGCCGCCACGGCCGCCGACGGCCGGTCCCCGGGCAGCACGGTGCCTGCCGTCACGCTCGGCATCTCGCCCACCGACCGCAACCCGGTCGGCCTGCTGGACTCCCTCTACCGGGAGGCTGTGGCCACCGGGAGGATCAAGGAATTCCTCGAACTGGTCGGCGAAACAGCGAAGTTCCGGCCGATGGCCGACGATGTCGCCGAAGCGGGCGGACCTGCGGTGCTCACCACCCTGGCCGACGGCCCGGCGCCCGAGCTGCTGGTCTGTGTCAGCGGCCTGACAGCCGGCGGCGGTCCCCAGGAGTTCGTCCGGCTGGCCGCGCCACTGCGCGGCGCGCGGCGCGTGGCCGCGGTTCCCGTCCTCGGCTACGGCCGTGGCGAGTTGCTGCCCGCGACTCCCGAAGTCGCCCTGGACTGGCAGGCCCAGGGCATCATCGCCCACGCCCAGGACACCCCGGTCGTCCTCTTCGGGCACTCGGGCGGCGCGATCCTCGCCCACCGCCTGGCGGTACGCCTGGCCGAACTCGGCTCACCACCAGCCGGGTTGGTGCTGGCGGACGTCTACCGGCTGGACGACCCGCTGATGGCCGACTGGAGCGCCGAGCTCTCCGAAGGGATCTTCGACCGGGCGGAGCAGTTCGTGGCCATGGACGACAGCCGTCTCACCGCGATGACCTGGTACGGCAGCCTGTTCTGGGAGAAGCCGCGCCCCGACAGCCGCATTCCCACCCTCCTGCTGCGTGCTTCACAACCGCTGCGCGCGCCCGCCGACGGCCGCGACTGGCGCAGCTCCTGGAAGGCGGCCCGCGACATCGTCGACGTGCAGGGCAACCACTTCACGATGATGGCCGAGTACGCCGGGACCACGGCTCGCGCGGTCCACCGGTGGATCGAGGAACTGCCCCGATGACCGAGGCGAAGCCCACCCCGCCGACACATCCCACACCCGAGGAAGGCCCCATGGCCCCTGACCAGACCCCCGAGGCTCCCCTCGCGGCGGTGCGCGGTTGCCGTCTCGTCACGCTCCCGGACAACACCGACCCGCGTGGCTCGCTCACCGTGATCGAGCAGGGACAGCAGATCGGCTTCCCGATCGAGCGGGTCTTCTTCGTGCACGGAGTGCCTCGGCAGGCCGTCAGAGGGCTGCACATGCACCGGGAACTGCACGAGCTCATCGTGGCCGCCACCGGATCCTTCGAGGTGGTCGTGGACGACGGCTTCGCGCGCGCCCGGGTGCGCCTGGACCGCCCGGGTCAGGCGCTCCACGTGGAGCCCGGCGTGTGGACCGAGTTCGCCGACTTCTCGCCCGACGCGATCTGCCTGGTACTCGCCTCGGCCCCGTACGAACTGGACGACTACCTCTACGACTACGACGAGTTCGTGCGGACCGCACGCCGTCATCCACAGACGACCGGACGACCACAAGGAGCAGACGAGTGAGCACCGACGGGCACGGCAGCATCTACGACCGCGGCGAGATGTACGAGGCCTTCTACCGGGGCCGGGGCAAGGACTACACGGGTGAGGCCGCACTGGTGACGTCCCTGGTACGGGACCGGCTGCCGGAGGCCGACTCGCTGCTGGACGTCGCCTGCGGATCCGGGGACCACCTCTCGCGCTTCGCCGACTCGTTCGGGCACGTCGAGGGCCTCGATCTGTCCGAGGACATGGTGCAGCTGGCCCGGAAGAACACCGGGGTCCCCATCCACCGGGGCGACATGCGCGATTTCACCCTCGACCGCACCTTCGGCGCGGTGGTGAGCTTGTTCAGCGGAGTGGCCTACTGCGCCGACGTCGACGAACTCAGCGCGACACTCCGCTGTTTCGCCCGGCACCTCTCGCCGGGCGGCGTCATCGTCATCGAACCCTTCTGGCTTCCCGAGGACTTCCTGGAGGGCTACGTGGGCACCGACACGGTCGAGTCGGGCGGGCGTACCTACGTCCGCGTCTCCCACTCCGTCCGGGACGGCGGCGTCAGCCACATGGAGGTGCACTATCTGGTGGCCTCGGCGGAGAGCGGTGTCACGCACTTCTCCGACGTGCACCGCACCACGCTGTTCACCCGCGAAGAGTACGAGAGCGCCTTCGCCCGCGCGGGGTGCGAGGTCGAGTACGTGAAGGACCCGCTCGCACCGCGTGGCCTGTTCGTCGGGACCACCGCCCCCGCGGCCTGACGGCAGACGCGCCTCGCGAGGAAATCTCAGGGTGTAGTCAGGGTCGTAGGGGTCACGCGGTAGGGGGGACGTAAGGGGGATCAACCGATCGGTTGATCCCCCTGCGAGCGTGATGGGCGATGTGCCGGCCCGGTCCGGTCCGGCACTGTGGAAACATGACTCTCATTGAAGTGAGCGACCTGCGCAAGAGCTACGGCGGACGCCCCGTCGTGGACGGCGTCTCCCTCGCGGTGGAGGAGGGCGAGATCTTCGGGGTCCTCGGCCCCAACGGCGCCGGCAAGACCACCACCGTCGAGTCCATCCTCGGTCTGCGCGCTCCGGACAGCGGCACGATCCGCGTGTGCGGGCTGGACCCGTCCGCCGACCGCGCGAAGACGACACTCATCGTGGGCGCGCAGCTGCAGGAGAGCGAACTGCAGGGCAAGCTCACCGTTGCCGAGTCGCTCCAGCTGTTCGCCGGCTGCTACCCCCGCCCGGCCGACTGGCGCACCCTGGCCGGGCGCCTCGGCCTGGAGGAGAAGCTCAACACCCGTTTCGCGCAGCTGTCCGGCGGCCAGCAGCAGCGGCTGGCCATCGCGCTCGCACTGATCGGCAACCCCCGGGTCGTCGTCCTGGACGAGCTGACGACCGGCCTGGACCCGGCGGCGCGGCGCGAGGTGTGGTCGCTGATCGAGGAAGTCCGGGCGAGCGGCGTCACCATCCTCCTCGTCACGCACTTCATGGAAGAAGCACAACGTCTGTGCGACCGGGTCGCGATCTTCGACCGGGGGCGGGTCGTCGCACTGGACACCCCGTCCGGCCTGGTGGCGCAGACCGCGAGCGGCACCGTCATCTCCTTCACCCCCTCCCGCCCGCTGGAGGAAGACGTCCTCGCCGCCCTGCCGGGCCTCGCCTCCGTCACGCACCGCGACGGAAGGGTGACCCTCGCCGGTACCGACGAGACCGTCAACGCGGTGATCAGCCTGCTCGCCCGCAACCGGGTGAGCGCCCACCAGCTGCGTGTCACCGACTCCACTCTCGATGACGCCTTCCTCGACCTGACGGGAGCCGACGCATGAGCGCCGCCACCGCATCCCCCGCAACTTCCACCACCAGGCCTCGTCCCGGCCGGGCCGTGCTGCGCGCTGAGCTGATCCTGTTCTTCCGCGAGCCCGGCTCGGTGTTCTGGGTCATGGCCTTCCCCACGCTGCTGCTGCTGGCGCTCGGCTTCATCCCGTCCATGACGGAGCCCAAGGAGGAGATCGGCGGCCTTTCCACCGTCGAGGCCTACGTGCCCGTCGCCGTCCTCCTCTCGATGATCATGGCTGGTCTGATGGCCATGCCTCCGGTGATCACCGGCTACCGCGAGCGCGGCATCCTGCGCCGGATGTCCACCACACCCGTGCGCCCCACCGCCGTTCTCGGCGCCCAGGTGGGACTGCACGCCGTCGCCTCGCTGATCTCCGCTGTGCTCACCATCGCGGTGGGACGCATCTTCTCCGACGTCGCCCTGCCGGGCCAGATCGTGGGCTACCTGCTGACCCTGCTGCTGGCCGTGGTGTGCGTGCTGGCGCTCGGCTCGCTGATCTCCGCGCTGTCCCCCAACACGAAGATGGCCCAGGCCGTCAGCATCTCCGTGTTCTTCCCCGCGATGTTCGCGGCCGGCGTCTACATGCCCATCCAGCAGATGCCCGACCTCATGGCCAACATCGTGGAGATGCTGCCCTTCGGCGCCGCCGCCCAGGCCCTGAACCAGGCCACCGCCGGCGACTGGCCGGACCTGATCCACCTCGGTGTACTGGCCCTGTGGACGCTGGTGCTGTCCGCGGCCGCCGCACGCTGGTTCCGCTGGGAGTGACGAGGTGTCACACGCGCCGGGTGCCATGACTGATACTGAGGGCGTGGCACCCGACGCAACCTCCCCGGTCACCGAGCCGCAGGCCGCGCGCGAAGCACAGCCGCGCCTGCTCCTGCGCTTCAGCCCACCCGTCCTTCTCGGCCTCAGCCTGGTGCTCGCCGCGGCGACCTCGTCCCTGGTCGGCATGGACGCCGCCGAGTGGGTGGCGGGGGGCGTACTCGCCGCCGCGGCGCTCGTCCTGCAGCTGTGGTGGGACCGGGTGGCACGCAGCCGGCCCGGCCCCAGCGCGGTCGGCGCCGCGTACTACTCGCTCCGCTCGGTCCTGGCGTTCGGCCTGGCCTGGATCAACCCGTTCTGCGCCTTCTACGCCGCGGTCGGCTGCTTCGACATCGAGCGGCTGGTGCCCCGCCGCTGGATCCCCCTCGGCCTGCTGGCCACCGCGACGACCATCGCCGGAGCGCAGATCGGAGGCATGCCGCCCGACGACACGGCGAGCTGGGTGTTCTACGGCATGCTGGTCGCAGCCAACATGGGCATCTTCCTGACCGTCCAGCAAGACGCCGGGAAGGAGGAGGACCGGGCCCGGAAGCGGGTGGCGACCATCCGCGAGCTGGAGCACGCCAACCTCGCGCTGGAGCGGGCCCTGGTGGAGAACGCCGCCCTGCACGACCAACTCCTGCTCCAGGCGAGGGAAGCCGGGATCGCCGACGAACGCCGCCGGCTGGCGGCCGAGATCCACGACACCGTCGCCCAGGACCTGACCGGCGTCATCACCCAGCTCCAGATCGTCACCGACACCCAGGAACAGGAGATGGCCCGCGTCCACGCCGAACGAGCTCTGCAGCTGGCCCGCCACAGCCTCGGCGAGGCACGCCGGGCCGTCGCCAACCTCGCCCCCGTCGCGCTGGCCGAGGACGACCTGCCCGGGGCACTGAAGAAGACCGTCGTCCGCTGGTCCGAACGCACCGGTTTACCAGCCGAGTTCACCCTCATCGGCACCGACGAACCGCTGCACGAGGAGGTGGAGGCGACGCTGCTGCGCATCGCGGCGGAAGCACTGTCCAACACGGCACGCCACGCGAAGGCCACCCGGGTCGGCGTGACCCTGTCCTACATGGGCGACGAGGTCGTGCTCGACGTGCGCGACGACGGCCACGGCTTCGACCCCTCAGCCCTGCCCGAGCGCGACACCGCGTCCGGATTCGGCCTGAAAGGCATGCGCGCCCGCGCGGAGCGGCTGGCGGGGGAACTGACCGTGGAAGCCGAGCCGGGCCTGGGCACTGCCGTGTCCGCACGCGTACCGCTGGTGCCCAGTGAACGCTGAGAACGACGGGACGATCACCCTGCTGATCGCCGACGACCACCCGGTGGTGCGCGACGGCCTGCGCGGCATACTGGAGCCCGCGGACGGCTTCACCGTGCTCGGAGAGGCGTCCGGCGGCACGGAGGCGGTGGAGATGACGCTGCGCATGGACCCGGACGTCGTCCTGATGGACCTGCGCATGTCGGCCGGCAACGGCGTGGAGGCCATCGCCGAGCTGACCCGGCGTGGCGCACGGGCCCGCGTCCTGGTGCTCACCACCTTCGACACCGACTCCGACACCCTCCCCGCGATCGAGGCCGGGGCGACGGGATACCTGCTGAAGGACGCGCTGCGCGACGAACTGTTCGCCGCCATCCGGGCAGCGGCGGAGGGCCGCACCGTGCTGTCCCCGGCAGTCGCCTCACGCCTTGTCACGGCGGTACGCCGCCCCGCCGTACCGCCCGTCGACGACACGCTCTCCGCGCGGGAGGTGCAGGTGCTGGAACAAGTGGCACGCGGCGCGTCGAACCGCGAGATCGCTCGCCGGCTGTTCATCAGCGAGGCGACGGTCAAGACCCATCTGATCCACATCTACGGCAAGTTGGACGTGAGGGACCGGGCCGCGGCGGTGGCGGTCGCCTACCAGCGGGGCATCCTCGGCTGACCGCCGACACCACCGGCCCCGGAGGGAGAACGCCACGAAACCCAGTCGCCTCCTCCCCCCTGGGCCGGACCGCGCCGCCGCCCCCTAGTCGCCTGGTCAGGGGCGGCGGCGCGAAGGCTAGGGGTTGGCCGCTTGTCAGGCCCCTCGCTAGCGTCGGAGTGCTTCAGTCGAGGAAAAGCGGCCGGAACACGGTGGGAGCGTAACCACCTGCCCCGGCAGCCGGCCGGACTCACGTCCGGCGAACTCGCGCCGTCAAGTGATTTCGGGGCATTCATGTCGGATACGTACACCGGTGGTTCCGAGGCCTTCGCGATCATCGGGTACGCGTGCAGGCTGCCCGGCGCGCCCGGACCGGCACCACTGTGGGACCTGCTCGCCACAGGAACCGACGCGATCACCGAGACCCCCTCCGACCGCGTGCGCGTCCCCGGAGCCACCCGCGGCGGATTCATCGAACACCCCGCCCACTTCGACGCAGGCTTCTTCGGCATCTCCCCGCGCGAGGCCGCCGCCACCGACCCGCAGCAGCGCCTGGCTCTCGAACTCGCCTGGGAGGCGCTGGAGGACGCCCGGCACATCCCCGCCGACCTCAGCGGCAGCAGCACCGGCGTCTTCCTCGGCGCGATCTGGGACGACTACGCCGCACTCCTGCACCGCGAGGGCGACACCGGCATCGACCGGCACTCCATGCCGGGGCTGCAGCGCGGCCTCATCGCCAACCGCCTGTCCTACACCCTCAAACTGCACGGCCCCAGCCTCACCGTGGACGCCGGCCAGTCCTCCTCCCTGGTCTCCGTCCACCTCGCCTGCGAGAGCCTGGCGCGCGGTGAGTCCGAGCTGGCGCTCGCCGGCGGCGTCAACCTCATCCTCGCCCCCGACAGCACCGTCTCCGCGCTGCGCTTCGGCGGACTCTCCCCGGACGGCCGCTGCTTCACCTTCGACGAACGCGCCAACGGATTCGTCCGCGGTGAGGGCGGCGCTGTCGTCGTCCTCAAACCGCTGGCCCGGGCCCTCGCCGACGGCGACCGGATCCACGCGGTCATCCACGGCAGCGCCATCAACAACGACGGCGGCGGCCCCAGCCTCACCACCCCCAGCGCCACTGCCCAAGAGGCCGTCCTCCGCGCCGCCCACGCCCGCGCCGGGGTCGCCCCCGACGCTGTCGGCTACGTCGAACTGCACGGCACCGGCACCCCGGTCGGCGACCCCGTCGAGGCCGCGGCTCTCGGCGCCGCCCTCGGCGTCGCACGCACCGCGCCGCTGCCTGTCGGCTCGGTGAAGACCAACATCGGGCACCTCGAGGGCGCCGCCGGCATCGCAGGCTTGCTGAAGGCCACGCTCGCCGTCGAACGGAACGTCGTGCCGCCGAGCCTCAACTTCCGCTCCGCGCCCGCCGGTATTCCGCTGGAACGGCTGAACCTGCGGATGCAGACCGAGGCGACCCCCCTGGGCGGCGGAGGATTCGTCGGAGTCAGCTCGTTCGGCATGGGAGGGACCAACTGCCACCTGGTGCTGGGCCCCGCACCCGACCCGGCGCCCCACCCGGCCACGAAGCCCCCGGCCGTCGTCGGGAGCACCCTCCCCGTGCCCGTGCTGATCTCCGGCCACACCGCGCAGGCCCTGCGCTCCCAAGCCGCCCGGCTGAAGGACGCGGTGGAGAGCGCCGACCTGGCCGTGGCGGACGTGGCGCACTCGCTGGCCACCACCCGCACCCGCTTCGCCCGACGCGCCGTGCTCCTCGCCGAGAACCAGGAGCAACTGCTCACCCAGCTCGACGCGGTGGCCGCCGGACTGCCGGCGCCAGGCACCAGCGAGGGCACCGCGCGCACCGGACGGCTGGCCATGGTCTTCTCCGGGCAGGGTTCGCAATGGCCCGCCATGGCCGCCGAACTCCTCGACACCGACGAGGTATTCACCCGTACGGTTCACGCCTGCGCGGAAGCGCTCGCCCCGCACACCGACTTCTCACTGACGGACGTCCTGCACGGCGCCGAGGGCGCGCCCACGCTGGAGCGCGTCGACGTGGTGCAGCCCGCACTCTTCGCCGTGATGGTGGCGCTGGCAGAGACCTGGCGGTCGCTGGGCGTGGTGCCCGACGCCGTCACCGGACACTCCCAGGGCGAGATCGCCGCGGCGTGCGTGGCGGGCGCGCTGTCGCTGGAGGACGCGGCCAAGGTGGTCGCACTTCGCAGCCGCGCCATCGGCGCCCTCGCCGGGCAGGGCGGAATGCTGTCCGTGCAGGCCGGAGCCGCACAGGTACGCCCGTGGCTCGACGACACGCCCGCGCTCTCGATCGCCGCCGACAACGGGCCCACCGCGGTCGTGGTCTCGGGGCCGGACGACGCACTCGACGACTTCGCGGCACGGTGCGCGTCGCACGGCGTCGACACCAAGCGCATTCCGGTGGACTACGCCTCGCACTCGGCGCACGTCGAACAGATCCACGACGAGCTGCTGACCGCGCTCGCGGACATCGAACCCCGTACGTCCGAGCTGCCGTTCCTGTCCACCGTCACCGGGGAGTGGATGGACACAGCCGGCCTGGACGCCGCCTACTGGTACCGGAACCTGCGGTCCACCGTCGAGTTCGCCGCCGCCGTCCGGCGGCTGGCCGACGAGGACTTCCGCTTCATCGTCGAAGCCACCCCGCACCCGGTGCTGGTGGCCGCCGTACGTGACACCCTGGCCGAGCTGGACGGGCCCGAAACCACGGTGGTCGGCTCCCTGCGGCGCGGCGAAGGAGGGCGCGCGCGGCTGCTCGGCTCCGCTGCCGAACTGCTCGCCCACGGCCGCGACGTCCGTCTGCCCGCCCCACCGGGTACGGTCGTGGACCTGCCCACGTACGCCTTCCAGCGAGAGCGCCACTGGAGGCCCGGCGCGGGCGCCGCGCAGTGGAACGGCTCCGCCGGGCCCGTCCGGGACGCCGCCCCGGACACCGGCGCCGATCCTGACACCGCCGCGGCCCCGGACAACTCCCTGCGCGACCGACTGCGCACCCTCTCACCGCAGACCGCCCGCAGCACGGTGGGGGAGCTGGTCCGGTCCCACGCCGCCGTGGTCGGCGGGTTCGCCGCGGCCGGGGACGTGGACCCCGAGCTGCCCTTCAAGGCCCTCGGGATCGCCTCCCTGACCCTGGTCGAGCTGCGGGACCGGCTCGCCGCCGCCACCGGACTCGCCCTGCCGCCCACCTTCCTCTTCGACCACCCCACCCCGGCCGCGGCCGCCCGCCGTCTGTGCGACGCACTGCGCGGTGAGGACACCGCCGCCCCCTCCCGCACCACGGCCTCCCCGGCCCGCGCCGACGGCGACGACCCCGTCGTCATCGTCGCCATGGCCTGCCGCTTCCCCGGCGGCATCGACTCGCCCGCGGCGCTGTGGGAAGCGCTGAGCGAAGGCCGCGAGGTACTGACCGGCCTTCCCGAGGACCGGGGCTGGCAGCCGTCCCTGGCCGCGCTGGACACCCCGCTTCCCACGGCCGGCGGATTCCTCGACGACATCGCGGGCTTCGACGCCGCACTCTTCGGAATCTCGCCGCGCGAGGCCGCCGCCATGGACCCGCAGCAGCGGCTGCTCCTCGAGGTCGCATGGGAGGCTCTGGAGCGGCTTGGCACCGAACCGGCCGACTTGCGCGGCAGCCGCACCGGCGTTTTCGTCGGAGCCACCGCACAGGACTACGGCCCCCGGATGTACGAGCCCGCCGAGAGCTCCGAGGGCTATCTGCTGACCGGCACGACCGCCAGCGTCGCCTCCGGCCGCATCGCCTACGCCTTCGAGTTCGACGGCCCGGCGGTGACCGTGGACACGGCGTGCTCGTCGTCCCTGGTGGCCCTGCACCTGGCCGCGCAGTCGCTGCGCAACGGCGAGTGCTCCATGGCCCTGGCGGGCGGCGTCACCCTGATGGCCACACCCGGCGTCCTCGTCGAGTTCGCACGGCAGGACGGCCTCTCCCCGGACGGCCGCTGCAAGGCATTCGGAGCGCAGGCCGACGGCACCGGGTGGTCCGAGGGCGTGGGCGTGCTGGTCCTGCGCCGCCTGTCCGACGCCCTGGCCGACGGGCAGCACGTCCTGGCCGTCCTGCGGGGATCCGCCGTCAACTCCGACGGGGCCTCCAACGGACTGACCGCACCCAACGGCCTGGCACAACAGCGGGTGATCCGGGCGGCCCTCGAAACGGCCGGTCTGGAGCCGCACGAGGTGGACCTGGTGGAGGCCCACGGCACCGGCACGCGGCTCGGTGACCCGATCGAGGCACAGGCGCTGCTGGCCACGTACGGGCAGGACCGGGACGCGGACCGCCCGCTGTGGCTGGGATCGCTCAAGTCCAACATCGGCCACACCCAGGCGGCGGCCGGCGTCGCCGGCGTCATCAAGACGGTCATGGCACTGCGGCACGGCGTGCTGCCCCGCACCCTGCACGTGAGCGAGCCCACGCCGCACGTGGACTGGTCGGCGGGCGCCGTGCAGCTGCTCACCGAGAACGTGACCCTGCCCCCCACGGACCGGCCCTACCGGGCGGGTGTGTCCTCGTTCGGCATCAGCGGCACCAACGCCCACGCGGTCATCGAGGCAGCACCCGAACCGGCCGCCCCCGACGAGGAAAGCACCCACCCCGGCCTCACGCTTCCCGTGCTCCTCTCCGGGCACGGCGCCGCCGCCCTGCGCGACCAGGCGGCCCGGCTGCGAGTCTTCCTGGACGCCGAACCATCCGTACCGCTGACCGCGATCGCACGGTCGTCGGCGATCACCCGCTTCCCCCTGGACCACCGCACAGCCGTCTTCGCCACCGACCGCGAGGAACTGGCGGCCCGCCTGGACGCGGTGACAGCGGGCCACGACGCGGCAGGCGTGCTGCACGGTGTCGCGGCACCCGGGCGTACGGGGTTCCTGTTCTCGGGTCAGGGGTCGCAGCGGCCGGGGATGGGCCGCGAGCTGTATGAAGCGTTCCCGGTGTTCGCGGATGCTTTTGATGCGGTGTGTGCCCGGGTGGATGTGGGCCGGCCGTTGCGTGGGGTGGTGTTCGGGGAGGATGCGGGTCTGCTGGAGCGGACGGTGTTCGCTCAGGCGGGTTTGTTCGCTGTGGAGGTGGCGCTGTTCCGGCTGGTGGAGTCGTGGGGGGTGGTCCCGGATGTTCTGGTGGGGCACTCGGTGGGTGAGCTGGCTGCCGCCCATGTCGCGGGGGTGCTGTCTCTGGACGACGCGTGTGCCTTGGTGTCGGCGCGCGGCAGGCTGATGGACGCGTTGCCCGCCGGCGGGGCGATGCTCGCCGTGGAGCTGGCCGAAGAGGCGCTTGTCCTGCCGGACGGGGTGGATCTCGCGGCGGTGAACGGGCCTGCTTCGGTGACGGTGTCGGGTGACGCGGAAGCGGTCGGCGCACTGGAGGAGGGGTTGCGCGGCGGCGGTGTGCGGGTGAAGCGGCTGGCGGTCTCGCACGCGTTCCACTCCCGTCTGATGGAGCCGATGCTGGCCGAGTTCACCACGGTCGCCGAGTCGTTGACGTACCACCCCCCGCAGATCCCCGTTCACACCACGGCCCCGGGGGCGATCGACACCCCTGCCTACTGGGTGGGACAGATCCGCGAACCCGTCCGCTTCGCCGACGCGGTCCGCCAGGCTCACGAGGTACGGACCTTCCTGGAACTCGGCCCCGACGGTGTCCTGTCCGCCCTCGTCCCGGCGCTTCTGGAAGAGGCTGTCGCCGTACCCCTGATGCGCCGCGGCCAGGACGACACCGCATCCGCCCACGCCGCCGCGGTGCTGTGGACCCGCGGCGTGGCACTCGACTGGACGGCCGTCGCCGGAACGCGCACCCCACGCCCCCTCGAACTGCCTTCCTACGCCTTCCAGCACACCCGCTACTGGACCTCCCAGACCTCCTCCACCATCACACTGGCCGCCGCCGGCCTGGTCGCGGCCGGCCATCCGCTGCTGAGCGCCTTCGTACCCCTGGCGGGCGACGGCCGGCAGGTCTGGACCGGCGTCATCGGCCTCGCCACCCACCCCTGGCTGGCCGACCACGTCGTCCACGGCCGGAAGGTGCTGCCCGGAACCGCCCTGGTCGATCTCGCCCTCCACGCGGGAGCCGATGCGGGGCTGCCCGGGCTCGCCGAGCTGACCCTGCGCGAGCCCCTGGTCCTGCCCGAACACGGCGGCCTCCAGATCCAGATGACCGTGGCCGGCCGGACAGTCGAGATCCACAGCCGTCCCGACGCCGATTCCGGAGCGCACTGGACCACACACGCCGTCGGCACCCTGGAGCCGGCCCGCACACCCGAGGACCTCCCCGGAACAGAAGACCCCTGGCACCCCACGGGCACGGCCACCCCACCCGTTTACGACGCACTCGCGGCCGCCGGACTCTCCTACGGCCCCGCCTTCCAGGGCCTGCGCGCCGCCTGGCGCGACGCAGACACCGTATACGCCGAAGTCGAGCTGCCCGAAGGGCCGCAGGCCGTGCTCTACGACGCCGCGCTCCACGGGCTTGGCGCCACCGGTCTCCTCCGCGAGGACGGCGCAACCCTGCTGCCGTTCGCCTGGTCCGGCGTGACCCGACACGCCATCGGCGCCACCACGCTCCGCGTCACCATGACCCGGAGCGGAGCCGACGAGTACGCGGTCCGCCTCTGCGACCCGACGGGCGCGCCCGTGCTGACGGTGCGCTCGCTCGCCTTCCGGCCCGTGACCGCCGACCGCATGGACGGCCCCTCCTCCGGGGTGCTCTACGGCGTCGACTGGACTCCCACCGGGGACGGGAACCGCGAAGTGCCTTTCGCAGCCGTACCGGTGGGCACCACCGACCTGCTCGACACGGTCACCGCGGCGGCCCCCTTCGCCGGCCTGGCCGCCTTGGCGGACGTCGAAGCCGTGCCCGGCACCATGCTTGCCTGTGTCGGCGTCGGCCCGGAGCCGTCCGCACCCGGCGCGGCGCTCGCGCAGCGCACGCACGACACGGTCACCGCCGTACTCGACCTGGTGCGCGCCTGGCTGGACGACGAGCGCTTCTCCGCCGGCAGGCTGCTCGTCGTCACCCGGAACGCCGTCGCCACAGCCGACGGTGAAAGCGTCGATCCCGCCGCCGCCGCGGTCTGGGGCCTGCTCCGGTCCGCGCAGGCCGAACACCCGGGCCGGTTCGGCCTGGCGGACCTGGACGGCACGGCCGCGTCGGCCTCCGCCCTCGCCGCCGGACTGCCCGTCGACACACCACAGACCGCCCTGCGCGCCGGCACCCCGCTGACCCCGCACGCGACCCGGCTACGGGTCGGCGCCAACCCGCCGTGGGGCCCGCACGACACCGTCCTGATCACCGGCGGCACCGGGGCTCTCGGCGCCCGCGTCGCCCGCCACCTGGTCTCCGCGCACCAGGTCACGGGTCTGGTACTGCTCAGCCGGCGCGGCCCCGAGGCGCCGGGCGCCGTCGAGCTCGCCGCCGAACTGACCGCGCAGGGCACCACCGTGGTCGTCGTCGCCGGCGACGCCGCCGACAGAGGCGACCTCGACCAGGTACTCGCCGACCACCCCATCACCTCCGTCGTCCACACCGCGGGCGTCCTCGACGACGGCCTGCTCACCTCGCTGACCCCCGAATGCGCCGCCGCGGTGCTGCGCCCCAAGGCCGAGGCGGCAGCTCTCCTCGACGAGGCGACCCGCGATCTCGATCTCACCTCCTTCGTGCTGTTCTCGTCCGTGGCCGCTTCCTTCGGCACCGCCGGCCAGGCGGCGTACGCAGCGGCCAACGCCTTTCTCGACGGCCTCGCCGCCCGCCGCCGCGCCCAGGACCTCCCCGCCGTCTCGGTCGGCTGGGGGCTGTGGGGCGGCGCCGAGGGCATGGCCGCCGGACTCGGCACGACGGACCGCGCGCGCTTCGCCGCCCTGGGCGGCGCGCTCGACCCCGCCCAAGGCGTAGGACTGCTCGACGCGGCCGCGGCCGCCGGGCCCGCTCACGTACTGGCCATGGCCACCGAACCCGCCCCCGGCGACGGACCCGTACCGCCGCTGCTGCGGCACCTGGCGCGCCCCGTGCTCCGCTCGGCCGCCGCCAAGCCGGCCACGGACACCGACGGCCTCGCCGCACTCCCGGAACCCGAACGGACGCGCACCGTAGAGGAGTTGGTACGGACAACCGTCGCGGCCGTGCTGGGACACCCCTCCGCCACGGGAGTGGACACCGACCGGACCTTCAAGGACCTCGGGTTCGACTCCCTCACCGGCGTCGAGCTGCGCAACCGGCTGGCCGCCGCCACCGGGCTGCGGTTGGCCGCCACCCTGGTCTTCTCCCACCCCAGCCCCGCCGCGCTGACCACCCACCTCTGCGAGGAGCTGAGCGGTAGGGCCGCCGTCGCAGCCGCACCGCGCCGGCGGAACGCCGCCGCGGCGGACGAGCCGATCGCCATCGTCGCGATGAGCTGCCGCTACCCGGGCGGTGTGGACAGCCCCGAGGAACTCTGGCGGATGGTCCGGGAAGGCCGGGACGGCATCACCGGTTTCCCCACCGACCGCGGCTGGGACCTCGCGCGCCTCCACGATCCCGACCCGTCCAGCCCCGGCACCACCTACGCACGGCACGGCGGCTTCCTGCACGCCGCAGCCGAGTTCGACGCCGAACTGTTCGGCATCTCGCCACGCGAGGCGCTGGCGATGGACCCGCAGCAACGGCTCCTGCTGGAGCTGTCCTGGGAGACCTTCGAGCGCGCCGGCATCGACCCGGCCCGCCTGCGCGGCAGCGACACCGGTGTCTTCGCCGGCGTCATGTACCACGACTACGCGGCTGCCGCCGAGGCCCTTCCCGAGACCGAGGGCTACCGGGCCACCGGAGGCGCCGGCAGCGTGGTATCCGGCCGGATCGCCTACACGTACGGGCTGGAGGGCCCGGCCGTCACGGTGGACACGGCATGCTCCTCGTCCCTGGTCGCGCTGCACCTGGCCGCCCGGTCGCTGCGTACGGGCGAGTGCTCGATGGCCGTCGTCGGGGGCGTCACCGTGATGTCCACGCCCAGCGTGTTCGTGGACTTCAGCAGACAGCGGGGACTCGCCCCCGACGGCCGTTGCAAGTCGTTCTCGGCGGACGCGGACGGCACCGGCTGGTCGGAAGGCGCCGGTGTGCTGCTGGTGGAGCGGCTGTCCGACGCACAGCGCAACGGGCACAACATCCTCGCGGTGGTGCGCGGCTCGGCCGTCAACCAGGACGGTGCGTCCAACGGCCTCACGGCGCCGAACGGCCTCTCGCAGCAGCGGGTCATCCGCGCCGCTCTCGCCGACGCCGGCCTGACGCCCGGCGAGGTGGACCTGGTGGAGGCGCATGGGACGGGAACGAAGCTGGGCGACCCGGTCGAGGCGGAGGCGCTGCTGGCCACGTACGGGCAGGACCGGGACGCGGACCGCCCGCTGTGGCTGGGATCGCTCAAGTCCAACATCGGCCACACCCAGGCGGCGGCCGGCGTCGGCGGCATCATCAAGACGGTCATGGCACTGCGGCACGGCGTGCTGCCCCGCACCCTGCACGCCGACACGCCCTCCTCGCACGTGGACTGGTCGGCGGGGGCAGTGGAACTGCTCACCGAGGAGAGGGAGTGGCCCACGGCCGGGCGACCCCGACGCGCGGCGGTCTCCTCGTTCGGGATCAGCGGCACCAACGCGCACACCATGATCGAACAGGCACCGGACGAACCCGCCTCCCTCCCGGGCCACCGGAAGCCGGACACGCTCGTGCCGTGGGCACTGAGCGGCGCCTCGCCGGAGGGCCTGCGCGCCCAGGCGGCCCGACTGCGCGCCACGGCCGCGGCCGAGGATCCGGCCGATGTCGGACTCTCCCTGGCGACCCGGCGTGCGGCGCTGGAGCACCGGGCGGTGGTCCTGGGAACGGGACGCGAGGAACTGCTGCACGCACTCGACGCGCTGGCGGCAGGACGAGGCAACGCGCCAGGCGGTGTCGCGGCACCCGGGCGTACGGGGTTCTTGTTCTCGGGTCAGGGGTCGCAGCGGCCGGGGATGGGCCGCGAACTGTATGAAGCGTTCCCGGTTTTCGCGGATGCTTTTGATGCGGTGTGTGCCCGGGTGGATGTGGGCCGGCCGTTGCGTGGGGTGGTGTTCGGGGAGGA
>NZ_JAFEUF010000118.1 GCF_016901035.1 Streptomyces durocortorensis
GTGTTCGTCCGGTGGGTTGGTGGGTGGGTCAGCCAGTGGCGGTACAGGTCGCGCAGGACCGAGCGGTCGTGGCGGCCGGGGGGCGGGGGCGCGGGCTCCGACAGCTGGGCCGCGCGGTAGGTGTCGAGCATGTGCTGCTGGATGGCGTCCATGACTCCAGCCTGAGCAGGTCGCGGCGGGCCCGCGCGTTGATTGACGGCCCCCGTCAAATGGAACGTCGGCCCGGTGCCCGTACCCCCACTATGGAGGGGTGAGCGTGCACATAGACATCGCGGGACTGCCCGCCGAACGCGTCGTTTTCGCGACCTCTCCCCTCGCCGAACTGGGCCTCGCCCTGCACGCGCTCTCCGAGCCCGGCCACCATCCGGGGCTGCACGGCTGGGTCACCGCGACCGCGGCGGCCCTGGAACCGGACCTCGCCGACCGGATGCTGGAGGCGGAGTTCCTGTGGCGGAACACCTTCGCCGACATCTTCCTGCCGTTCTCCGGCATCCGCGGCGGCGACGGCAGGACCGGGGCGACCCTGGCGGAGGACCTGGACATCCTCGACCGGCTCGACGACGAGCGGTTCGTCGCGGCGGCCACGGAGTTCACCTGCTCCAGCCTGTACGGGAGCGACGCCCCGTCCCCGCTGACGGACCCGGCCATGCGGGCCCGGGCCCTGGACATGGCGGCGGCGCGCGGCCCGCGGCAGGTGGAGTTCACCAAGCGGCTGCTGACCGACCCCGTCTCCGTACGCGGGTGGATCCGGCGGCTCCTGGAGGACTGCGACCAGGCGTTCTTCGCGGACACCTGGCAGCGGGTCTCCGTCCAGCTGGTCGCCGACGCCCGGCACAAGACCGAGCTGCTGCGGCGCAAGGGGCTCGCCGAGGCGATCGGTGCGGTCTCCTCCGCCCTGACGCTGGACGAGACCGCCGAGCGGATCACGGTCGACAAGCTGACCGAGGGCCGGACCACCGCCGTCGCCCCGGACGTCGGCGTCGGGCTCACCCTCGTCCCCACCAGCTTCGGCTGGCCGCACCTGACGGTGCTGCACGCCCATCACTGGCGGCCGGTGATCCACTATCCGGTCCGGATGCCGGATCTGCCGTCCCCCGCCTCCGTGGAACAGCTCCAGCTGCGGATGGAGGCCCTGGCCCACCCGATGCGGATGAGGCTGTGCCGCAACCTCGCCCGCTCCCCGTACACCACCGGCGAACTGGCCGAGTCGCACAGCATCACCTCGCCGGAGGTGTCCCGGCATCTGTCCGTGCTCAAGAAGGCGGGCCTGGTCACCACGCGCCGGCGGGGGCGCTACGTCCTGCACCAGCTGGACCTGACGGTCGTCGCGCGGCTCGGCAGCGACTTCCTGGAGGGTGTCCTGCGCTGAGCCTGCCCTCCCTTCAGGCCCTGGGTGCCCCCTCGGCCCGGAATGCCTCAGCTGCCTCCTCGGCCCGATTCGGCTCCTCCTCGGCCCGGTCCGGCTCCCCTCAGCCCGGGGTGTCAGTCGAAGCGGATGTGCCGCACGCCCGTCCAGGTCCGCCGCAGCCGGTGCCGCAGCCGGCCGTCCGTGTCCGGCAGCGGCGTCAGGCCCGCCGCCCCGGCCACCAGGTCCGCCACCTGCGGGACCGTCGCCCGGTCCGTACGGATGTGGCGGGCGAACTCCGGGCGCGCGAGCCGCTCCAGACAGTCGTCCAGCCGGCCCACCGCGAAGCTCTCCCGCTTCAGCCCGCGCCCGAGACCGCGTTCGCGCAGCCGGCGCAGGACCGTGTCCCGGTCGGCGAGCAGGGTGCTGTGGTGGACGGTGTGGCCGTCCTCGCGCAGCCGCCCGACGATCTCGGCGAAGTACCCCGGGTCGACCAGCGTCATCGGGACGATCACCGGCCCCGGGTGGCTCCCGGCGGCGACGCCGAGCACCTCGCGTACGCCGGAGCGCCAGGACGTCAGGTCCTGGAAGTCGCCGCGCAGGCGGGGCGGCAGGGTCCGGTGCAGCCCGAAGCCGATGTGCTCGGGGTCGCAGACCACGCTGCCGGGGAGCCGCCGGTGCAGCTCGTACGCCGTCTGGGTCTTGCCGCCCCCGAACGGTCCGTTGATCCACAGCAGCGTGCCCACGGCCGGCCTCCCGCCTCTCCTCAGCCCGCGCCGCCGCCGGCCCTGACCAGGCCGGTCTCGTAGGCGAGGACGACGACCTGGACCCGGTCGCGGAGGTTCAGCTTGGTGAGGATGCGGCCGACGTGCGTCTTGACCGTGGCCTCGGAGAGCACGAGCCGGGCCGCGATCTCCCCGTTCGACAGGCCCTGGGCGACCAGGAGCATGACTTCACGTTCGCGTTCGGTGAGCTTGCCGACGTGCTTGTTCTTCGGCTCCTTGTCGCCGCTGGGCAGCATCGGCGAGAAGCGGTCGAGCAGCCGGCGGGTGGTGGACGGGGCGACGACCGCGTCGCCGCTGTGCACGGAACGGATCGCAGCGAGCAGCTCGGCGGGCGGCACGTCCTTGAGCATGAAGCCGCTGGCCCCCGCCTTGAGCCCGGAGAAGGCGTACTCGTCGAGGTCGAAGGTGGTCAGGATGAGCACCTTCGGCGGGTCCTGCTGCGCGCAGATGCGACGCGTCGCCTCGACGCCGTCCAGCCGGGGCATGCGGACGTCCATCAGGACCACGTCGACGGCCGTGGACCGCAGGATCTCGATCGCCTCCGCCCCGTCCCCGGCCTCGGCGACGACCTCCATGTCGGGCTGGGCGGCGAGCACCATCCGGAAGCCGGTCCGCAGCAGCACCTGGTCGTCGACGAGCATCACGCGGATGGCCATGGTCATGAGGATCGCGTCCTGTCCTGGGGGTCGGTTCCTGGGGATCGGTCGTGGTCGGAGGGGGCGGAGGAGTCGGATCGGAGGAGTTGGACCGGAGGAGTCGGAGGGGTCGTGAGGCCGGTCAGCCCGGGGGTTTGAGCGGCAGCAGGGCGCTGATCCGGAAGCCGCCGCCGGGCCGGGGCCCCGCGTCCAGGGTGCCTCCGACCATGCCGACCCGCTCCCGCATCCCGATCATTCCGTGCCCGGCGCCGTCCGCGCCGCCGTCCTCGTACAGCTCGTGCGCCGCGCCCCGGCCGTCGTCCTCGATCAGCAGGCCGAGGCCGTCGTCGAAGTAGACCAGCCGGACGCTGGCCCCGGCGTCGGGCCCGCCGTGCTTGCGGGTGTTCGTCAGGGCCTCCTGCACCACGCGGTACGCGGTCAGCTCCACGCCGCTGGGCAGCGGCCGCGGGGTGCCCTCGACCTTGAAGTCGACCTCCAGGCCGGTCTGCCGCACCTGCGCGACCAGGTCCTCGATCTGTTCGACGTCGGGCTGGGGGACGTACTCCCCGCTCTCCGGGGCGTCACCGGTCCGCAGCACCCCGAGCAGCCGCCGCATCTCCGCGAGCGCCTGGCGGCCGGTGCCGGAGATGGTCTCCAGGGCCTGCTTGGCCTGGTCGGGGGCGGCGTCCATGACGTAGGCGGCGCCGTCGGCCTGAACGACCATCACGGACACGTTGTGCGCGACGACGTCGTGCAGCTCGCGGGCGATCCGGGCGCGCTCGGCGGCGACCGCGACCTTGGACTGCGCCTCGCGTTCCCGCTCCAGGCGGGCGGCACGCTCCTCCAGCTGGTCGAAGTAGGCCCGCCGGGTCCGCAGCGAGTCCCCGAGCACCCAGGCCAGCACGAACGGCACGGTCATGATGACCGTCACGAAGATCACCTGGACCCAGGACCCGCCGGGCTCGGCCTCCCACCGCAGCTGGGACAGGGCCGCCGCGCTCAGACTGCCGATCAGGGCGAGCCGGGAGGCCCAGCGCTCCCCGACCGTGGCCACCGTGTAGGTGATCACCAGCATCGCGAAGTTCCCGACGCCCGGCCGGACGTCGAACACCAGCTGGACGACGCCCACCAGGATGGCGAGCAGCAGCATCTTCTCGGGGGCCTTGCGGCGCAGCGCCACGACGGTGGAGAACCCCAGCGCGACCGGGACCGCGACGATCTCCTCGCGCCCGGCGTCGTACATGCCCGAGACCATCGACATGCCGGAGAGCCCGAGGAGGAAGACGGCCCAGAAGCCGTCGACGCCCGTCGGGTGTCTGCGGATGAAGTCGTAGAGGCGCTGCACGTAACCCAGCGTAGGGACAGCGGATAGGTGCCCGGGTCAACCGGAGGGCCGATCCAGGTCCTGGGACCGTACTCCCCAAGGTGGAGACTTGCCCATGTGACGGACGAGTGGCGCGGTTGGCGGGAGGCGGCTGAGGCCGCTCTGTACGGGGATAGGGGCTTTTATCGCAGCCCGCTGCGGAGCCCGGAGGGGCCGGCGGGCCACTTCCGTACCTCGGTGCACGCCTCACCGCTGTTCGCGACCGCGGTGGCCCGGCTGCTGACCGGAATCGCACGAGAGCTGGACACCGGCACGGTCGCGCTGGTCGACGTCGGGGCGGGGCGGGGCGAGCTGCTGACCGGAGTGCTGGCCGCGCTGCCACAGGGGCTGGAGGTGCCACAGGGGCTGGAGGTGCCACAGGGGCTGGAGGTGATCCCGTACGCCGTCGAGGTCGCGGCCCGGCCCCCGGGGCTGGATCCCCGGATCGAGTGGTGCGCGGAGTTGCCCGCCGGGGTCACCGGGCTGCTGTTCGCCAACGAGTGGCTGGACAACGTTCCGGTGGAGGTGGCCGAGGCGGACGCGGACGGCGTCCCCCGGTACGTCCAGGTGCGGACCTCGGACGGGGCGGAGCGGCTCGGTCCGCCGGTGACCGGGGCGGACGCGGCGTGGCTGGAGCGCTGGTGGCCGCTGTCCGGGCCGGGCGAGCGGGCGGAGATCGGCCGGCCCCGGGACGCGGCCTGGGCGCGGGCGGTCGGCTCGCTGACCGCAGGTCTCGCGGTGGCGGTGGACTACGCGCATGTACGGGGCGCCCGGCCGCCCTTCGGGACGCTGACCGGCTTCCGGGGCGGGCGCGAGGCGCGTCCGGTGCCGGACGGCTCCTGCGACCTGACGGCCCATGTGGCGCTGGACGCCTGCGCGGCGGCGGTGTCTTCGGCCGTGGCGCACGCGAGCACCGAGCTGACCGACCAGCGGGCGGCGCTGCACCGCCTCGGCATCGGCGGCGACCGGCCGCCGCTGAGCCTGGCTGCCACCGATCCGGCGGGTTACGTACGGGGGCTGGCTGCGGCGGGCGAGGCGGCGGAGCTGACCGCGCGCGGCGGCCTCGGCGACTTCGGCTGGCTGCTGCACCGGGTGGGGCTACCGGAGCCCGGGTGACCGCTCCCGCACAGCGGGCGCAGGGAATACTGTCCCGCATGACGGAGACGACGATCGGCATCGGCGGAGCGGCGGAGAGCACCGACATGGTGCTGAACATCGGTCCCCAGCACCCCTCGACGCACGGGGTCCTCCGGCTGCGGATCGTGCTGGACGGCGAGCGCGTCCAGCACGCGGAGCCGGTCATCGGCTATATGCACCGGGGCGCGGAGAAGCTCTTCGAGGCGCGCGACTACCGGCAGATCATCATGCTCGCCAACCGGCACGACTGGCTGTCCGCGTTCTCGAACGAGCTGGGCGTGGTGATGGCCGTCGAGCGGATGCTCGGCATGGAGGTCCCCGAGCGCGCGGTGTGGACGCGGACGCTGCTCGCCGAGCTGAACCGGGTCCTCAACCACCTGATGTTCCTCGGCTCCTACCCCCTCGAACTCGGCGGCATCACCCCGGTCTTCCACGCCTTCCGGGAGCGCGAGGAGCTCCAGGCGGTGATGGAGGAGGTCTCCGGCGGCCGGATGCACTACATGTTCAACCGGGTCGGCGGCCTCAAGGAGGACGTCCCGGCGGGCTGGGCCGGGCGGGTCCGCGACGCCGTCGCCTCCGTCCGTTCCCGCATGGACGTGTACGAGAACCTCGTCCTCGGCAACGAGATCTTCCGGGGCCGTACGCGCGACGTGGGCGTGCTGTCCGCCGCAGCGGTGCACGCGTACGGGGTGTCGGGGCCGATCGCCCGCGCCTCGGGCGTCGGCTTCGACCTGCGGCGCGACGAGCCGTATCTCGCGTACGGGGAGCTCCAGGACACCCTGAAGGTCGTCACCCGGACCGAGGGCGACTGCCTGGCCCGCTTCGAGTGCCTGCTGGAGCAGACGCTCAACTCCCTGGACCTGGCGGACGCCTGCCTGGACCGGATGGCCGGCCTGGAGCCCGGGCCGATCAACCAGCGGCTGCCCAAGGTGCTCAAGGCCCCCGAGGGCCACACGTACGCCTGGACGGAGAACCCGCTCGGCGTCAACGGCTACTACCTGGTGTCCAAGGGCGAGAAGACGCCCTACCGGCTGAAGCTGCGCTCCGCCTCGTTCAACAACATCCAGGCGCTCACCGAGCTGCTGCCGGGCACCCTGGTCGCCGACATGGTGGCGATCCTGGGGTCGCTGTTCTTCGTCGTCGGGGACATCGACAAGTAGCGGACCACGTGGCGGGCGGGCCCGGGCCTCTTGGGGCTCAGGAGACCGCGCCGCGCAGCTGTGCCACGTCGATCTGCTCGGTCTCGTCGTGCGCGGTGAGGTCGATGACCTTGCCGACGGCCTGGTTCGGCACGGCGCCCGTGCGGTGGGCGGCGAGCGCCTCCTCGCCGACGACGTCCGCGAGGTCCTCGTTCTGCACCGACTCGATCGCGGCGTTCGCCTTCTGGGCGTTCTGGGTGCCGAAGAAGTCGAAGTTGCCCTGAGGCGCCAGGTGGCGGCGCGCGGTGGCGTACGGGACGACGGCCGAGGCGGCCGGGATCGCCCGCGGCACACGCACGGGCGCGATGGCGGCCGGGGCCTTGGCGAGCGCCCGTGTGGCCACGTTCTGGGCGTTGGCGTTCCGGGCGTCCGCCTTCTCGGCGTGCACGTTCTGGGCTTGCGCGTTCTGGGCTTGCGCGTTCTGGGCTTGCGCGTTCTGGGTGTTCGCGGCCGGGGCGGGCGGGTTGGTCGAGGGGCGGCCGTGCTGGTGGTCCCGGTGCTCGCCCGCCCCGGTGGCCGCCGCGTGCTTCCCCTGCGGGCTCTCTGCCTCCGCATCCCGGTGCCGGTCGGCGACGGCGAGCTGGCGCTGCCGGACCGCCTCCACCGTGCGGCGGGTCTCCTGGAGCGCCGCGTTGCGCGTGAGGTTCATCAGGGCCTCGTCCGCGCGCCGGTACGACTCGGGGGTCGGCGTCGAGCGCGCGGGCAGCAGCTCCTTGGGGGCCGCGGCCTCGATGGCGAGCTGCCTGCGGCCCTCCAGCGCGCTGGCCCGCTCGGTCTCGGCGTTGGCGTAGCGCCGCAGCAGTCCGGCGTGCTCGCCGCGCAGCCCCGCGAGCTCCACCCGCTTGCGCCGGAGCTTGGTCTCCAGACGGGTGCGCAGCTCGCGCGACTCCTCCAGATCCTGCTCCAGCTCGGCTATCCGCTCCTCGGCCCGCCATTCGTCACTGGCACGGGCCCGGGTCAGCTCGGCGACCCGCAGCCCCGCCGCCCGGTCCCAGCTGCGCATCAGATACGCACCGGTCACGGCGGCGGCCGCCACGGCGGCCACCAGGCCGCGCAGGACCAGGGGTTCGGCCAGCAGCCAGGCGCCGGCTGCACCGACGACCGACACTCCCGCCACCACGGAGGGGGGCAGGATTCTGTGGAGGGGCGGCGAATGGCGGTGGCGTCCACGTGGCATGGCCTGAAATTTACCGTGTGTGCGGGCCACTTGGGGAGCCGCCCGGAAATCTGTTCCCCGCCGGTTACCTCGCGGCCCCCCGGAAGCCCTCTCCACGGCCAGTCCTCTCCACGGTCCTTTGCCTATTGATCAAGAACTACTTCTCGATCAGATCCTTCGACTCCAGATACTCCTTGGCCACATCGGCCGGCTTGGCCCGCTCCGCGTCGACCTTCCGGTTCAGCTCGGCGAGATCCTCCGTGGTGAGCGCGGCGGTGAGCTTGCCCAGCGCGTCGGCGATCTCCGGGTCGCCCGCGTCCTTGGTATTCAGGACCGGCAGCACGTTGTCCGCGTTCTGGAGCTTCTTGTCGTCCTCCAGGAACACCAGCCCGTCCAGCACCGCGTCCGTGGTGGTCGTCAGGACCAGCTGGGCCTTGCCGTCCCGGACGGCCTGCTTGGACACCGGCGTACCGACGCCCGTGGGGTCGATCCCGGTGACGTCGATGCCGTACGCCTTCTTCAGACCGGGTGCGCAGAACGGCCGCACCTCGCACTCGTCGCCCGCCGCGATCTTCACCTTCAGCTTCGACTTCCCGAGATCGGAAAGCGTCTTGAGGCTGTTCTTCTCGGCGAATTCCTTCGACACCGCGAAGGCGTTCTGGTCCACGGCCTTGCCGGCCGGGAGGACCGTGAGCCCCAGCGGCTCGGCGAGCTGCTTCAGCGCGGAGACCGTGGCCTCGACGTCCCCGGAGGCCACCGGCTCGGCCTGGGCCTCGTCCGCCCCGTTGACCTTGGCGTTGAGGAACTCGGCGAGCGTGGCGGCGTACTCCGGTACGACGTCGATCTCGCCCTTCTCCACCGAGGGCTCGTACAGCTCACGGTTCTTCACCGTGGTGACCGAGGTGCTGTACCCGGCGTCGCCGAGGATCTGGGCGTACAGCTCGGCGAGCACCTTGGACTCGGTGAACGAGGCCGAACCGACGACCAGCGAGCCCTTCTTCCCGTCACCGGCCGAGGAGTCCGAACCGCCCTTCTCCTGCTCCAGGCTGTCGCCGCCGCAGGCCGCCAGCGACCCGGCCAGCGCCACCATGCCGATGACCGCTCCGGCTATCCGCGAGGTCCTGCTCATGTGTTGTTCTCCGTCCGAACAGAAGAAAGTGAAGAAAGTGACCAGAAGAAAGCACGTCGAAAAAAATGGGCTGTGCGCTCACGCGGGCCTGCGGCGGCGCAGCGGGGAGAGCAGCCGGTCCAGGCCAGCCAGCACGCCCTCCACCACCAGGGCGAGACCGGCGACCAGGACCGCGCCCGCGAAGACCTGGGCGGTGTCGTAGGTGTTGAACCCGGCGGTGATGATCCGGCCCAGGCCGCCGAGGCCGACCATCGCGGCGATCGACGCGGTGGCCACGACCTGGACGGCCGCGGACCGCAGCCCGGTCATGATCATCGGGTAGGCGAGCGGCAGCTCGACCCGGACGAAGAGCTGCCCGCCCGACATCCCCATGCCGCGCGCGGCCTCCACCACGGCCCGGTCCACCTCCCGCATCCCGACATAGGCGTTGGTCAGCAGCGGCGGCACCGCGAACAGCACCAGCGCGATGATCGTGGGCCAGTACCCCGAGTTGCGCAGGGGCGTGACCATGAAGAGGGCCAGCACCGCGAAGACCGGGACGGCCCGCCCCACGTTGGAGAGGTTCACCGCGAGGGCGCCCCCCTTGCCGATGTGCCCCAGATACAGGGCGAGCGGCAGGGCTATCGCGCAGGCCACCGCGAGGGCGACCCCGCTCACGTACAGATGCTCGCCGAGCCGGTGCGCGGCCCCGCCGTCCCCCGACCAGTTGGCCCCGGTGGTCAGCCAGGTCCAGGCGTCGCCGATGACTCCCACGGGTCAGCCCACCTCTGTCTTCGCCGGGACGGACGCGGACGCCTTCGCCTTCACCGGGCCGGACGCGGACGCCTCGGCTTTCACGGGGCCGGACGGCGGGACGACCGCCCCGGATATCCGGGTCCAGGGCGTCAACAGCCGCTGGAGGCCGAGCAGCAGCAGGTCCGCCGTCACCGCGAGCAGCACGCACAGCACCGCGGCGGTGAGCACCTGGGCCTTGAAGAAGCTGGGCAGCGCGTCCTCGATGAGATTGCCGAGGCCCCCCTTGCCGACGAGCGATCCGACCGTGGTCAGCGCGACCGTCGACACGGTGGCTATCCGCAGCCCCGCCATCACCGCGGGCAGTGCCAGCGGGAGCTCCACCTCCCACAGGAGCCGGGCCGGCCCGTACCCCATGCCGCGGGCGGCCTCCCTGGCCTCCTGCGGCACCGCTTCGAGCCCGGCCAGGATGTTGCGCACGAGGATGGTCAGCGAATAGAGCACCAGGCCCGTGACGACGAGCGCGGCCGACAGCCCGAACAGGGGCAGCAGGAGCGAGAACATCGCCAGCGAGGGCACGGTGTAGAGCACGGTCGTCAGCCCGAGCACCGGTCCGGCGAAGCGCGGACCCCGGCGGGCCAGCAGCGCCAGCGGGAGGGCCACCGCGAGCCCGATCAGCACCGAGACCACCGTGATCCCGATGTGCTGCACGGTCGCGTCGATCAACTCCTGGCTGCGGGAGCGCAGATACTCCCCGCAGATCCAGTCGTTCGTCACCAGGCAGCTCTGCTCGGCCATCCGCCCCCCACCTCCTGCTTTCCCTCGTCACGCCGGATGCCCCGGATCGCCCGGATCGAACTGATGACTGACGAGCCTATCCTCGACCACTGACAATCGCGGAGGCTGTCGCATTCCGGCAACATGCCCTTCACAGAACGCCCTCCACAATGGGGAACCATGATCCGTTTCGAGCACGTCACCAAGCGGTACGCCGATGGCACCACCGCCGTCGACGACCTTTCCTTCGAGGTCGCCGAGGGTGAACTGGTCACGCTCGTCGGACCTTCCGGCTGCGGCAAGACGACCACCATGAAGATGGTGAACCGGCTGATCGAACCGACCGAGGGCCGGATATTCCTCGACGGGGACGACATATCCACCGTCGACCCCGTCGACCTGCGCCGCCGCATCGGCTACGTGATCCAGCAGGTGGGCCTCTTCCCGCACAAGACGGTGCTGGAGAACACCGCGACCGTTCCCCACTTGCTGGGCTGGAAGCGCGGAAAGGGACGCGAACGCGCCGCCGAACTCCTCGACCTCGTCGGACTCGACCCTTCCGTTTATGGTGACCGCTATCCGGAACAACTTTCCGGCGGGCAGCGTCAACGCGTGGGCGTGGCCCGCGCATTGGCCGCCGATCCGCCCGTTCTCCTCATGGACGAGCCTTTCGGAGCGGTCGACCCGGTCGTCCGCGAACGCCTCCAGAACGAATTCCTGAAACTCCAGGCCCAGGTCCGTAAGACCGTGCTGTTCGTCACGCACGACATCGAGGAGGCCGTCCGCCTCGGCGACCGCATCGCTGTCTACGGACAGGGCCGCATCGAGCAGTTCGACTCCCCCGCCACCGTGCTCGGGGCTCCCGCCACCCCGTACGTGGCCGACTTCGTCGGCGCGGACCGCGGACTCAAACGGCTCTCGGTGACGCCGATCGAGGAGAGCGACCTCGACCAGCCGCCGGTCGTCCACCTCGACGACCCGCTGGCCACGGCCACCGAACGGCTCAGGGCCGAGGGCGCGCGCTGGGCGGTCGTCCTGGACGGCCGGGACAACCTCCACGGCTGGATCCCCGCCGACGCGACCGCCGACGCCACGGCCGAGGGCACCGTCCGCGAGTACGCCCGCCGGATGGAGGCCTGGCTCCCGCTCGGCGCACCCCTCAAGCAGGCGTTCGCCACCATGCTCCAGCACGACGCGGGCTGGATCGCGGTCATCGACAAGGAGAGCGAGGGCCGCTTCCTCGGCGTCCTGACCCCCGCCCGGCTGCACGAGGCCCTGCGCCGCTCGATCGACGCGGACGCCCAGGACGTACCGCGCGCGGAGGTCGCGGTGGAGACGGTGGCGACCGCGTAGGACCATCCGGGGCGGGGCGGCCCCGACCCCGGCTCTCCCGGCCCGGCCCGGCCCTGCCCTGCCCTGCCCGGCCCGGTTCAGCCCTCGCCGAGCCGGGCGCTCAGCCACTCCAACGCCGGCGAGACCCATGAGCGTGCTCTCTCCGCGATGACGTAGAGGTGCGGATGCGGGGAATTTCCGAAATGTGGGTGAACCCGCACTCCCCGGCCCACGTCCTAGAGGGCGCACACCGTCCGCAGGGCCCCGGCCCGGGGACGGACTACAGGAATCTCTCGCGAAGCCACAGGAAACGATGTCTGTCACGCTAGATGGGGATAAGTCAGTATCGGTTCCGCACCGGCCGCACCGGACGCGCCGGACACGCACGCTGCGCGGCGTCCGCCGGCTGCTGCGCGGGCCGCGTCCCGAATCCGTACCCGCCCTTGTCGGCACCGCCTGCACCGTCGTCGGGCTGATCGACGTCGCCGCCGGGGTCTTCCCCCGCTTCCGGCACAGCCGGATGCACACCCTCGCCGAGGTGCTCCCCGGGGCGCTCGGCCCGTTCGCCGCCGCGCTCTCGCTCAGCGCGGGGATGCTCCTGCTCCTGCTCGCGCACGGGCTGAAGCGGCACAAGCGGCGGGCCTGGCGGGCGGCGGTGGTCCTGCTGCCCGTGGGGGCCGTGGCCCAGTTCGCGTACCGCCACTCGATCGTCGGCGTGCTCGTCTCGCTGACGCTCTGCTGGCTGCTGGTACGCCATCGCGACCAGTTCCGGGCGCTGCCCGACCCGCGCAGCCGCTGGCGGGCGCTTGCCAACTTCGTGCTGCTCGGGGCCGGTTCGCTGGGGCTCGGGCTGGTCATCGTCAGCGTCCACCCCGGCCGGGTCGTCGGCGACCCGTCGATCGCCGACCGTCTCCAGCACGTGCTGTACGGCCTGTTCGGCGTCGAGGGCCCCGTCGACTACGCCGGGAGGACCAGCGGGACGGTGGCCTACTCACTCGGCGCGCTCGGCCTGCTGACCGCCGTCACCACCATCTACCTCGCCTTCCGCCCCGAACACCCGGCCGCCCGCCTCACCGAGGACGACGAGAGCCGGCTGCGGGAGCTGCTGGAGCGGCACGGTGGCCGGGACTCGCTCGGCCACTTCGCGCTCCGCCGCGACAAGGGCGTCGTCTTCTCCCCCAGCGGCAAGGCCGCCGTCTGCTACCGGGTCGTCTCCGGGGTGATGCTGGCCGGCGGCGACCCCATCGGCGACGTGGAGGCCTGGCCGGGCGCGATCGAGCGCTTCATGGACGAGGCGCGGGCGCACTCCTGGACCCCCGCCGTGATGGGCTGCAGCGAGACCGGCGGCCAGGTCTGGATCCGCGAGACCGGCCTCACCGCCCTGGAGCTGGGCGACGAGGCGGTGGTCGACGTGGCGGATTTCTCCCTCGCCGGACGCGCCATGCGCAACGTCCGCCAGATGGTCAAGCGCATCGAACGCGGCGGCTACGAGACCCGGGTCCGGCGGGCACGTGACATCGGCGACGCCGAGCTGGACCGCATCCGCCGCGCCGCCGCCGACTGGCGCGGCACCGACACCGAACGCGGCTTCTCCATGGCGCTCGGCCGGATCGGCGACCCGGCCGACGGCGACTGCGTGATCGCCACCGCCCACCTGCCCGGCTCCGGTACGGAGGGCTCCCCGCACGGCGACCTGAAGGCCGTCCTCCACTTCGTACCGTGGGGGCGCGACGGGATGTCCCTGGAGCTGATGCGCCGCGACCGCGCGGCCGACCCCGGCATGAACGAGCTGCTGATCGTCGCCTCCCTCCAGGCCGCCGGGAAGCTCGGCGTCGCCCGGGTCTCGCTGAACTTCGCGATGTTCCGCTCCGCGCTGGCCCGCGGCGAGCGGCTCGGCGCGGGCCCGGTGCTGCGCTGCTGGCGAGGGCTCCTCGTCTTCCTCTCCCGCTGGTTCCAGATCGAGTCGCTGTACAGGTTCAACGCCAAGTTCAAGCCCCGCTGGGAGCCCCGCTTCGTGGTCTTCCGCACCAGCCGCGACCTGCCCCGCATCGGGATCGCGGCGATGCGGGCGGAGGGCTTCGTGAACCTCTCGCCGCCACGCCCGTTCCGGCCCCGCACGCCCCGCCCGTGCGGTCACACCGCGCGTACGCGCCCGGAGCACGAGGTGAGCGCGGCGTGATCCGGACGACACGCCCTAGTCTGGTCGTATGAGTACGTCACGCACGCGGGGCACGGTCCGAGGGCTGCCGGAGTGGGACCGCTGCGCGGTCATGGGCGTCGTCAACGTGACGCCCGACTCCTTCTCCGACGGCGGCCGCTGGTTCGACACCACGGTGGCGGTCAAGCACGGCCTGCACCTGATGTCCGAGGGTGCGGACCTGGTGGACGTGGGCGGCGAGTCGACCCGTCCCGGCGCCAGCCGGGTGGACGAGGCCGAGGAGCTGCGCCGGGTGATCCCGGTCGTCAAGGGCCTGGCCTCCGAGGGCGTCACCGTCTCCGTGGACACCATGCGCGCCCGCGTCGCCGAGCAGGCCGTCGCCGCCGGGGCCGTCCTGGTCAACGACGTCAGCGGCGGCCTCGCCGACCCGGACATGATCCCGGCCGTCGCCGCCGCCGAGGTCCCGTTCGTCGTGATGCACTGGCGCGGCTTCAGCGAGTCGATGAACAGCCGCGCGGTGTACGGGGACGTCGTCGCCGAGGTCATCGACGAGCTGCGGCAGCGGATGGAAGCGGTGATCGCGGGCGGGGTCGCCCCGGAGCGCGTCGTCATCGACCCCGGCCTCGGCTTCGCGAAGGACGCCGCCCACGACCTGAAGCTCGTCGCGCACCTGACCGAGCTGCACGCCCTGGGCCGCCCGCTGCTGGTGGCCGCCTCCCGCAAACGTTTCCTGGGCCACGTCCTGACCGGTCCGGGGGCGGCCGCCCCGCCGCCCGCCCGCGAACGCGACGCGGCGACCGCGGCCGTCTCGGCCCTCGCCGCGCAGGCCGGCGCCTGGGCGGTCCGGGTCCACGAGGTGCGGGCCACCGCCGACGCGGTCCGCGTCGCCCGCGCAGTCGAGGGAGCCGCGTGAACGAGGAGCACGCACAGGCCGCCGCCGACATCGCGGAGGTCGAGGCCGCCAACACCGCCTTCTACGAGGCGCTGGAACGCGGCGACCACGAGGCGCTCGCCGGGAGCTGGCTGCCCGGCGAGGACCTCACCGTCTCCTGCGTCCACCCCGGCTGGCCGGTGCTCACGGGGCGGGGCGAGGTGCTGCGCAGTTACGCCCTGATCATGGCGAACACCGAGTACATCCAGTTCTTCCTGACCGACGTCAACATCGCGATGACCGGCGACACCGCGCTGGTCACCTGCACCGAGAACATCCTCAGCGGCGGCCCGGCCGAGGAGGGCAACGCGCTGGGACCGCTGGTGGGCCAGCTGGTCGTCGCCACGAACGTGTTCCGGCGCACTCCCGACGGCTGGAAGCTCTGGTCCCACCACGGGTCGCCCGTCCTGACGGAGTCCGACGAGGACGACGACGAGGAGACCCCTTCCTGACGGAGAGTCCCCCTCCCGACGGGGAAACCCCTTCCCGGGTAGGAAACACCCTCCCGAGTGGGTACGGGACCGGTAGGGATTGGAACCGATCACCGAGGGGTATGGGCGGCTACCAGCCCGGTGAGGCGTTGTCCATGGCCCCCACGGGCGAGCACTGCCGGTGCTCGCAGGTAGATTCGAAAGAAGGCACCTCGCCGCCCGCACGCGGCCGGGTGCCTCTCGACCAACGACAGCAGGAGTGATTCGCGTGGATCGTGTCGCGCTGCGCGGCCTCAAGGCCCGTGGGCACCACGGCGTCTTCCCCCGGGAACGGGAAGAGGGCCAGACCTTCATCGTCGACCTGGTGCTCGGCCTCGACACCCGCCCCGCGGCAGCCACCGACGACCTGGCCCGCACCGTGCATTACGGCGTGGTGGCCGAGGAGGTCGTCGACGTGGTGACCGGCGAACCGGTCGATCTGATCGAGACGCTCGCCGAGCGCATCGCCCAGCAGTGCCTGAAGCACGAAGGCGTCCAGGAGGTCGAGGTCGTGGTGCACAAGCCGGACGCGCCGATCACCGTCCCCTTCGACGACGTGACCATCACCATCACCCGGAGCCGAGCATGACTGCATTTTCGACCGAAGGGCAGAGCGACCCGACCGTACAGCCGGTTCCGACCGCCGTCGTCCGGCAGGTGGACGCCGCCGACGTCACGCTCTCCAACCCCAAGATGGCCGTGATCTCCCTCGGCTCCAACCTGGGCAACCGCCTGGAGACCCTCCAGGGGGCCGTCGACGCCCTGGAGGACACCCCGGGCCTGCGGGTCAAGGCCGTCTCCCCGGTGTACGAGACGGAGCCCTGGGGCGTCGAGGCGAATTCCCAGCCGTCGTACTTCAACGCCGTCATCCTCGTGAAGACGACGCTGCCCCCCGCCTCCCTGCTGGAGCGCGGCCAGGCCGTCGAGGAGGCCTTCGACCGGGTCCGCGAGGAGCGCTGGGGCCCGCGCACCATCGACGTCGACATCGTGTCGTACGCCGACGTCCTCTCCGACGACCCCGTGCTCACGCTCCCCCACCCCCGCGCCCACGAGCGGGCCTTCGTCCTCGCCCCCTGGCACGACGTGGACCCCGAGGCCCAGCTGCCCGGCGCCGGAGCGGTGGCCCAGCTCCTCGCACAGGTCGGCCGCGACAGCGTGCTGCCCCGCGCCGACCTGGAACTGCGCCTGCCGGAGTAATCGTTAGGCTCGACGGACGGTGGTCCGGCGCACGGCCGGACCGGGCACAGGCGGCGCGAAGGGCGGCTCACTCGGTGAAGCAACTACGGCTCGGGGTACTGGCGGGCCTCTTCGCCGCCGCCGGTGTCCTCTCCTGGGGCGGGGCCCGCCTCTGGGACTCCTTCGGCACCCTGCCGAGCGTCCCGCTGGCCGCGTCGATCGTGCTCGCGGTGATCGCGGTGATCCTCCTCGCGACCGCCCTCTCCACCCGCACCCGCCTCCGCGCCCAGCGCGAACGCCGCCCCGGCGCCAAGGGCGTCGAGCCCCTGTTCGCGGCCCGCGCGGTCGTCTTCGGCCAGGCGAGCGCCTTGGTCGCCGCCCTGGTCGCCGGCATGTACGGCGGCACCGGCGTCTTCCTCCTGAGCTACCTCGACATCCCGCCCCGCCGCGACCAGGCCATCTACGCGGGCGCGGCGGTGATCGCCGGCATCGGCGTCATCGCGGCCGCCTTCTTCCTGGAACGCGTCTGCCGCCTCCCGGAGGACGGCAACGACCACGACGGCACGGGCACGGCTGCGGCGTAACGCACGACGGGGGGGCCGACTGCTGCTCGTCAGCGGCAGGCGGGCCCTTGTTCCGTATTCCGGGGCGTCAGCGCGCCATGATGAGGCTCATCGCCTCGGCGCGCGTCGCGGGGTCGCGGAGCTGACCGCGCACCGCGGAGGTCAGCGTCTTCGCGCCCGGCTTGCGGATCCCGCGCATCGACATGCACATGTGCTCGCACTCGACGACGACGATGACGCCGCGCGGCTCCAGGATCGACATGAGGGACTCCGCGATCTGGGTCGTCAGCCGTTCCTGGACCTGCGGGCGGCGGGCGTAGACGTCGACCAGCCGGGCCAGCTTGGACAGGCCGGTGATCTTCCCGGTGGAGGCGGGGATGTAGCCGACGTGCGCGACGCCCCTGAACGGCACCAGATGATGTTCACAGGTCGAGAACACCTCAATGTCCTTGACCAGCACCATCTCGTCGTGACCCAGGTCGAACGTGGTCGTCAGAACGTCCTCGGGCTCTTGATACAGGCCCGCGAATATCTCCTTGTACGCCCGCGCCACCCGCCCCGGCGTCTCCCGCAGACCCTCGCGGTCCGGGTCCTCCCCGACGGCGATCAGCAGTTCGCGTACGGCCGCCTCGGCCCGCTTCTCGTCGAATTCGCCGATCGAACCCTGGCCGTCCAACGTCACCGGGTCGGTCATCTGTGCCTCGTTCCTCTGTGCTGTCCCGTGCGCGGGTTCGCGCCCAGACATCGCAGGCATACGGAAAAGCCGCGCCCCCACAGGCTAAAACCTGGGGGGCGCGGCATCCATTCCGGGACCGGGTCGGCCCCCGTGACGGGGGTCTCACCGGAGCGGGCCGGGGCTAGCTCTCGGGACGGTCCTCGGGAATCGCCTCGGTGGACGGGGCGATGTCCTTCGTCAGGTCCGTCGGGGCGATCTCCGGCGGGGTGGCCGAACCGTTGGCGACGGAGGCGCCGTTGGTGAGGGCCAGCTCCTTGGGAGAGAGCACCGGGGGCCGCGTCGACGGGGTGCGTCGGGCGGATCCGGTCCAGGCCGGGCGGGCGGGGCGCTTCACGATCGGGGCGAAGATCTCCGCGATCTCGTCCTTGCCCAGCGTCTCCTTCTCCAGGAGTTCGAGCACCAGGGCGTCGAGGATGTCGCGGTTCTCGACGAGGATCTCCCACGCGTCGTTGTGGGCGGTCTCGATGAGCTTCTTGACCTCCTCGTCGACCAGGGCCGCGACCTCTTCCGAGTAGTCGCGCTGGTGGCCCATCTCGCGGCCCAGGAAGGGCTCCGAGTTGTCGCCGCCGAACTTGATCGCGCCGAGGCGCTCCGTCATGCCGTACTGCGTGACCATCGCGCGGGCCGTCGCCGTGGCCTTCTCGATGTCGTTCGCCGCACCGGTGGTCGGGTCGTGGAAGACCAGCTCCTCGGCCGCACGCCCGCCCAGCATGTACGCCAGCTGGTCGAGCATCTCGTTGCGGGTCGTGGAGTACTTGTCCTCCTCCGGGAGCACCATCGTGTAACCGAGGGCGCGGCCGCGGGAGAGGATCGTGATCTTGTGGACCGGGTCCGACTGGGGGGAGGCCGCCGCGACCAGGGCGTGTCCACCCTCGTGGTACGCGGTGATCTTCTTCTCCTTCTCGGACATGATCCGGGTCCGCTTCTGCGGGCCCGCCACGACACGGTCGATCGCCTCGTCGAGGCTCTCGTTGTCGATGCGCGTCTTGTCGGTGCGCGCCGTCAGGAGCGCCGCTTCGTTGAGCACGTTCGACAGGTCGGCACCGGTGAAGCCGGGCGTGCGCCGGGCGACGGCGCCGAGGTCGACGCCCTCCGCGACGGGCTTGCCCTTCTGGTGCACCTTGAGGATCTCCAGGCGGCCCTGCATGTCGGGGCGGTCGACCGCGATCTGCCGGTCGAAGCGTCCCGGGCGCAGCAGCGCCGGGTCGAGGATGTCCGGGCGGTTCGTGGCGGCGATCAGGATGACGCCGCCCTTCACGTCGAACCCGTCCATCTCGACGAGCAGCTGGTTGAGCGTCTGCTCGCGCTCGTCGTGACCGCCGCCCATGCCGGCGCCGCGGTGGCGGCCGACGGCGTCGATCTCGTCGACGAAGACGATCGCCGGGGCGTTCGCCTTGGCCTGCTCGAAGAGGTCACGCACTCGGGAGGCACCGACACCGACGAACATCTCGACGAAGTCGGAACCGGAGATCGAGTAGAACGGGACGCCCGCCTCGCCGGCGACGGCGCGCGCGAGCAGCGTCTTGCCCGTACCGGGCGGCCCGTAGAGCAGGACGCCCTTGGGGATCTTGGCGCCGACGGCCTGGAACTTCGCCGGCTCCTGGAGGAACTCCTTGATCTCGTGGAGCTCTTCGACCGCCTCGTCGGATCCCGCCACGTCGGCGAAGGTCGTCTTGGGGGTGTCCTTGGTGATCAGCTTGGCCTTGGACTTGCCGAACTGCATGACCTTGGAACCGCCGCCCTGCATCTGATTCATCAGAAACAGGAAGACGACCACGATGAGGACGAAGGGCAGCAGCGAGAGGAGGATCGAGACGAACGGGGACTGCTTCGACGGCGAGACGGTGTAACCCTTCTCGATGTCACCCGCCTCGAACTTCGTCTGCAGCGTGTCGGCGAGCTCGACGCCCTGGTTGCCGATGTAGCTCGCCTGGAACTTGCTGCCGGACTCGCCTTCGAGCTTCTGGCCGTCCTTCAGTTCGATCTTGAGGATTTGTTCGTCACCGGTGGTCAGCTTGGCCTGCTCCACCTGGTCCTTGCTGATCGCCTGGATCACCTTGCCGGTGTCCACCGTCTTGTAGCCGCCCGACGAGCCGACGACCTGCATCAACACGACCACGGCGAGGACGGCCAGCACGATCCACATGACCGGCCCACGGAAGTATCGCTTCACGTCCATCCACACGGAGCGAAGTCGCCCCGTCCCTCCTGCCCAGTAGTGAAATGCTGCTGTTGTAAAAGAGTGTTCTTCGGACGGTACCTCAGCATGGGCACCGGCGACCGCTGGGTGCGGCGGAGAAACCTGCTTTCGAAGCTCCAACGGCCCGGAGGCGGTGAGGGTTCCCCACCGTCCGCCCGGGGGTCAGCCGCCGTAGACGTGCGGGGCCAGCGTGCCGACGAAGGGCAGGTTGCGGTACTTCTCCGCGTAGTCCAGCCCGTAGCCGACGACGAACTCGTTGGGGATGTCGAAACCGATCCACTTCACATCGATCGCGACCTTTGCGGCATCCGGCTTGCGCAGCAGGGTGCAGACCTCCAGCGAGGCCGGCTCCCGGGAGCCCAGGTTGGACAGCAGCCAGGACAGCGTCAGTCCGGAGTCGATGATGTCCTCGACGATCAGGACGTGCTTGCCCTTGATGTCGGTGTCGAGGTCCTTGAGGATCCGCACGACGCCGGAGGACTGGGTGCCCGCCCCGTACGAGGAGACGGCCATCCAGTCCATCGTGACGGGGGTGGACAGCGCGCGCGCCAGGTCCGCCATGACCATCACCGCGCCCTTGAGGACGCCGACGATCAGCAGGTCCTTGCCCGCGTACTCCGCGTCGATCTTCGCGGCCAGCTCGACGAGCTTCGCGTCGATCTCTTCCTTGGTGAGGAGCACCGACTGAAGGTCGGTACCCATGTCCTTCTCGTTCACCCACGTCTCTTTCTGTGCTGCCGACGCCCCGGCCCGCCGGTCCGGGTAAGCCCGGGCGGGCGGCGGTTCGTCTGCACTTCAGCCGCTCGCGCGTCAGCTCTGCCGAATGACCAGTCTGCCACCCTGCCGCAGCGCCTCGACGCGGCCGGGCAGGTTGATGGCCCGCTGGCCGCGCCAGCCGGTGATCAGGCGGTCGACTTCTTCGAGGTGCCGGGCGAAGAGGGAGCCGGGGGGCGAGCCGGCCTCGATCAGTGCGCGGCGCAGCACCCGGCGGCGTACCGCGGGCGGCAGGGCGTAGAGCTTCGCGCACTCCAGGCGGCCGGTCTCGTCGCGGACGGACAGCTCGGCCTCGGCGGCCCAGGAGTCCAGGGCGTCGGCGTCGTCGCGGGAGAGCTGGGCGGTACGGGCGAGGGCTTCGACGACGCCTTTGCCGAGCGCCTTCTCCAGGGCGGGCAGCCCTTCGTGGCGCAGCCGGGAGCGGGTGTAGGCGGGGTCGATGTTGTGCGGGTCGTCCCACACGGGGATCGACTGGACCAGGCAGGCCTTGCGGGCGGTCTGCCGGTCGAGCTGGAGGAAGGGGCGGCGGTAGCGGCCGGCCGGTCCGGAGGCGGCGGCCATGCCGGAGAGCGAGCGGATGCCGGAGCCGCGGGCGAGGCCGAGGAGGACGGTCTCGGCCTGGTCGTCGCGGGTGTGGCCGAGCAGGACGGCGGCGGCGCCGTGTCGTTCGGCGGCGGCGTCCAGCGCGGCGTAGCGGGCGTCGCGGGCGGCGGCCTCGGGGCCGCCCTCGCGTCCGACGTGCACGGCGACGGCCTCGACGGGGTCGAGGTCCATGGCGGCGAGCCGGGTGACGACCTCGGCGGCGCGGAGGCCGGAGCCCGGCTGGAGGTTGTGGTCGACGGTGATGCCGCCGGCCCGGACGCCGAGCTTGCGGGCTTCGAACGCGAGGGCGGAGGCGAGCGCCATGGAGTCGGCGCCGCCGGAGCAGGCGACGAGGACGAGCGGGGTGTCGGGGCGCTCGGGGAG
>NZ_JAFEUF010000119.1:0-7974 GCF_016901035.1 Streptomyces durocortorensis
CCGGTGTACAGCACCGCCCGCGCCCCCACATGCGCCGCCGCCACCGCATCGTCGAGCGCGTCCCCTATGACCACCACGTTCTCCGGCGAGAACCCGTCGACACCCCCCGCCCCGGCCAGCGCGGCGAAATGCTCCTCCATGTGCAGCGCCTTGCTCCCGCCGGACGGCCCCGTACGCCCCTCGACGCGGACGAACCGCGGTTCGATCCCGTACCCCCGGACCACCGGCACCAGCTGCTCGTGCCCGTACATGCTCAGGAGCGACTGACTGCGCCCGGCCCGCTGCCACTGGTGCAGCAGCTCCTCCACCCCGGCCGTGAGCCCACAGGCCGCCCGCTGCTCCGCGTAGTACCGGTGGAAGATCTCGTCCATCCGCTCCCACTCGGCCTCCGTGGGCAGCCGGCCCAGGAACCGCTCGTAGAACCGGGGTATGGGGATGGTGTACATCTCCCGGTACTGCTCCAGCGTGATCGGCTCCAGCTCGACCTCCGCGAACGCGGCGTTCGTCGCCTGGATGACGGCATGCGTGTCGTCGAGCAGCGTGCCGTTCCAGTCCCAGACCAGATGTGTGCGTGTCGTCCCGGAAGTCATACAGAAAAAATACCCGCCGGGTCCGACAACGCCGCAGGCCCGCCACCGGCCCGAACACCGGCTCAGCCGATGAGCTGCGGAATCTCCTGCACGCCGAACCAGAGCAGCTCGTGGTCCTCGGCGCCGTCGACGGTGAACTGCGCGTCGTCGTCGCCGAGGTCCGCCGCCCCCAGCGCGGCCGCCGCCGCCGTCACGTCCTTCTCCGCGTCGTCGGCGTCCACGTGCACCGCCGCCGCCTTGGCCAGCGGCAGCGCGGCGGCGATCCGCACCTCACCGAGCGATGCTGCGCTCAGCCCGTGGTCCGGGTCGGCGACGGCTGCCCCGTCCGGTACGTCGACGGCGACGACGACCCGGCGGCGCACCTCGTCCGGGCTCCCGGCGATCATCCGGAGCGAGGCGGCGGCGGCCCGGTTGAGCGCCGCGTACTCCAGCTCCTCGATGTCGTCGGAGACGTACCACTCGCGCAGCCCGGGGGTCACCGCGTAGGCGGTCACCGGTCCGGGCCCGACCTCGCCCGCACCGTGCGCCGCTGCGAGACCGGAGAGGGTCAGGGGGACGTACACGCGCATGGCAGGTCGCTTTCGTAGGGGGAAACGTCCTCAGGATACGTGGGAGCGTCCCCTTTCGGGTTTCGGCAACCGGGGTCGTCCGTCCACGGCCGACGCCCCGTCACCCCCGCCGTCGCCCTTGCCCCACAAGGGCCGCACCACGGATAGGTGAAACCGCTCGCGCCAGATCGGCGCCAGGAGGCCCCTTGCGTCGCTGACGACCGCACCCGTAGAAGATCCCCAACAAAAGTTACCGCCCGGTAGAAGCCGGGCCCGGTCAACGGGGGCGATGAATCATGAGCACGGACAGGACGAGGCCCGCAGGACGACGCGACCAGAACGGTCCCCGGTCAGCGCCGAGCGGTCCTCGATCGGCATCGAACGGCCCCCGGTCGGTACCTCCGCAGCGGTCGCGCAGGCTCCAGCCCCACCGCCCGCAGCGCCCGCACCAGTGGTTCGCCGAGCGCCTGCTCGCGGTCCTCAGCGGCCAGCGGCCGGTGCACTGGATGCTCGGCCACACCATCGGCGAGGCCTACGACCAGCTCGCCGAACTGGCCCCCAGCACCCCGCTGAGGGCCACCCACGGCAGCCGCCCGGTCCTCCGCCACTGCCGAGGGGCCCAGCCCGCCTCCGGCGTCGTCGAGGCGTTCGCCAGCATCGCCGCGGGCGACCGGGTGCGGGCGATGGCCTTCCGGCTGGAACAGGGCGCCGACCAGCGCTGGCGCTGCGCCGCCGTGGAGCTGGGCGGCGAACGCCTCACGGCAGGCGCCCCGGGCCCCCGGTGATCCGGCAGACGCGGGGGGGGCCGGACACCTCGCGGTGCCCGGCCCCTGCCGGCGTACAACCCCTGCTGCTACTTCTTGCGACGGCGGCCGCCGCCACCGCTCTTCTGCGCCTTGCGGCGCTCCGCACGCGTCATGCCGTCGGCGGAGCCGGACCGCGTGTCACCGGTGGCGTCGTCGTTGGCGAAGTCGCCCTCGACGACACCGCCCTCGCCGTCCACCGTGGGGGCGGAGAAGTGGAGCCGGTCCGGCCGCTGCGGGGCCTCCAGGCCCTTGGCGCGGATCTGCGGGGCAGCGGCGGCGCCCTCCTTCTCCAGGGAGGGACGCTCGGCGCCGTCCTGCACCGGAACCTCCTCGACCTGCTGCTCGACCTGGACCTCCAGGTTGAACAGGTAGCCGACGGACTCCTCCTTGATGCCCTCCATCATGGCGTTGAACATGTCGAAGCCCTCGCGCTGGTACTCGACCAGCGGGTCCTTCTGCGCCATGGCCCGCAGGCCGATGCCCTCCTGGAGGTAGTCCATCTCGTAGAGGTGCTCGCGCCACTTGCGGTCGAGCACCGAGAGGACGACGCGTCGCTCCAGCTCACGCATGATGTCGGAGCCGAGGGTGTTCTCGCGCTCCTCGTACTGCTCGTGGATGTCGTTCTTGACCGACTCGGCGATGAACTCGGCGGTGACGCCCGCCAGGTCCCCGGCCGCCTCCTCCAGCTCCTCGACGGTGACCTTCACCGGGTAGAGCTGCTTGAAGGCGCCCCACAGCCGGTCCAGGTCCCACTCCTCGGCGAAGCCCTCGGCGGTCTCCTGCCGGATGTAGTCGTCGATCGTGTCGTCCATGAAGTGCCGGATCTGGTCCTGGAGGTCCTCGCCCTCCAGAACGCGGCGGCGCTCGCCGTAGATGACCTCGCGCTGCCGGTTGAGCACCTCGTCGTACTTCAGGACGTTCTTACGCGTCTCGAAGTTCTGCTGCTCGACCTGCGACTGGGCGGAGGCGATGGCGCGGGTGACCATCTTGTTCTCGATCGGGACGTCGTCCGGGACGTTCGCCATCGACATGACGCGCTCGACCATCTGGGCCTTGAACAGGCGCATCAGGTCGTCGCCCAGCGACAGGTAGAAACGGGACTCGCCCGGGTCGCCCTGACGGCCGGAACGACCGCGCAGCTGGTTGTCGATACGGCGCGACTCGTGTCGCTCGGTGCCCAGCACGTAGAGCCCGCCGAGGTCCTTGACCTCTTCGAACTCCGCCTTCACGGCCTCCTCGGCCGCCTCCAGCGCGGCGGGCAGCGCGGCCGCCCACTCCTCGACGTTCTCCACCGGGTCGAGGCCGCGCTGACGCAGCTCCGCCTCGGCGAGGTCGTCCGGGTTGCCGCCGAGCTTGATGTCGGTGCCTCGGCCGGCCATGTTCGTCGCGACGGTGACGGCGCCCTTGCGGCCCGCCTGGGCGACGATCGTCGCCTCCCGGTCGTGCTGCTTGGCGTTGAGGACCTCGTGCTGGACGCCGCGCTTGGAGAGCTGCTGCGAGAGGTACTCGGACTTCTCGACCGAGGTGGTGCCGACCAGGATCGGCTGGCCCTTCTCGTGCTTCTCGGCGATGTCGTCGACGACCGCGGCGAACTTCGCGACCTCGGTGCGGTAGATCAGGTCCGACTGGTCGGCGCGGACCATCGGCCGGTTCGTCGGGATCGGCACCACGCCGAGCTTGTAGATCTGGTGGAACTCGGCGGCCTCGGTCATCGCCGTACCGGTCATGCCGGAGAGCTTGTCGTAGAGGCGGAAGAAGTTCTGCAGGGTGATCGTGGCGAGGGTCTGGTTCTCGTCCTTGATGTCCACCCCTTCCTTCGCCTCGATCGCCTGGTGCATGCCCTCGTTGTAGCGGCGGCCGGCGAGGATACGGCCGGTGTGCTCGTCGACGATCATGACTTCGCCGTCGATGACGACGTAGTCCTTGTCCTTCTTGAACAGTTCCTTGGCCTTGATGGCGTTGTTCAGATAACCGACGAGCGGGGTGTTCACCGACTCGTAGAGGTTGTCGATGCCGAGCCAGTCCTCGACCTTGGCGACGCCGGACTCATGGATGGCCACGGTCCGCTTCTTCTCGTCGACCTCGTAGTCGCCGGTCTCCTCGATGCCCTTGAGCTGGTTGCCCGCCTCACCCTTGGTGAGACGCGTGACCAGCTTGGCGAAGTCGCCGTACCACTTGGTGGCCTGGTCGGCCGGGCCCGAGATGATCAGCGGCGTACGGGCCTCGTCGACCAGGATCGAGTCGACCTCGTCGACCACGGCGAAGTTGTGGCCGCGCTGGACGAGCTCGTCCTTGGACCACGCCATGTTGTCGCGGAGGTAGTCGAAGCCGAACTCGTTGTTCGTGCCGTACGTGATGTCGCAGGCGTACTGCTCGCGGCGCTGGGCCGGCGTCATGTTGGCGACGATGCAGCCGACGGTCAGGCCGAGGAACTTGTGGACCCGGCCCATCATCTCGGAGTCACGCTCGGCGAGATAGTCGTTGACCGTGATCAGGTGCACGCCCTTGCCGGAGAGCGCGTTCAGATACGTGGGCAGGGTGCCGACGAGGGTCTTGCCCTCACCGGTCTTCATCTCGGCCACATAGCCGAGGTGCAGGGCGGCTCCACCCATCATCTGGACGTCGTAGTGGCGCTGTCCGAGGACGCGCTTCGCGGCCTCACGGACCGTGGCGAACGCTTCGGGAAGCAGGTCGTCCAGGCTCTCGCCGTCCGCGTACCGTTCCTTGTACTCGTCGGTGAGCGCCCGCAGCTCGGCGTCGGAGAGGTTGACGAAGTCCTCTTCGATGGAGCTGACCTGGTCCGCGATGCGGTGCAGTTTGCGCAGGATCTTGCCTTCGCCTGCACGCATGAGCTTGTTGAAGACGGACACTGAGGCTGGTCTCCTTGCCGGTCGGGCCTGGCACTGGGTCGTGTAATGGACTCTGGCGCGGGCACGGCAGGTGGGCCCCACCGCAACGGCCATCGTAAGCGAGGACACCACCGCGTCGGGAGGGCTGCCGTCGCGTGGACCTCGCCGCACCCTTACAGGACAACGGTCCAGACGCACGGAAGGTGCCGGGAAGCCCGAAAAGTGCTCGCATCACGGCAGCGCGCTCACGAGAATCGGCCCATGGAGCCGATCACCCTCACCACGGAACGCCTGCTCCTGCGGCCTTTCGGCCCGCAGGACACGTACCGGGTGCACGCCGCCTGTCAGGACCCGGACATCCAGCGCTGGACGGTGATCCCCTCCCCGTACCGCCTGACCGACGCGGAACTGTTCACCGCGAAGCTCGCCCCGGCGGGCTGGCAGGACGACTCCTCCTACGGCTTCGCCCTGGTCCTCCGGGAGACCGGGGCGCTCGTCGGGGCGCTCGGCATCGACCGCCGCAGTCGTCCGGGGACGTACGAGGTGGGCTACTGGTCCGCCAAGGAGCACCGCGGCCGCGGCTACGTCACCGAGGCGGTGCTCGGCTCCGCCCGCTGGGCCTTCACCTCGCTGGGGGCGGACCGGCTGGAGTGGCGGGCCGAGATCGGCAACCTGGCCTCCCGGGCCGTCGCCCTGCGGGCGGGGTTCCGGCTGGAGGGCGAACAGCGGTCCGGGCTGCTCAACAAAGGGGTGCGGCGCGATGCCTGGACGGCCGCCCTGCTCCCGTCCGACCTGGGTCTCGCGGGCGCCCACCCGTACGTCCCCGAGCGGCGTGCGCCCCGGCCCGGCGGAGCCCCGGATTCCGGGCGCTGACCGGCCTGGCCGCCCGTGATCCACGGGCGGAATCCGGGGCCGGACTGTCAGTGGCGCCGTCTAGGGTTCGACGTATGACGCCTGTGCCTCCTCCCGCAGTCGAACTCTCCGCCGACCAGGCCCGCCGCATCGCCCTGCGGGCGCAGGGCTTCCTGGGGGCTCCGGACCGCCGGGGAGGGGTGCCCGGGGTGCTGCGCCACCTCGGCGCGGTCCAGCTGGACACGATCTCGGTGCTGGCCCGCTCGCACGAGCTGATCCCCTACGCCCGGCTCGGCGCGGTGGGCCGCCGGACGGTGGAGGACGCCTACTGGTCGGGCGGCCGCACCTTCGAGTACTGGTCGCACGCCGCGTGCATCCTGCCCGTCGAGGAGTGGCCGCACTTCGCGTTCCGCCGCCGCGCCTACCGCTCCCGCCCGCACTGGGGCCACGATCTGCCCGACGGCGTCTACGACACCGTGATCAAGCAGCTGCGCGACGAGGGCCCGCTGACGGCCACCGAGCTGGGCGGCGCGAAGAACGGCGGCGAGTGGTGGGACTGGTCGGCGTCCAAGGTCGCCGTCGAGCGGGCCCTGATGTACGGCGAGGTGGTGTGCACCGAGCGACGCGGCTGGAAGCGGATCTACGACCTGGCCGAGCGGGCCATTCCGGACACCGTGCTGCACGACGACCTGAGCGACGCCGAGTGCCGGCGGCGGCTGGTGGCGCTGGCGGGCAAGTCCCTGGGCGTCGGCACCCGTAGCGACATCGCCGACTACCACCGGCTGAAGGGCGAGGAGTTCGACGCCGTGGTGGCGGACTCGGGCCTGGTCCCGGTCGTGGTGGAAGGCTGGGCGAAGCCGGCCTGGGCGGACCCGGAGGCCCTGGCCAAGGAGCCGCGCGGCCGCCACCGTACGACGCTGTTGTCGCCGTTCGACTCCCTGATCTGGGAGCGGGCGCGCACGGAGCGGATCTTCGACTTCACGCACCGGCTGGAGGCCTACGTGCCCAAGCAGAAGCGGATCCACGGCTATTTCGCGATGCCGTTGCTGGCGGGCGGGAAGCTCCAGGGCCGGGTCGACCCGGCGCGCGAGGGCACCACACTGGTCGCCAAGCAGGCATCGCTCGCCGGCCCCAAGGCGGTGGTCCCGATGGCCGAGGCCCTGGTGGAGGCAGCCGCCTGGGTGGGGTGCACGGACATCCGGGTGGACCGGGTGGACGCCCCGGAGCTGCGCGAGCCGCTCAGGACGGAGATCGGCCACGCGCTCCAGCGCGCCTACCGCTGACCGGCCGCCCGCGCCGACCGGCTACCTGATCTCCAGGATCTTCTCGCGCATGGCATAGACCACGGCCTCCATCCGGGAGTGCAGCTGCAGTTTCTCCAGGATATTGCGGACGTGGTTCTTCACCGTGTTCTCGGAAATGAACAACTCCTTGGCGATATCCCGGTTGTTCATGCCGGTCGCCACGAGTTTCAGCACCTCCAGCTCGCGTTCGGTGAGCCGGGGCGCGGGGACGAGCCGGCGCTCGTCGGTGCGCTGGATCATCGATTTGAACTCGGTGAGCAGCTTGGAGGCCATGGAGGGGCTGATCTGGGACTGTCCGTCGGCGACCGCGCGAATGGCCGTGGCGACCTCGTCGGTGGAGATCTCCTTGAGGAGGTATCCGGTCGCGCCCGCCTTGATCGCCTCGTAGAGGTCGGCCTCCTCGTCGCTGATCGTCAACATGATGATCTTCGCGCTGGGGGCCACCTCCTTGATGGCGGTGCAGGCCTCGATGCCGCCGCGCTTGGGCATCCGGACATCCATCAGAACGATGTCGGGCAGCAGGTCGGCGGCCTTGTCGACCGCCTCGGAGCCGTCCCCGGCCTCGCCGATGACCTGGATGTCCTCCTCCTGCGCGAGGACGATCTCCAGACCCCTGCGGAAGAGCGCGTGGTCGTCGACCACGAGGACCCTGATGGGCTCCTTGCGTGAAGCGCCGTCCGCGTCGGTGCCGGCATACGCACCGGCGTCGTCGGAGTCATTCGCATCGCGCACGGGCCCGAAGGTGTCCGCCATCGTTCCTCCCCCTGAAGGCCACGGCCTGAAGTGTCGGTCGTTCGCCAACGGCACCTCACGGAACACCGATTGGCTCGGTCCGCCATGATTCCATGCCCGGGCCCCGGCACGGTGGTCCTGTGCCCGTACGCGGGTGCCCCCCGGGGGGGGAAAACCCCCCCGGGGGCCCCCCCCGGGGGGGCCCCCCCCCCCCCGCCCCCCCCCCCCCCCCCCGGGGGGGGCCCCCGGGGCCGGGGGGGGGGGCAAGGGGGTGTACCCCGAGTGGTAGGGGG
>NZ_JAFEUF010000119.1:7982-21526 GCF_016901035.1 Streptomyces durocortorensis
CACCCCCCCCGCCCCCGCCCCCCCCGGCGCGGGGGGGCGGGGGGGGGGGCGCGCCCCGGGCCCCCCCCCCCCCCGCCCCCCCCCCCCCCCCCCCCCCCCCCCCCCCGACGGTGCGGCCTCAGCCGCCGAGCGCACCGCCCGCGCCGCCTGCTTCGTCCGCGGCGAGCGGGTCGGTCCTCAGGTGGATGACGCCGTAGTCGTAGGCGTGTCGCCGGTAGACGACGCTGGGCTCCTTCGTCTCGGAGTCGACGAACAAGTAGAAGTCGTGGCCGACCAGTTCCATCTCGTAGAGCGCCTGGTCGAGCGACATCGGTGCGGCGGTGTGGGTCTTCTCGCGCATGACGAGCGGCCCTTCGCCCTGTACTTCGAGCGAGCCGATCTTCGTGGTGGGGACGGGCGCCGGCGACTGATCGCCGACCAGCTCACCGTCCTCGTCGAACGAAGCTACGCCGGGGACCACGTCCCCGACCTCGGCAGCCGACAGGCGGCCGTTGCCTCGGCGGCTGTAGCGCTTGTCGTGCTGCTTGCGCAGCCGGGCCTCCAGCTTTCCGGTGGCCAGGTCGAGCGCTGCGTAAGGGTCGCCCGCCGCCGCTTCCGCCCGGATGACCGGTCCCCGGGAGTGGAGCGTGATCTCCACCCGGTCGGAACGGTCGGCCTGACGGGGATTCGGCTCCTTGGACACCTCGACGTCGACGCTGATCACCTTGCCGTCGAACTTCTGGATCTTGTCCAGCTTCAGCTTCTCGGCCACGTGCTTGCGGAACCGCTCGGGCACCTCGGTCTTGCGGCCCTTGACGACGATGTCCACGCAGAACTCCGTTCCCGGATCGCCCCGCTCAGCGGCGGGGCATCTCCCTTTTGCACCAGGCCCCGGAGATCACCAGGGCCCTCGGACTCGGTGGCTTTCGCCTCCTCCTCCCCCGCCGGAGGGATCGCAATCCCACCGACTTTGCGTGCTCTCCTACCGGTGAGTTACCTGCCCGAAACCTGATGGTGCATTCATCGAGGTCCGGCATTCACCGTTCCTCACAACCGAACATAGCCTGCACAGCGGGGTCTCGGCACCCGCTACTGGCGCGTACCTCCATTCAGGGGGTATTGCCCTCTCATTACCTGCAACGATGCAGGTTCTCGGTCAGTTCCGGTTTATTTCGAAGGCGGAGGGAGAGGCTGCCACGACCGCCGCCCGGCACGCTCCGTGCCCGGAGGGCTCCCGACCGGCGCCGTACGCCTCGCCGACGGCACGTGCCGCCTCCGCCAGCGTCGAACCCGTCGTCAACAGATCGTCGACCAGGATCACCCGGCCGTGACGGAGAGGGCCGTCCCGGAGGAGTCGTCCGCCCTTCGCCGTCAGCTCCAGTGCGCCGGCCAGGTTCGCCCGCCGCTGCCGCGCCCCGAGTCCCGACTGATCGGCGACCGCGCGCCGCTGCCGGAGCAGCGGAAGCACCCGGGCCGGCAGACCCGCGCGCCGCAGCTCCCGCGCGGCCGTGGCGGCGATCCTGCGCACCGGGTCATGGCCGCGCGCCGCGGTCGCGGAACGCGCGGAGGGCACGGGGACCAGCAGCAGAGGCCCCGCGAGACGCGAGGCTCCCGCACCGCCCGGCTCCCCCGTCCCGGCCCGTACGCAACCCGCCAGGGCCCGCCCGAGCGCCCCCGCCAACCCGAGTGCCCCGCGCTCCTTGTGGGCCAGCAGAACCGCGCGTACGGCGTTCTCGTACGGCGCGGCCGCGTACACCGCCGGAAGCCCCGGAGGCCGGGGCGAGGGCCGGACCCGGCGGGCGGGGCCGCCGTGCAACGCCGCCCGGCAGGCCGTGCACAGCTCGGCGCGCGGGCTGCCGCAGCCGGCACAGGCCACCGGCACCAGCAGCCCGGACAGCTCCTGCCACACGTTCCGCATGACCTCACTGTGCCGGGCCGGCCAAAACCGAACCACCCCTGTGGAAAACCCCGGAGGCGGGCGGATCCGCCCCCGGCCACCGGATCAGCCGGGGTAGACCAACGACGTGCCCTTCTTGAGCACCGTCTGCCAGTTGTCCCCCGGCGAGAGCTTCACTATGCCGTCGCCGACGGTCTCCGCCATCAGCGGCAGCAGCTCGTCGTCCGCCGCGGCGACCGACTGGACCTGGTTCACGCCTGGAAGCGCCCCCGAGGCCGACGTGGAGCCGTCCGCCTGCACGTAACGCACCTGCTGGACGCCGCCCTCCTCCTTGCCGACCACCACCAGACGGCTGCGTCCCGACCAGGAGATGGCCGACACGTCCGTGAGCTGCGGTGCGGCCTGGCGCAGGTCCTCGACCGAGATCTCGGGCGCCACGGAGGACCCCCGGCGCTCGACCCGGCCGATGTTCAGCGTCGTACGGCCGTCCTTCGTCAGCAGCAGAGCGATCCGCACCCCGTCCGCGGACATCCGCAGCTCCTCGATCCGGGCGCCGTCGAGGCCGGGCACCCGGACCTCCTGCGGCTCCCCCGTACCCCCGGCCAGCCGCAGCAGCCTGGGTCCTGCCGGGTCACGGTCGGCGACCCACAGGTCGCCGCGACCGTCCCAGCTCGGCGGCGACAGCCGGTCGGCGGTCTTCTTCGCCTCACTGGTGACGAGGGGTTCGGCCAGTTCGGCCCCCGTCTCCAGGGAGGACACATACAGGTGCTGCCCCTGGGAGGAGATCGCGGCGGCCCGCTCTTCGTCCCGGGCCACCCCGACAGCGCCCATCGGGACGGTGCCCACGCCGAGGGGGCCGCCCACGGGCTCGGGCGTTCCGGTGCCCTCGGTGGAGCCGGGGATCCGCTCCACCTGGCCCTTCTCGTTGATGAAGTACTGGCTGTCGGCCCCGTCCGAGCCCCGGTCGGCGGAGAACTCCGGCGCGTCGTCGGCGTCCAGTGCGCAGAGCCGCCCCTCGCCGCCCTCCAGTTCCACCTTCTCGACCCGGGCCGAGGTCAGGTCCCGGAGCGTGTACAGCACCTGGGCGGCCATCATCCGGCAGGCGCTCCGGCCCACCGTGTCGGCCTTCTGGTTGAGCGGCACCTTCAGGACGTTCTGATCGTCCGGCGCCAGCGCGGTGACGCCCTTGCGCAGGGCGGTCCCCGTGGGGAAGCGGGAGTCGACCACGGGCCGCAGCCAGTTGGTCGGCCCGGCGAGCAGCGTCCTGACGGTCTGGGTGGCGGTGTCCATGCGCGTGACCGGATCCGTACGGTTGCGTACGTAGACGGGGTCCGCGACGAGCGTGGACCGGCCGTTCGTGCGCCCGGTGGCGTAGTAGTACTTGTTCACGGAGCGGTAGAGCCGCTTGAAGTCGGACTGCCCGAGGACCAGGCCGTCCGGCACGATGTCGATGCGCCACTCCTTCTTCCCCTCCGCCACCTGTTCCAGCACCAGATGCAGGGTCTGGGAGTAGGCGGTGGGCGCGAGCGGCTGGTAGGAACTCTGGGCGTCGACCGCCGCGACCTTCTCGCCGGTCAGCGTGTAGGTCGTCTCCCGGTCCCGGGTGGCCCGGCTGTCCTCGTCGTGGAGCAGGGGGCCGCTGCGGTTGGGGGCCTGGGCCAGGACCGTGGTGCTCCCGCTCGGCTGCCAGGTGCGCCGGGCGTCCGCGCTCAGATACTTCCGCGTGGTCGCGAACGCGGGATCGTCGCTGGTCATCGACTCCAGGAAGCCGTCGACGATCTCGCTGGGCGGCGCGCCGTCCCTGGGCGCCACCGCGTACACCTGCACCTGGGAGTCCCCGGGCTGCGAGGCGTCGACCGCCTTGACGTCCCCGGTCACCGGCATCGAGCCGCATCCGGCCAGCACGACGACGCCGCAGCCGAGCAGCGCGGTCATCCGCACCGCCCGTCCGTGGCCGCCCGGACGGCGGTCAGTACCCACGAGTGGTGTCCTCCTGGTCGGAATTCTGTACGCCGCCGCCCACGCGTCCACCGGGACGTTCCTGGGCCTGGCGCGCCACGACACGTGCTCCGTTGCCGGGCAGCGCGGCGGGGTGCACCGACGAGGGGGCGCCGTTGCGGACTGCGGGGCCGCGACCGGGCACGGGCAGCGGCGAACGCTGGCCCGCCCCGGGCTGGGGCGGCACGGACATCAGCCGGTGGTCGTCCGACGTACCCGACCCGGCCTCGTCGCGCTCCCGGTTCTCCCGGTTGCGCCGCGAGTCCTCGGGCTCCAGCGGTATCGGCGAACCGCGCAGGGGCTCGTCCGCCGTACGCGGCAGGGTCAGCCGGAACTGGGAGCCGCCGCCGGGCTCGCCCCAGGCCTGGAGCCAGCCGCCGTGCAGCCGGGCGTCCTCGACGGCGATGGAGAGGCCGAGACCGGTCCCGCCGGTCGTGCGGGCGCGTGCCGGGTCGGCGCGCCAGAACCGGTTGAAGACCCGGGTCGCCTCGCCGGGCTTGAGCCCGACGCCGTAGTCCCGGACGGCCACGGCGACCGCGCCCTGGGCCACGCCCATCCGCACCACGACGTCCCGGCCCTCGCCGTGCTCGACGGCGTTGACCACGAGGTTGCGCAGGACGCGTTCGACGCGGCGGGCGTCGGCCTCGGCGATCACCGGCTGGTCGTCGCCGACGACGAGGATCCGGGTGCCCTTGCGCTCGGCGAGCGGCTCGGCGCCGCCGATCACCCGGTGCACCACCGTCCGCAGGTCTATCGGCTCGGCCTCCAGGGCCGCGGCGCCCGCGTCGAAGCGGCTGATCTCCAGCAGATCGGCGAGCAGCGACTCGAACCGGTCGAGCTGGTCACCCAGCAGCTCGGCGGAGCGTGCGGTGACGGGGTCGAAGTCGGCGCGGGCCTCGTGGATGACGTCGGCGGCCATCCGCACGGTCGTGAGGGGGGTCCGCAGCTCGTGCGAGACGTCGGAGACGAAGCGCCGCTGCATCCGGGAGAGCTCCTCCAGCTGCTGGATCTTCAGCTGGAGGTTCTGGGCCATCTTGTTGAAGGCCTCGCCGAGCCGGGCGATGTCGTCCTCGCCGGTGACCTTCATGCGTTCCTGGAGCTTGCCGGCGGAGAGCCGCTCGGCGATGCCGGCCGCCATCCGTACCGGTGTGACGACCTGCCGCACCACGAACCAGGCGATGGCCCCGAGCAGCACGACGACGAACAGTCCGGCGGTCGCCAGGGTCGTCTTGACCAGGGACAGGGACTTCTCCTCCTGCGTGAGCGGGAAGAGGTAGTAGAGCTCGTAGGGCTGCTGATCGATGTCGTAGAGCCGCTTGCCGACGACGAGCCCCGGCTGCGACTCGTTGCCGTACGAGTACCGGATCAGGGAGTACGTCTGGAAGGCGCCCTGCCCCTTGCTCACGTTCTGCCGCAGGCGCTCGGGCACGCTGGACGCCTCGACGCTGCCGGAACCGCGCGCGGCACGGCTGCCCGCCCCCTCGGTCACGGAATCGGCGCTGAGCGCCACCACGTTGAAGGCGTTCTTGCCGCCGCTGGCGAGCTGGTCGACGAGCTCGGTGCGCCAGGAGGTGCTGTTTGTCATGCCGTCGGCGCCCTCGCTCCCCTGGCCGCCCGGGGCGAGGGGGGCGTTCGCCTTCTCCTGGGCCGCGGCGAAACCGCCGGCGGCCTGGGTCTGGGCGGCCTTGCTCTTGGCGTCGAGCAGGCCGTTGCGCACCTGCCCGATGACGACGAAGCCGAGCAGGAGCACGACCCCGATCGACATCAGAAGGGTGCCCGCGACGACGCGGAGCTGCAGGTTGCGCCGCCACAACCGGACGGCCGGCAGCAACGGACGGCGCACCCACCGCATCAGCAACCGCGGTACGGGCCCGCCGGGCGTCCGGTCCTCGAACAACCGGCCGCCCTGCAGGAAACGGCTCATACGTGACGCCTTCCGTCCCGGGCCGGCAGCCCGCTCCGTACGGACTCCCGGCTCCCCGGGCCCCGGAGCAGCACTGCCTCCGGCCATCTCAGCTCGGTCCGGCCTTGTAGCCGACACCTCGGACCGTCACCACGATCTCCGGCCGTTCCGGGTCCTTCTCGACCTTGGAACGCAGACGCTGGACATGCACATTCACCAGGCGGGTGTCGGCCGCGTGCCGGTAACCCCACACCTGCTCCAGCAGGACCTCACGGGTGAAGACCTGCCACGGCTTACGGGCGAGCGCGACCAGCAGGTCGAACTCCAGCGGAGTCAGGGCGATCGACTGCCCCTCCCGCTTCACGGAGTGGCCGGCCACGTCGATGACCAGGTCACCGATGGTCAACTGCTCCGGCGCGGGCTCTTCGGACCGCCGCAGACGTGCCCTGATCCGGGCGACCAACTCCTTAGGTTTGAACGGCTTGACGATGTAGTCGTCGGCCCCGGATTCCAGGCCGACCACGACATCGACGGTGTCGCTCTTGGCAGTGAGCATGACGATCGGCACACCGGACTCGGCCCTGATCAGCCTGCACACCTCGATGCCGTCCCTACCGGGCAGCATGAGGTCGAGCAGCACCAGGTCCGGCTTGGCCTCACGAAATGCGGCCAGTGCCTTGTCGCCGTCCGCTACGAACGACGGCTCGAAACCTTCTCCACGCAGCACAATCCCGAGCATCTCGGCCAGTGCGGTGTCGTCGTCGACGACAAGGACGCGTCCCTTCATAATCGACATCATCCCATTAGCTAATCGTTACCTGCGATGACCTGGCACACAGCTCCGCCAGTCCGACCCCCGTGACCGGGGAAATCGCACCCTCCTCGGTGACGATCGCCGTGATCAGTTCCGGCGGCGTGACGTCGAAAGCCGGGTTGTACGCCGGGGCCCCGAGGGGTGCGACGACCATCCCGCCTCCGCCGCCGGCCGATACACCCTGTGGCGGTGTGAGCTCCGTCACTTCTTTCCCGGAACGCTGCTCGACGATGATCGATGTGCCGTCCGAGGTCTCCAGATCCACGGTCGTCGTCGGCGCCACCACGATGAAGGGCACGTGGTGGTACTTCGCGAGCACGGCCAGCGGATAGCTCCCCACCTTGTTGGCCACCGAGCCGTCCGCGGCGATGCGGTCGGCGCCTATGAGCACCGCGTCGACCTCCCCCGCCGCGAGCAGGGAACCCGCCGCGTTGTCCGTGAGCAGGCTGTACGCCAGACCGTTCCGCGCCGCCTCGTACGCGGTCAGCCGGGCCCCCTGGAGCAGCGGCCGCGTCTCGTCGACCCACAGCCGTCGCAGCCGACCCTGCCGGTGCACCCGCAACGCCACCGCGAACGCCGTCCCCTCGCCCCCGGAGACCAGCGCCCCGGTGTTGCAGTGGGTCAGCAGCTGGTACGCACGGCCCGGCAGCAGCTCCTCCAGCAGCGCCTCGCCGTACTCGGCCATACGCCTGCTGGCCTGCGCGTCCTCCCGGTCGAGTGCGCGCGCCTCGGCCAGCGCGGCCGCAGCGGCCGCCTCGTCACCCTCCCCCTTCCCGGCAGCCTCCCAATAGGCAGCCGCCACCCGCCGCACCCCGTAACCGAGGTTCACCGCGGTGGGCCGCGCCCCCTCCAGCAGTCCCGCCGCCTCCGCGACGTCGAAGCCCCTCGCCGCCGCGAGCGCCACCCCGTAACCCCCGGCGATCCCGAGCAACGGGGCCCCGCGGACCGCCAGCGTCTGGATCGCCCGCACCAGTGCGGGAACATCGGTGCACACCAGCTCGACCTCCTCGGCGGGCAGCCGCGTCTGGTCGAGAAGCACCAGCACGGGACCTTCCGGAGGCTCGTCCCAGCGGAGTACGGAAAGCGCGGGGGGCTCGAAGCCCACCGATGATTGCGCGTCCTGATCAGCCATCTGTCCAGTCTGCCCGCTGAGGCACCCGCATATGAAGGCGCGAACGAGATGGAGCGGCTGGTCCGCCCCGGACCGGCGCGTGGCACGATGGCTGCCAACCTGCCGCCCCGATGAGCGGTCAGGACGGTGAAGGAGCGAGAATGAACGACTCTCCGGGCTGGGCGTCGCCCGGATCTGCCCCCTCCGACGGCAAGGAGACGGCGATCCCCCGCCCCTCCGACCCCCAGGACGGAAGCGGCCCGACGGGACAGTGGTCCCCCGAGCAGCCGCCCCCCGGGCAGTGGTCCCCACCGAGCAACCCCGGCAGCGGCCCCGGAACGCGGCCGCCCGCACCCGGCTGGGGCGGCGGCCCGCAGCGACAGGGCTGGGCAGGACCGCCACCGGCCGCGAAGCCCGGCGTCATCCCGCTGCGGCCCCTGAGCCTCGGTGAGATCCTCGACGGCTCCGTGTCCGCCCTGCGCGCCCACTGGCGTACCGCACTCGGCTTCAGCCTGGCGGTCTCGGTGGTCACCCAGATCGCCGTCGTCCTCCTGCAGCGCTACGTGCTTCCGGAACCGACCTCCGTCGACCCGAACGCCACCGGCTCCGAGGCTCTGCGCCAGGCCACCGATTCGGCCCGCTCGACACTGCTCTCCCTGGCTCCGGCCTCCCTCCTCTCGATGATCGCCACGCTCTTCACCGCGTCGGTCGTCACCGTGGTCATCAGCCGCTCCGTACTGGGTCGTCCCACCACGCTCGCCGACTCCTGGGCCGAAGCCCGCCCCCGCGTCCTCCCGCTGCTCGGGCTGACCCTGCTGGTCTCCGTGATCATGGCCGCCATCATGGCCGTGGGCGTCGGCCCCGGCCTGTTGCTGGGCTCCGAGGCCGGAGCGGCACTCGCCTTCCTCGGCTTCGCCGCCGCCTGCGTCGTGATGCTCTGGCTGAACGTGAGCTTCGCCCTCGCCGCCCCCGCGCTGATGCTGGAACGACAGAGCATCGTGGCCGCGCTGCGCCGCTCGGCAAAGCTGGTCCGGGGCGCCTGGTGGCGCACCTTCGGGATCCTCGCCCTGACCTATCTGCTGACCTTCCTGCTGACGTTCCTCGTCTCCATTCCGTTCACCGCCATCGCGGTGATCGCCGACGGAACCGAGGTCAGCGACCTCTTCGGCAGCACCACCGCCTCCTTCGGCTGGCCCTTCCTCATCGTCACCGGCATCGGCGAAGTGATCGTCTCGACGTTGATCTACCCCTTCGTCGCCGGCGTGATGGCCCTCCTCTACATGGACCAGCGCATCCGCCGCGAGGCCTTGGACCTCGACCTCGCACGGGCCGCGGGCTTGCCCGGCTACGGCGTCGACACCCCCAGGAGCTGATGCGGTGTCGGGGGCGGGGGGCATCACCACAGCACGGCAGGACACCACGGCGGGCGACATACCCGTGGACACTCCACGTCTCCCCGCGCGGGAGGCGGCCGAGAGCGAACTGTCCAAGCCGATGTACCACGAGAACGACCCGAACTTCCTCCAGCGCGCCCTGAACCGGTTCTGGGACTGGATCGCCGGAGCCTTCGACGCCGCCGCAGGCGCCGCCCCCGGCGGCCCTGCCGGACTCGTCGTCCTGGTCGTCCTCGTGATCGGCCTCATCGCCGCCCTCTGGTGGCGGCTCGGCACCCCGCAACGATCCTCCCGGAGGGCGGACGCCCTCTTCGACAGCGACGGCTCCCGCAGCGCGGCCCAGCACCGCGCCGCCGCCGAAGCACACGCCGCGGCCCTGCGCTGGACCGAAGCCGTCCAGGAACGGATGCGCGCCATCGTCCGGTCCCTGGAGGAGCGTGCCCTGCTCGACCCCCGCCCCGGCCGCACCGCGGACGAGGCCGCGGCCGAAGCGGGCCGCACCCTGCCCGAGCACACCGCCCGACTGCGCACCGCCGCCCGGAGCTTCGACGACGTGACATACGGGGGCCGCACCGCGGACCAGCCGGCATACCTGGCCCTGCGCACCCTCGACCTCGAACTCGACGAGGCGAAGCCGCTGCTGCCCGGAACCTCCCGAGGAGCCACCGGATGACCGCGGCGACCACCACATCCCCCACCTCGACGGCGCCCACCCCCGGCCAGGTCTGGACCCGTACCCGAGGCATCCTGGCCGTCATCCTGATCCTCGTCGTCGCCGGCATCACGTTCGCCGTCGTACGCTCCGGAACGAACCACGGACAGCTCGACCCCCGCTCCGCGGACCCCAAAGGCAGCCGTGCCGTGGCCGAACTCCTCAAGGCACGCGGCATATCCGTCACCGTCGCCACCACTCTCGACGAGGCCACCGCCGCGACCGGCCCCGACACCACACTCCTGGTCGCCGGCCCGAACCTCCTGACCCGGTCGCAGCAGCTCCGACTGGCAGACGCGGCCTCCGCCTCCGCAGGACGCATCCTGCTGATCGCCCCGGGACCAGGGCCCACGAGCCGGCTCGCCCCCGGCGTCCGTGCCGAACCGCACCGGGCCGTCAGCGCTCTCGCCCCGGCGTGCGAGCTCCCCGCCGCCCGGCGGGCCGGCACGGCCGACATGGGCGGCACCCGCTACACCACCGAGAACCCCACCGCCGTCGCCTGCTACCCGAGCGCAGGCCGGCCCAGTCTGGTCGTCCTCCCGACCGGGCCGGGCGGCGACACCATCGTCCTCGGCTCCCCCGACTTCCTCCACAACGAGCGTCTCGACAAGCAGGGCAACGCCTCTCTCGCCCTGCAACTCCTCGGCTCCCGTCCCCATCTCGTCTGGTACCTCCCCTCTCTCACCGATCCATCCGCGACTACCGATGACGGCGCCCGCGGCAACGGGAACGAGGAACAGTCGGAGGGCGGAGCGAGGGACGAGGCAGCCGACGAGAGCAGCTTCCTCGACCTCGTCCCCTCCGGCTGGCTGTGGGGAACCCTTCAACTCGCCCTCGCCGCAGTCCTCGCCGCCGTCTGGCGGGCCCGCCGACTAGGCCCCCTGGTGACGGAGCGGCTCCCGGTGGCCATCCGAGCATCCGAATCCGCCGAAGGCCGCTCCCTCCTCTACCGCAAGGCCAACGCCCGCGACCGGGCCGCCGACGCCCTCCGAGCCGCCACCCGCACCCGCATCGCGCCCCTCGCCGGCGTGCCCGCCCGTGACGCCCACACCCCCGACGTCCTCCTCCCCGCTGTGTCCGCACGCATCACCGCCACGGACCGCGACCTCGGCACCCTCCTCTTCGGCACGGCTCCCACCACCGACGCCGCCTTGGTCCTCCTCGCCGATCAACTCGACGCCCTCGAAAGAGAGGTACGCACTTCATGAGCGCCCCGACCCCCGAGCCGGCCGAGCCCACGGTGCCCGCAGCGGCTCCCGTGAGGCCTGCGGAACCGGAGCCGTCCGACAGCGCCCGCGCTTCCTTGGAGGCTCTGCGCTCCGAGATCGCCAAGGCCGTCGTCGGCCAGGACCCCGCCGTCACCGGACTCGTCGTCGCGCTGCTCTGCCGGGGTCACGTACTGCTCGAAGGCGTGCCCGGAGTGGCCAAGACCCTGCTGGTCCGTGCCCTCGCCGCTTCACTCGAACTCGACACGAAGCGCGTCCAGTTCACCCCCGACCTGATGCCCAGCGACGTCACGGGCTCACTGGTCTACGACGCACGCACCGCCGAGTTCTCCTTCCAGCCCGGCCCCGTCTTCACCAACCTGCTGATCGCCGACGAGATCAACCGCACCCCTCCGAAGACCCAGTCCTCCCTCCTGGAGGCGATGGAGGAGCGACAGGTCACCGTCGACGGAACACCGCGGCCCCTGCCCGACCCCTTCCTCGTCGCCGCGACCCAGAACCCGGTCGAATACGAAGGCACCTACCCCCTCCCCGAAGCCCAACTGGACCGCTTCCTGCTCAAACTGACGGTTCCGCTCCCCTCGCGGCAGGACGAGATCGACGTCCTCACCCGTCACGCCGACGGCTTCAACCCGCGCGACCTGAAAGCCGCCGGGATAAAGCCCGTTGCCGGACCCGCCGATCTGGAATCAGCACGCGAAGCCGTCGCGAAGACGACCGTCTCCCCCGAGATCGCCGGCTATGTCGTGGATATCTGCCGTGCCACCCGTGATTCCCCCTCACTCGCCCTCGGCGTCTCCCCCCGAGGCACCACCGCGCTGTTGTCGACCGCCCGCGCCTGGGCCTGGCTGACCGGCCGGGACTATGTCATCCCGGACGATGTGAAGGCCTTGGCGCTCCCCACGCTTCGTCATCGCATCCACCTGCGGCCCGAGGCGGAGATGGAAGGAGTCACCCCCGACTCCGTCATCGCCTCAGTGCTCGCCCAAGTGCCCGTACCCCGATGAGGCGGTGACCATGGCCCTCACCGGACGTACGGCGCTGCTGGCCGCCCTGGGGTCACTCCCCGTAGGCATCCTCGCTCCCAGCTGGACCGGGATGCTCGCGGTCAATGCCCCGCTCTCACTGGCAATTCTGTGCGACTACGCCCTGGCCGCGCCAGTGCGCACGCTCCGATTCACCCGATCCGGCGATACATCCGTTCGACTCGGTGACGCGGCAGAAGTGCAACTGACAGTGACCAACACCTCGCGTCGGCGTCTGCGCGCCCAGCTGCGCGATGCCTGGCCCCCCAGCAGCTGGACCTCGGGCACCGAACGCCGCGCTTCCCGTCACACGCTGACGATCCCCGCCGGGGAGCGGCGACGCCTGGTCACCGTTCTGCACCCGACCCGCCGCGGCGAACGGCAGGCGGAACGCATCACGGTCCGCTCGTACGGCCCGCTCGGCCTCGCCGCACGCCAGGGCCAGCACCGGGCCCCGTGGACCGTACGGGTCCTGCCACCGTTCACCAGCCGCAAGCACCTGCCCTCCCGGCTCGCCAGGCTTAGGGAACTGGACGGCCGCACCAGCGTCCTGACACGCGGTGAGGGCACGGAGTTCGACAGTCTGCGGGCCTACGTGCCCGGGGACGACACCCGCTCCATCGACTGGCGGGCCACCGCTCGCCAGTCAGCTGTAGCGGTCCGGACCTGGCGCCCCGAGCGTGACCGGCACATCTTGATCGTGCTCGACACGGGGCGTACGTCGGCGGGGCGGGTGGGTGACGTCCCCCGCCTGGACGCCTCGATGGATGCCACGCTCCTCCTCACCGCGCTCGCGATGCGCGCGGGCGACCGGGTGAGCCTCCTCGCCTACGACCGCCAGGTCCGAGCCCGCGTCCCGAGCAGAACGGCCGCGGGCAATGTCCTGCCCACCGTCATCAACACCCTGGCCACGCTGGAGCCCGAGCTCATCGAGACGGACGCCCGCGGCCTGGCCAATGCGGCCCTCACCGACGCCCCTCGCGGTTCTCTGATCGTTCTCCTCACGACACTGGAGGCCGCCCCCATCGAGGAAGGGCTCCTCCCGGTGCTGCCGCAGCTCACCCAGCGCCACACCGTTCTTGTGGCCGCGGTATCCGACCCTCGGATCGAGGAAATGTCCGGCGCCCGGGGAACGGTCGACTCGGTGTACGGTGCGGCAGCCGCCGGCCAGGCCCAGGCAGACCGCCGGCGCACGGCCGACCGGCTCCGGCGCCACGGCGTCGTCGTCGTGGACGCCACTCCGGACAACCTCGCTCCCGCGCTTGCCGATACGTACCTGGCGCTGAAGGCCGCAGGTCGCCTCTGAGGAACCTGCGAAGACCGCCGGCTGTTTTGTTGCAGGGTTCTCTCTGCTCGCCGCCGGTCTTGCCTGGCCCTGAACGCAGGAAAGCCCCGCACCACAAGGGTGCGGGGCTTTCCCACAAAGGTTGTTCGGCGGCGTCCTACTCTCCCACAGGGTCCCCCCTGCAGTACCATCGGCGCTGA
>NZ_JAFEUF010000120.1:0-4006 GCF_016901035.1 Streptomyces durocortorensis
GGGCCGCCGAGGGGGGCGGGGTGGCCTTGGCCGCGTCGTCGCCGCCCGGCGCGAGAAGCAGCGCGCCGACCGCGACGATCAGCGCGGCGACGGCGCCGACGGCGAGCATGAGGCCCTTGCTGCGGCCTCCGGGCGCCTTGCCCGGTCCGGTGCTGCCCGCGGTGCGGTTCCGGCCGGAGCGGGAGCCGCCGGCGGTGCTGTCCGGCGTGCTGCGCTCCGGTGGCCGCCCGCCTTGGTTCGGCCCGCCGTGGTCCTGCCCGCTGTGGTTCGGCGTGCCGCCGTACGGTCGGTCCTGGTGGCGTGCGGGGGCCGGTGCGGTACCGCGCTGGGTGGGGACGATGAGCTGACGCGTGTCGTCGTCGCCGGGCTCGTAGGCGCCGCCGCCGTACGGGCCCTTGCCGTGGGCGTCGCGGGGCGGGGCGTCCCTGCCGGCCGGGCCCGCGGCGGTGGGAACCCGTGCGCCGGAATCGGACGCGCCGCGCCGGCCGCCGGCGGATGACCGGCCGGACCGGCTGTCCGCCGGAGCGCCGGGGGGCGTCGTGCCGAGCTCGCCGAGCGCGGCACGGGCCTGCGTGATGCGGATGGCCTCCATCGTCATGTCATGACGCATCTCGGCCCGGCTCCAGGCCCGTTCCGCCAGCTCCCACATGGTCGTGAGGTGGTGCTGCGGAGTGCCCGTCACCTCGGCGAGCGCCACGACGGCCCCGCGCGGGGCGAGCAGGCGTCCGTTGAGATACCGCTCCCAGGACGTCTTGCTGTAACCCGTGCGGTCGGCCACCGCGTTGATGTTCAGCCCGCTGCGGTCGACGAGCCGGCGCAGCTGGCTGGCGAACTCCCTGATCTGCGGGTCGAGCTCTTCGGGCAGTGCCTTCCAACGAGGCATGGCGTTTCCCTTCCCCCCTCGTGTCCCCCGGACGTGCTTGCTGTTCCCCGCTGCGGTCGGGCCCCCGGCCCGCGCATCCCCCGGTCCGTCCGCCGTAGGTCCGTTCCGGACCGTCGGCAGGACTACCCACGAGGATGCGCGAAGCCAGGGTGTCAGTTCCTGACGAGGGGGCGCACGGGAGCATTCGGGACGGGGTGCGCATCTTCACGCGCCTCGAACACTGCGCCGGTCCTTGCCCGGCCATTGCTCTGCCTGCTCCGTGCCGCTCGGTGTGCCGTGACAGTCTGCCATCGTTGCGCGGCGATCACACCGTGCCGGAATGGTCACTTCCGTGCCACAGGCCACAGTGAGCGCTTGTTCGAGCCTTTCATGTCCATGACTCTGGAGTCGGGACGGGGCAAGGCCGCCCATCTCGCCGCATACCGGGGCTTCTTGCCCGGTAGGCCCCGTACCGCCGTGGTGTCCGTCCCCCCTCGGGGGTGGGGACGGCCACCACGGGCACGCCCTGGAGGGCTAGCGGATCGTGAAGCGGACCGCGTCTTCGAGGATCGGGACGTCGAGCCACGGATTGGGCTGGGCGACCAGGGCGAGCAGCACGATCAGCGTGCCCATCACCCCGTACGTGACGAGATCGGTGAAGCGGGACCGTACCGCCAGCATCCCGACCGAGGGCACCACCCAGCGCAGCACGGCACCGGTGATCAGCGCGCCGCCGATCAGGATGGTGCCGATGCGGAACGCCTGGTCGAACGGGTCCAGGACCACGATCAGCAGCCCGAGGCCCGCCGCGCAGAGCACGGTGAGCAGCGGCCACTGCCGGGCCGGGGCGGGCGCGTCACCGGACGCCGCCCGGCCGCCGCCCTCGGGCCGGGCGGTGTCCCGGGTGAACCGCGGGAACCGCCGCGACCGGCGGGGGCGCGCGGGGGGGGCCGTGTCCGCGGGCGTGGCCGTGTCCGCGGCCGTGTTCGCGGCCTCGTCCCTGGCCGTGTCCTTCGCCTCGCCGGTGGCCGTTCCCTTGGCCTCGCCGGTGGCCGGGTTCGACCGGCCGGACGCGGCCGTGCCCTTCGCCCCGTCCGCGGCTGTGCCCTTCGCCCCGTCCGTGGCCGGGTTCGACCGGCCGGGCGCGGCGTGCCCGTCCGGTTCGCTCATCCCGTGGGCTTCGTCCGGCCCGTCCGGCCAGTCCTGCCCATCCGCCGCGCGGCCCGTCGGGGCGGGGTCGGCCGGACTCCTACCAGCACCCATGGAGGTTCCCTCCGGCATCCGGCCGTCAGCCCGCGGCGGCGGCGTCGGCGGCCTCGGCGGCGGCCCGCTCGGCCGCCTCCACCACGTTGACCAGCAGCTGCGCACGGGTCATCGGGCCGACGCCACCGGGGTTCGGGGCGACCCAGGCGGCCACCTCGCGGACCCCCGGGTGCACATCGCCGACGATCTTGCCGTCCGCGTCCCGGCTGACGCCGACGTCGAGCACGGCCGCGCCCGGCTTCACGTCCTCCGGCTTGATCAGGTGCTGCACCCCGGCGGCGGCGACGATGATGTCGGCCTGGCGCAGGTGGGAGGAGAGGTCCCGGGTGCCGGTGTGGCACTGGGTCACCGTGGCGTTCTCCGACTTTCGGGTCAGCAGCAGCGGGATCGACCGGCCGATGGTGACACCGCGTCCGACGACCACCACATGCGCGCCGTTGATCTCCACGCCGTGCGCGCGCAGCAGTTGGACGACGCCCTGCGGGGTGCAGGGCAGCGGGCCGGTCTCGTTGAGGACGAGGCGGCCGAGGCTCATGGGGTGCAGCCCGTCGGCGTCCTTCTCCGGGTCCATCAGCTCCAGCACCCGGTTGGTGTCGATGCCCTTGGGCAGCGGCAGCTGGACGATGTAACCGGTGCACTCGGGGTTGGCGTTGAGCTCCCGGACGACGTCCTCGATCTCCTCCTGCGTGGCGGTGTCGGGCAGTTCGCGCTGGATGGAGCCGATGCCGACCTGGGCGCAGTCGCGGTGCTTGCCGTTGACGTACCACCGGCTGCCCGGGTCGTCCCCGACGAGCAGGGTTCCGAGGCCGGGAGTGATCCCCTGGGCCTTGAGGGCCGCCACACGGACGGTCAGATCGGATTTGATCGCGGCAGCGGTGGCCTTGCCATCGAGAATCTGGGCAGTCATGGGCCCATCCTCGCGGATGACCCCGCCCGCATACCAATTGCCGGCGCCACCCCCGTACCGGACATTGCACTTGCACAACGTCCGGGGCCCTGGACTGGACAAACAAGGGTCGCACTTATAACGATGAAGGCCGCGGTTGTACGGGGGGCGGGCCGCTGATCGATGTCCTTCCTCCGTGTGGCCATCTCGTCCCCACACGTCTGTTGAAGGAACACCCCTTATGAGCTTCGGCGACCCGAACAACCCGTACGGGCAGCAGCCCGGCCAGCCTCCCCAGGGCCCGCCGCAGGGACAGCCCGGTTACGGCTACCCCCAGCAGGCTCCGCAGGGCGTCCCGCAGCAGGGCTACGGCTACCCGCAGCAGCAGCCCGGCCAGCAGTACGGGGCCTACCCGCAGCAGCCGGGTTACGGCGGCCAGCAGCCCGGCTACGGCGGCGGCATGCCGGAGCTGGCCCACTGGGGTCTGCGCTTCGGCGGCACGATCATCGACGGGCTCATCATCGGCCTCCCCTACATCGTCTTCGTCGGCATCGGCGCCGGCATGGGCGACTCGACCGGCGGCGTGATGGTCATGATCGGCGCTCTCCTGGCGTTCGGCCTCGGCATCTGGCAGCTGTACCAGGAGGGCACCACCGGCCAGACGATCGGCAAGAAGGCCGTGGGCATCCGCCTGCTGCGCGAGGCCGACGGCCGTCCGCTGGGCTTCGGCATGGCCTTCGTCCGCCGCCTGGCCCACTTCCTGGACAGCATCGCCTGCTACATCGGCTGGCTGTGGCCGCTGTGGGACGAGAAGAAGCAGACGTTCGCGGACAAGGTCTGCTCGTCCGTGGTCGTCAAGGCCAACTGACCGCCGCACCTCGTACGTACGGAAGGGGGGGGCCCGGCGGCCCGGGCCGGCGGGGGCCGGGCGGGCGCCGGCCCCGCGCCCCGGCGCCCCCAGGCGACCCGGCAGGTGCCGGGGCCGGGGCGGGCGG
>NZ_JAFEUF010000120.1:4016-5926 GCF_016901035.1 Streptomyces durocortorensis
CACTATACCACCCCGCCGTCCGCCAACTGGGGGGGGGGGGCGGGGGGCCACACGCCAATCGCCCCCCCCCACCTCTTCGTACGGGACCCCCCCCCCCGGGGGGGGGGGGGGCCCTTCGCGCGTAAGGGCCCGGGGCCGCCGTCAGTCGTCCCGTACGCCCGGGATCTGTGCCGGCTCCGGCGTCGTGCGCTCCATCACCACGAAGCTGCCGCCCCGGTGCTTGAGCCGGTAGCGCGCCTCGGGGTGCAGCTGCTGGGCGTACGCCACCGGGTCCTCGATCGGGCGGGACCAGCCGAAGTCCAGGTTGATGGCGACGATGTCGGGTGCGGTGCCCGGGGCCCCGCCGACCCAGTAGACGGTGCGGTCGGAGGTGAGGTGGGCCATCAGCGTGATGTCCGTCTCGACCCGCGCCCCGGCCGGGATGGCGTCCAGCGCCGCCCGGGCCGCCTTGCTGCGGGCGTCGTCGGTGCGGTAGGTGTCCGGGCGCAGCAGATCGCGCAGCGGCAGGTGCTGGGTCATCGCGACGGCGATCGCGGCGGCGACGGGCACAGCGACCTTCGCGTACGAGGCGAGCCAGGGACGGTGCGATCCGCGGCTGCGGCGGACGCCGTCGGCCATGGCCAGGAAGAGCACCGGCATCAGGATCGCGCTGTAGTGCCAGACCATGCCCCAGTGGTTGCTGTCCTGGGAGAGCAGCCGCCAGCCGAGCGTGGGGACGATCAGCAGCGTGAGCGGTGAGCGGAGCGCCATGAAGGCGGTGATGCCGATCAGGAAGACCAGCATCTCGATCTTGGCGGAGGAGTCGAGGACGCCGAGGACGGAGTCCAGCATCGAGACGTCCTGCTCGCCGTTCTTGTCGATCTTCTGCCAGTAGTCGTACGTGCCGGCGCTGCTGGCCGCCGGGATGAGGACCATCAGCGTGACGACGAAGGCGGCGACCCCGTACGCGGCGAGCAGCGCGCCCTGGAGGCGGCGCCCGTACACGAAGAGCAGGAAGCCGACGACGGCGACGGTCGCGCCGAGGTCCTCCTTGACCAGGACGAGCGGGAGCGACCAGAGCAGGGCGGCCGTGTACCGCTTCAGGAGCAGCGCCCGGCAGACGAGGGCCAGCAGCGGTACGGCGAACGCGATCTCGTGGAAGTCGGCCTTCACCGCTTCCTGGATGCCCCAGGAGAGTCCGTACGCGACGGTGACGCAGAGCCCGGAGCGTCCGCCGAGGAGCTGCTGCGTGGTGCGGCCGACGATGACCGCGCCCAGGGCGAACAGCGCGGCCTGGGCGAACAGCAGGGACTCGGCGGAGGGCCAGATCCAGTACAGCGGGGCGAGCAGCGCCACGATCGGGGAGAAGTGGTCGCCGAGGATCAGGTAGCCGGGGCCCTTGATGTCGACGATCGGGGCGTCGAACCCGGCGTACGCCCTGACCTCCTGCTCGAAGATCCCGAGGTCCCAGGAGGGCGAGCCGAAGCGGGCGTACTGGAAGTACGCGTAGAGGAAGTAGAGCGCGCACAGGATCGCGCCGGCGATGAGGTACGGGCGCAGGGGTACGCGTTCGGAGGAGGCCTCCCCCGTGCCCTTGCTCGTACTCGTGCTCGTGCCCGTACTCGGGGAGTCGTCTGCCGGGCGGGGGTCCGGGGCGGTGTCGGGCCCCGCGGCCTGGGCGGGCAGGCGCCCCGGCTCCGACCGGTCCGTTCCACTCTTGTTCAGCTCAAGCACGGTGACTGTCCCTGCTGGGGATTGCTACGGCCGTGTCATTAGAACAGAGCGACGAGCGGATTCCGTACGACGGACACGGCGGCGGGGGGGGGGGGGGGCCCCGGCGCCGCAGGCAGGCCGACGCGCCCACCAGGAGCAGCCAGAACCCAAAAAGGGGCCAGAGCGAACGCCCAGAAAACAACCACCACCGCAACAGA
>NZ_JAFEUF010000120.1:5936-21494 GCF_016901035.1 Streptomyces durocortorensis
TCTCGGTCCCGCGTTTTATTAAATCCCCCCCCTCGCTCTTTAACCCCCCCCCCCGCGGGGGGGCCCCCCCCCCCCGGGGGGGGGGGCCCCCCCCCCCCCGTCGGATGCCTCGGCGATCAGTGGAAGAAGTGGCGCGTGCCGGTGAAGTACATGGTCACGCCCGCCTTCTTCGCGGCCTCGATCACCAGCTCGTCGCGGACGGATCCGCCGGGCTGGACGACGGCCTTGATCCCGGCGGCCGTGAGGATCTCCAGGCCGTCCGGGAACGGGAAGAACGCGTCCGACGCGGCGTACGAGCCGGCGGCCCGCTCCTCGCCCGCTCGCTCGACGGCGAGCTTGGCGGAGTCGACCCGGTTGACCTGGCCCATGCCGACGCCGACCGACGCGCCGTCCTTGGCGAGGAGGATCGCGTTGGACTTGACCGCGCGGGAGGCCTTCCAGGCGAAGGCCAGCTCCTTCAGCTCCGCCTCCGAGAGCGCGTCGCCCGTGGCGAGCGTCCAGTTGGCCGGGTCGTCGCCCTCGGCCTGGAGGCGGTCGGTGACCTGGAGCAGCGCGCCGCCGTCGATCGGCTTGACCTCGGTCGTGGCGGACGGGGCCTCGGGGGCGCGGAGGACGCGGATGTTCTTCTTGCGGGCCAGCACCTCGACGGCGCCGTCCTCGTAGGCCGGGGCGACGATGACCTCGGTGAAGATCTCCGCGACCTGCTCGGCCAGCTCGACGGTCACCGGGCGGTTGACGGCGATGACGCCGCCGAACGCGGAGAGCGGGTCGCAGGCGTGCGCGTTGCGGTGCGCGGCCGCGACGTCGTCGGCGATGGCGATGCCGCACGGGTTGGCGTGCTTGATGATCGCGACGCAGGGCTCGGCGTGGTCGTAGGCGGCGCGGCGGGCTGCGTCGGTGTCCGTGTAGTTGTTGTAGGACATCTCCTTGCCGTGCAGCTGCTCGGCCTCGGCGAGACCGCCGTCGCCGGAGGTGTAGAGCGCGGCGGGCTGGTGCGGGTTCTCGCCGTAGCGCAGGACGTTCTTGCGCGTGTACGTGTCACCGAGGAACTCGGGCAGGCCCGAGTCGTCGGCGGCCGCGTAGTCGTCCGCGAACCAGGAGGCGACGGCCACGTCGTACGCGGCGGTGTGCTGGAACGCCTCGGCGGCCAGCCGCTTGCGGGCGGTCAGGTCGAAGCCGCCGTCCTTGACGGCGGCGAGGACGTCCGCGTACCGCTCGGGGCTCGTGACGACGGCCACGGAGGGGTGGTTCTTGGCGGCGGCGCGGACCATCGAGGGGCCGCCGATGTCGATCTGCTCGACGCACTCGTCGTCGGAGGCGCCCGAGGCGACGGTCGCCTTGAACGGGTAGAGGTTCACCACGACCAGGTCGAAGGGCTCGACGCCCAGCTCGGCGAGCTGCTCGCGGTGGGCGTCGAGGCGCAGGTCGGCGAGGATGCCGGCGTGGACGCGGGGGTGCAGCGTCTTGACGCGGCCGTCCAGGCACTCGGGGAAGCCGGTGAGCTCCTCGACCTTGGTGACCGGCACTCCGGCGGCGGCGATCTTCCCGGCGGTCGAGCCGGTGGAGACGAGTTCGACGCCCGCCTCGTGCAGACCGCGGGCGAGGTCTTCGAGCCCCGTCTTGTCGTAGACACTGACCAGGGCGCGGCGGATGGGCTTATTCACCGACATGACCGAGATGAACCTTTCGTCCCTCAATGCGACAGCCGTCACGGGCGATCCGCCCCACGGCCTCGACGAGCAGCGTGCGCTCGACTTCCTTGATGCGTTCGTGGAGGGCGGCTTCGCCCTCCGGGGTGTCCTCCTCGGTCACCTCGACCACGCCCTGCGCGATGATCGGACCGGTGTCGACACCGTCGTCGACGAAGTGGACGGTGCAGCCCGTGACCTTGACGCCGTACGCGAGTGCGTCACGCACTCCGTGGGCGCCGGGGAAGCTGGGCAGCAGGGCGGGGTGGGTGTTGACGGTCCGGCCGCCGAAGGCGGCGAGGAACGCCGGGCCCACGATCTTCATGAAACCGGCGGAGACGACGAGGTCCGGCCGGTGCTCGGCGACGGCCGCGGTGAGCGCCTCGTCCCACGCGGCGCGGCTCGCGTGGTCCTTCACCTTGCACACGAACGTGGGGATTCCGGCCTGCTCCGCACGCTCCACGCCACCGGTCCCGGAGCGGTCCGCGCCGACCGCGACGATCCGCGCCCCGTACCCCTCGGGGTCGCCACCGATGGCGTCGAGGAGCGCCTGAAGATTCGTACCGGATCCGGAGACCAGCACGACCAGCCGGGCAGGAGATGCGGGGGTGGGCGGGGAGGCCACGTCGGGGCCCTTTCTCACGTGATGACCGCGTGGTGACGCAGGTGCGGCATGCTCTTTGTAGGGTCGTACGAATCAATCGCCTCGCCCGATACGGGGAACCCTACGAACGGGCCGACCGTCAGCAACGATACCGGCACACCCGACGGCCCCCACGGGACGGGGGCGTGACCGGGAGGTAGCGTCAGGGGACAGCGAGCCGTCCACCGGGCGGACGAACCGTCCTTCGGGCGGACATGACGAGATGGGGAAGACGTTCACCACATGCCGGACCGACGCCGTCGCACCGCCTTCCGCTTCCCCCGGCCCGAGCGGTCCGCTCCGCTGATGCGGGAACGCCAGTCCTCTTCGCCGGACTCCTCCTCCGGATCCGCGCCGGGCTCCGGCTCCGGCTCCGACTCCTCCTCCGACCGGAAGCCGCAGGAGGACAACCCGTTCGCCGCGCCGCCCGCGGACCGGCCTGACCAGCCGTGGGAGCCGCGCCGCCCCGCCGCGTCCAAGGGGTCGGACGAGTCCGGCGAGAACGGCTCCGGTTCCTCCGGGAGCCGCCCGGCCTGGGGCAGCCAGTGGAGCAGCAAGCAGCCCGGCCGGGGCAACGGCGGCTTCGGCGGCCGCCCCGGCGGGAACGGCGCCGGCGGCCCGGGAGGCAAGGGCGACCCCGATGGCGGCCGCCCGGGCGGACTGCGCTGGGATCCGACCGACCCCGCACAGCGGCGTGCCCGCTACGCGGTGCTCGGCGGTATGTGGGCCTTCTTCTTCGCCCTCTTCGACTTCCCGGAGATCGCCCTGCTGCTGGGCGCGCTCTCGACGTACTGGGCGATCAGCGCGCTCCGCACCCCGCTGAAGAACTCCTCCGCCACCACGGACCGCACGGCGGCGGACGGCGGCTCCGCGGCCTCCCCCGCTTCCCCCTCCTCGGCCGCTTCTCCTGCTTCGGCCGCGTCGGCCGCGTCGACCGGTTCGCCGCAGAACATCAGCAGCAGGCAGCAGACCACGGCGGCGGTCGGCGGCCTGGTGACCGCGCTGCTGGCGCTGCTCATCGTGGCGACGTCGTACACCGTGCAACTGGTCTACCGCGACTACTACACGTGCGTGGACGACGCCCTGACCAAGTCCGCCTCGGTGGCCTGCAACGACAAGCTTCCGAAGCCGCTGGAGCCGTTCTTCGGCGTCAAGGAGTAGGCCCCGGTCCGCCCGGCTCCGCCGCCGGGCGCTCCGGGACGGGATCGGGGCGGTCAGCCTGACCGGCGCGATCAGCGGAGCCAGCGCGACCAGAGCGATCAGCAGGACCAGCAGAACCAGCGATACCAACGGGGAAGTCGGCCATCAGTCCGCCGGAGCCCCGCTTCAGGGAGGCCCAACGGGCCTCCCTGGTGTCTTTCCCGTGCCACGGGTCGGTCGGCAGGAAGTCGTACGGCTCGAACCCCGCGTCGCCCTGTTCCGCCGCCCGGCCGTGCAGCGCACCGGAGGCCGCTTCGGGCGCCGAGCCGGGGGCCGGTACGGAGGAGGAGGCCGGTGATACGGGACCACTCGGCCCCGCATCACCGGACTCGCCCGACACCCCGCCCCGCCCGCGCCACGGTGCCCACCACCGGCGCGGACGCCCGACGGCGTCTCCTGCCTCGTCTTCGCCCTCCTCCTCGGGCTCCTCTCCCTCGGCCTCGGCCTCGGCCGCCGGGGGCTCGTCCGCCTCGGCGGCGTCCCTGCGCCAGGCCCAACCGGGGGTACGCAGGCGCCACATGCGCAGCAGCAGAGCCGCCGGTACGCCGAAGACGGCCGTCCACACCAGCGCCGCCGGGCCGGTCAGCCACCACACCGGGCCGAACGCGCTCAGCGCCCCGGTGCCGAGCGGCCCGCCGGCCACCGCCGTGAGCAGGGCCGTTCCCACACCGCACCCGAGCGCGGCGAGCAGGGTCACCAGCACCGTCTCGCGCGGGCTCCAGGCCCGGGCACGGGGCGCGTCGGCGGGGGCGGCCCTGCGTACGGTGAACCAGGCGACCGCCAGCGCGGCCACCACCGGCACCGCGAGGGCCGCCCAGTTGGGCAGGGAGCCCGGCCCCTGGTCCGGCACCGCCGCCAGCAGCGGGAAGCGGGGCACCGCGGGGGTGCCGTCGAGGCCCAGCGGGGTGGCGGTGGCTCCCGTACCGAGCGAGAAGCCGGGCCCGAGCCCGTACGCCGCTCCCCACAGCGCGGCGTTCGGCACGAGCGAAACGGCCAGCAGGAGCACGGCGATGCGGCCCGACCAGTCGCCCGCGAGCGCCAGGAACGTGTCCTGAGCCGCCGCCGCGTCACGGCCGAGCGCCACCGCGACCAGCAGCGCACCACCGCCGAGCAGCACCGTCACGCCCGCCGCCGCCGACCGGCACGCGGCCTCGACCCGGCGGCGGAAGAGGGACCGCGCGACGGCCTCCTGAAACGCCAGGGGCGACCAGGACGGCGGCGGCCCGAACGGCCGCCCGGCCGCCGTCCACACCCCGGCCGCCGCCGCACCGGCCACCACCAGCGCGACCGGGAACACCAGCGTGTCCGGGTCCGCGCGCAGCGGGCCGCCCCGCGCATAGGCCGCCGCCCCTGCCACGACCAGCAGATATCCCGCGGTCACCGCGCAGAACGCGCCCGCCCGCGAGGGCCCGGTCCGCCCCTCCTCCGGCTCCGCCGCATCGCGCGCCGCCCGATGTGCCAGCCAGACCGGGCCCAGCGCGAGGAGCAGCGGCACCATCCCCACGGGCGCGGGTACACCGCTCAGGGTGTCGGGCCGCACGAGTCCGGCGCCGTGCGCGAGCAGCCAGACCCCGGCCGCTGCGCGCAGCGCCCCGCCCGGTCCGCTGTCCGGGTACGGGGAGCTGATCCACACCACCATGACCAGCACCGCCAGCGACCCGAGGCCGAGCCCGGCGGCGACGACACCCTTCACCAGGGCGGAGAGGAGAGCGAGGGTCCGGTTCCGTTCCACCGTCACCTTCGGGCTGCGTTGCGTCATTTGGGTCACGCGGCCCATGCTGCCAACGACACGCGCTTATCCCGCGTAACGCGCGAACAGCCGCCGTGTCGCTCAATATACGTTTATGTACTTTTTCACCCAGTGCGGCGCTGCCGGGGGTCGTCCATGACCCGGAGCACGACCGACGAGGCCGCCGCGCCGCCGCTGCCCTCCCCCAAGGAGCGCCGCAGGCTGCGCGAGGCGAAATCGTTGAGCGAGGAGCAGGTGGCGGCGGCGGTCGGCGTCACGCGCGCCACCGTGCGCTCCTGGGAGACGGGGCGCACGAGCCCGCGCGGCCGCAAGCGCGCGCTGTACGCGAAGCTGCTCGCCCCCGAACCGGCGGCACCCCCCACGACCGCACCGCCGGCGCCCCCGGTGCCGGCAGCGCCGCCCCCCGCACCCCCAGTGGCTCCGGAATCAGTCGTTGAAGCCGCCCCGGAAGCCCCGGCGCAGGCCTCGGCCGCTCCCCCGACCGAAGCAGCGAAGGCAGGGGCTCAGGCCGAAGCCCAGGCAGGAGCGCCCGGCGCAGAGACCCATGCCGAAGCCCAGACGGAAGCGCCCGGCGCGGGGCGTCTTTCACCCGCCGAGGCGTTCGACGAGCTGTACGCCCGCACCGCCCCCGGCCTGGTCCGGCAGGCCTACCTGCTGACCGGCCGCCGCGCCCTGGCCCGCGAGTCCGTCGAGCACGGCTTCCAACTGGCCTGGCAGCGCTGGCCCGAGGTGGCCGTCGACCGTGATCCGGCGGGCTGGGTGCGCGCGGCGGCCTACGAGTACGCGATGTCGCCCTGGCACCGGCTGCGCCGCTCGCACCGGCACCCCGACGCACCGCCCACGGAGCCGGGGAAGCAGGCGCTGTTCGAGGCGCTGCTCGACCTGCCCCCGGCCTACCGGCGCACGCTGCTCCTGTACGACGGGGTCGGCCTCGACCTTCCGGAGACCGCGGCGGAGACGGAGGCCAGCACCCCGGCGGCGGCCGGCCGTCTGATGACCGCCCGCGCCGCCGTCGCCGAGCGGCTCCCCGAACTGGCGGTCGCCGCATCGCCCGCCGAGCAGTCGGCCCTGCTGCACGACCGGCTCGGCGGCCTCGCCCGCGCCGAGCACGTACCCGTACCGCGGTCGGCCCGTGCCGTGCGCACCGGCAGCGAGAACAAGGCCAGGCTGTGGACCCGGGCGGCCGTCGCGGGCGTCGCGCTGCTCATCGCCGTCACCGGGCTGACCCTGCACACCGCGCCCACCCACTACGAGCCGCCGATCTCCCCCGCCGAACGGGTCGGGGGCGTACCGCCGCGCGGTGGTCCGCAGAAGCTCACCGCACAGGACCTGAAGCTCCAGAAGTCGCTGAGCGAGCAGCTGGCGCACGGCCCGGAACGGCTGGTTCCGCAGCTGGAGTGAGCCGGACGGCCGGTACGTACGCGAACGGCGCGGGCCCGCACCCCTTTTCGATCAGGGGTGCGGGCCCGCGCCGTTACGCGTGTCCCTGGGGCCTGTGTCAGGCGCCGAGGATCTCGCGCGCCAGCTTGGCGGTCTCGGTCGGCGTCTTGCCGACCTTCACGCCGGCGGCCTCAAGGGCCTCCTTCTTCGCCTGGGCGGTGCCCGAGGAGCCGGAGACGATGGCACCGGCGTGGCCCATGGTCTTGCCCTCGGGGGCGGTGAAGCCCGCGACGTAGCCGACGACCGGCTTGGTGACGTTCGCCTTGATGAAGTCGGCGGCACGCTCCTCGGCGTCGCCGCCGATCTCGCCGATCATCACGATGAGGTCGGTGTCGGGGTCGGCCTCGAACGCCGCGAGGGCGTCGATGTGCGTCGTGCCGATGACCGGGTCGCCACCGATGCCGACGGCGGAGGAGAAGCCGATGTCACGGAGCTCGTACATCATCTGGTAGGTCAGCGTGCCGGACTTGGACACGAGACCGATGCGGCCGGGCTTGGTGATGTCGCCCGGGATGATGCCGGCGTTGGACTGGCCCGGGGTGATGAGACCGGGGCAGTTCGGGCCGATGATCCGGGTCTTGTTGCCCTTCTCGTTGGCGTACGCCCAGAAGGCGGCCGAGTCGTGAACGGCGATGCCCTCGGTGATGACGACCGCGAGCGGGATCTCGGCGTCGATCGCCTCGACGACGGCGGCCTTCGAGAAGGCCGGCGGCACGAAGAGGACGGACACGTTCGCGCCGGTCTTCTCCATCGCCTCGGCGACGGAACCGAAGACCGGTACCTCGGTGCCGTCGAAGTCGACGGACGTACCGGCCTTGCGCGGGTTGACGCCACCGACGATGTTGGTGCCGTCACCGAGCATGAGCTTGGTGTGCTTCATGCCCGTGGCGCCGGTCATCCCCTGGACGATGACCTTGCTGTCCTTGGTGAGGAAGATAGCCATGGTGTTGGAGTCCCTCGTCCCTTACTTCGCAGCCGCGGCGAGCTCGGCGGCCTTGTCGGCCGCGCCGTCCATGGTGTCCACGCGCTGCACGAGCGGGTGGTTGGCGTCGGAGAGGATCTTGCGACCCAGCTCCGCGTTGTTGCCGTCGAGACGCACGACCAGCGGCTTCTCGACCTTCTCGCCCTTGGACTCCAGGAGCGCGAGCGCCTGCACGATGCCGTTGGCGACCTCGTCGCAGGCGGTGATGCCACCGAAGACGTTGACGAAGACGGACTTGACGTCCGGGTCGCCGAGGATGATCTCCAGGCCGTTCGCCATGACCTCGGCGGAGGCGCCGCCACCGATGTCGAGGAAGTTGGCGGGCTTCACGTTGCCGTGGTTCTCACCGGCGTACGCGACGACGTCCAGGGTCGACATGACCAGGCCGGCGCCGTTGCCGATGATGCCGACCTCGCCGTCCAGCTTGACGTAGTTGAGGTTCTTGGCCTTGGCGGCAGCCTCGAGCGGGTTGGCTGCGTCCTTGTCCTCCAGAGCCTCGTGCTCCGGCTGGCGGAAGTCGGCGTTCTCGTCGAGCGAGACCTTGCCGTCCAGCGCCAGGATCCGGCCGTCCTTGGTCTTCACCAGCGGGTTGACCTCGACGAGGAGCGCGTCCTCGGCGACGAAGGTCTCCCACAGGGTCACCAGGGCCTCGGCGACACCCTCGGCCACGTCGGCCGGGAACTTCGCCTGGGCCACGATCTCGCGGGCCTTGACGATGTCCACGCCGGAGTTGGAGTCGACCGGGACCTTCGCGAGGGCCTCGGGGGTCTTCTCCGCGACCTCCTCGATGTCCATGCCGCCCTGCACCGAGGCCATGGCCAGGAAGGTGCGGTTGGTGCGGTCGAGGAGGTACGAGACGTAGTACTCCGCCTCGATCTCCGGGGACAGCTCGGCGATCATCACCTTGTGGACCGTGTGGCCCTTGATGTCCATACCGAGAATGTCGGTCGCCCGGGCGACGGCCTCGTCGGCGTCGCCGGCCAGCTTGACGCCGCCGGCCTTGCCGCGGCCGCCGACCTTCACCTGCGCCTTGACGACAGACTTGCCGCCCAGCTTCTCGGTCGCCTCGCGGGCTGCCTCAGGCGTGTCGATCACTTCACCGGCCAGCACCGGTACACCGTGCTTGGCGAAGAGGTCCCTCGCCTGGTACTCGAACAGGTCCACGCGCGTCCGTCCCTTTTAGTGGTCTCGCGGTTCGTTCTTCTGCGTGGGCGTGCCGCGAAGGGCAACGTGACTGCGCTGTCACTAGGGAGGCATACACGGTGTCCGCGTACGCGGCATGTCCATCCGGCAGGTTATCCCCGCGCTCCGCGTGGCCCTAAATCGCAGATCACACCTGAGCGGTGATAACGGTCACAGAGGGTGGCCCTCTCCGGCTCCCGGACGGGGCTCGCCGGGAGCCGGAGAGGGCTGTTCTGCAGCCGGAGCACCCGGCCCGGGCCCCCTTGGGCCGGATGCTCCGCCACGGCGAATCGCTCGCGCCGCTTACGCCGCTCGCGTGTCTACGCCGCTCGTGCTTACGGCGCTCGCGTGTTTACGCCGCTCGTGCATACGGCGCTCGCGTGTTTACGCCGCTCGCGCTTACGCCGCTCGTGCTTACGGCGCCCTCGCGCTCTACCGCGTCGGCACCGCGTCCGTCACGAAGGACGGGGTGACCGAGGTGAGGCCCTGGACGCCCGCGCCCGCGTGACCGACAGCAGGACGGGCGTCCTCGCGGACCGTGTCCGTCAGGCCGCCCGCGAACGGGCGGGCCTGCGCGCCGACGCCCTCGGCCAGCGGCTGCACCCGGGTGGTGACCCCCTGGGCGAACGGTGCGACCGCGTCCCCGGTCAGTCCTTCCGCGAGCGGCTGCACCTCGGAGGCGACGCCCCCGGCGAACGGCACGGCCGCGCCGGTGACACCGGCCGCCAGCGGCTGGACCTCGGTCGTGACGCCCTGCACGAAGGGTGCGGCGGCGTCGCCGACGACGCCCTGGGCGAACGGCGCGACCTCACCGACGACGCCCTGCGCGAGCGTGCCGACGTCGCCGACCGCCTGTCCGACGACCGGGAGCGCGGCGTCGACCGCGCCCGCGGCGAGCGGCGGCAGCACGGAGTCGGACGTCTGCCCGACCACGGGCCCGGCCTCGGCCAGTGCGCCCTGGACGGCGGCCGGCGCCTGGTTCTGCGCGTAGCCGGGGATCTGCTCGATCGGCCCGAAGAGGTAGTCGATCTCGTCGACCGGCGCCGCCGGAACCTGCACGTCGGGGAACTGAGCGTCGGGGAACCGGCCGGCTCCGGGCAGCTGCTGTACGTCGCCGAGCGACGGGGCCTCGGGGGTCTCCGGGATCTCCGGAGTCTGCGGCGCGCGCACCTGTGACGGGAGGCTGTCCCGTACGTCGGCCGCACCGGTGGCCTTGCTCCCGGCCTCCGTCAGCGTGTCCTTGACGCCGTCGATGCCGTCGACACCGCCTATGCGGTCGATGCGGTCGGCGGCCTTGGTGTCGGTGACGTCCTTCACGTCCTTGACGACCTTGGCGTCGGTGACGTCCTTGACGGCCGTCGCGTCCTTGACGCCCTCGACGGCCTCCGTCGCGTCGGAGGCCTCGGCCGCCAGGTCCGGGGTGGAGAGCGGTACGGAGACGGGCAGTTCGGCCGCGCTCGCCGCGGCGGTGCCGAGCGCCCACATACCGGTGGCGGTGGCGGCTACGGCTATGGATCGGCGCATGTTCTTGTGCATGGGTGTGTCAGATCCTTCGAAGATGTTCGGCAGTCCGGAGAAGTCCGGACGCGGGCAGACCTGTTCCGCCCCCGCGCGGCAGGTCGAGGCGGGGGAACGGCCTGCCCTAGCCGGGGAATTCGAGGATCTCGCCGGATCTGTCGGGTATCGGGGCTACGGTCGCCGGGAGGCCGGCTCCCCGGACGAGCGCGGTGTACGGACCGCCCGGGGCCGGGGTCGCGTGCAGGTCGCCGCCGCGCGGCCCCTGGGCATCGGCCACCGCCGTACGCACGAGGTCGCCGCACGGGCCGAACGGTGCGCGGTCCTGCGTGGGCGTCGGCGCGGGCGCAGCACTCTGTGCGGGCCCGGCGTCCGGCGTGCCGGAGCTGTCCGGACCGGCCGGGGCGAGGCTCGACGCGGCCCCGCTGCTACGGTCGCGGCCGCCCGTGCGCTCGGCCGAGGCGTCCGCCCCGGCGTCGCCCGGTGTCGCGGTGCCGCCTCCGGCGCCACGGCCGGTGTCCGGCAAGGGCGCTGACGGAGCACCCGGTGCGTCCGGTGCGCCGACGGGCACGGGCAGCACGGAGAGGAGCGGAGGGAGCCCCGGCAGGGACGGCACCAGGGGCCGCACCTCACCGGCGATCCGGTCGACGGCGTCACCCGCTCCCCCGACCACGGCGTCGCCCAGGCGAGCGGGTGCGGCTGCAACCTCAGGCGCGGGCACCGCGGCAAGGGCTTCGGCGGGCGCGGTGGGGTCGGCGAAGCCGCCGGGGTCGGTGAGGCCGCTGGGTTCAGCGATGTCGGTGGGATCCGGGACGTTGGTGGGGTCCGGGACGTTGGTGGGGTCGGCGGTGTCGGTGGGGTCCGTGGCCGATTTCCCCGGAGGTTCGGCGGTGGCCTTCTGCTCGCTCGGCCGCGCGGCCTGCTGCTGCGCGACTCGTTCCCCTGCCGCCCGGTCGCCCGAGTCGGTGATCGGCTCGACCGCCGCCTCGACTGCCTGCGCGGCCACCGGCTCGGCGGTCGGCTCGACGACCCGCTGAGCGGCAGGCTCGACTTCCGTGCGGGAGGCGGCATCCGGAGCCGCCTCCTTCGAGACGGCGTCCACCACGGAGGCGGTGAGCGGGCCCGGGTCCGGGCGCTCCTGCGCCTCCGCGCGGCCGCCCGTGAGGAGGCCGAGGGCCAGCAACCCGCCGAGGAACAGCGCCACCTGCACCGCGCGACGCCCCGCCGGTGCCCGCGTCGGGCGCGGGTCGGCAGCTGCGCGGGCAGCGGCGGTTGCGGTCACCTCGGGTGGCTCCTGGTACGCGGGCGGACGGAGACGCGGAGGCGGGGGCGGCGGAATGCGCCCCTCCGCGAACGACGGGTCGATGCTTGCACGAGCCCGTGGGGGTCACGCAAGTCCCTGGCTAGGGTTGGGCGTCCTTGTCCGGTATGGGCAGTGGCCTCTTCTCGATCGCGGCCGCCATGACGTCCGGGAAGAGATCCGGCGTACAGGCGAACGCGGGTGCGCCCAGCGCTCCGAGCGCCGCCGCGTGGTCGTGGTCGTACGCGGGTGCCCCCTCGTCGGAGAGTGCGAGCAGCGTCACGAACTGCACGCCGGAGGCCTTCATCGCGGCGACCCGCTTGAGCATCTCGTCGCGTATGCCGCCCTCGTAGAGGTCGCTGATGAGGACGACGACGGTGTCCGCGGGGCGGGTGATCCTCGACTGGCAGTAGGCGAGCGCCCGGTTGATGTCGGTGCCGCCGCCGAGCTGGGTGCCGAAGAGGGCGTCGACCGGGTCGTCGAGCTGGTCCGTGAGGTCGACGACCGCCGTGTCGAAGACGACGAGCCGGGTCGAGAGGGTGCGCATGGAGGCGAGCACCGCTCCGAAGACGGAGGCGTGGACGACGGATGCGGCCATCGAGCCCGACTGGTCGACGCACAGGACGATGTCCTTCTCGGCGGACCGGGAGGCGCGCCCGTAGCCGATGAGGCGCTCGGGAACGATCGTGCCCCTCCCCTCCCCTCTGTCTCCACTACCTCCCGGGACGGGGAGGTAGTTCTTGAGGTTGGCCCGGATGGTCCGGTTCCAGTCGATGTCCCGGTGGCGCGGCCGGCTGATCCGCGCCGCGCGGTCCAGGGCCCCGGTCAGGGTGGCTCTGGTGCGGCTCTCCAGCCGTTTCTCCAGATCTTCGACGACCTTGCGGACGACGGCGCGGGCGGTCTCCTTCGTCGTCTCGGGCATCGCCTTGCCGAGGGAGAGCAGGGTGCCGACGAGGTGGACGTCCGGCTCGACCGCCTCCAGCATCTCCGGCTCCAGGAGCAGGGTCTCCAGGCCGAGCCGGTCGATCGCGTCGCGCTGCATGACCTGGACGACGGAGCTGGGGAAGTAGGTCCGGATGTCGCCGAGCCAGCGGGCGACGGAGGGCGCGGACGCCCCGAGCCCCGCCGAACGGCCGGCGGAGCCCCGGCCGCCGGGCTGCTTTCCCGCGTCGCCGCCGTACAGCGCGTTCAACGCACCGTCCATCGCCGCGTCCTGGCCGGTGAGGGCGTACCCGGTGCTGTCGGCGCCGTCCGCGCCGAGCACCAACCGCCAGCGCCGCAGCCGTTCGGCGTCGGGCGGCTGTGCTGTCGCCTCCGACGGGTCCGTTCTCGTGGTCTCCAGCGGGTCCGTTCTCGTGGTCTCCATCGGGTCCGTCCTCGTCGTCGTCATACGGCCGCCTCCGCGGGCTCGGGCGGGCGGCCGAGGAGCAGGCGCAGCACCGGCTCCACCGCGTCGGCCCTGGCCCGGTCGAGCCCGGGTCCGAAGCCTCCGGGCGCCCGGCCGGCGTCGACCCGGCGGACGCCCTCGGGGGCGGGCCCGCGCCGGACCAGCTCGCCGAGCGTGCGCCGCACGCCCGGTTCGTACGCGGAGAACGTGCGGCGCAGCAGCGGCAGCACATCGGTGAACTGGTCGGCGGGGACACCGGTCAGCCAGGCGTCGACGAGGCCGAGCAGCCGTTCGTCGTGGACCAGCAGCATGCCGCCGCCCGACGCACCGCCGACGAACCCCTCGATCCAGGCGGCGGCGTCGGCGGGCGGGGTGCCAGGCGAGAGCGCCAGGCCCATCAGCCGAGCCGCCTCGTCCTCCGCGAGCCGTCCGTCGTCCAGGAGCAGCCGGGTGGCCCGGCCCCTGATGACCCCGGCGACCGTGTCCCGGGCCGCCAGCTTGTGCAGGGCGGCGTCCCAGCGTGTGCGCAGCCCTGTGTCCGGTTCCGCCCCTGCGGCCAGCAGGCCGATCGCCGCGTGTACGGCCTCTACGCGACCGCGCAGCGTCTCGGCGCCGTCCGTGTCGAGGCCGGTGCAGGCGGACGGCAGGCCGACGCAGATCCGCTCGGCGAGCCCGGCGGCGACCTCCGCGAGCGCCGCCGTGTCCGTGGCGCGCACGTCTCCGTACCGCAGGGAGCGGGCCAGGGCGGGCAGCGCGTCCGCGAGGTGGCCGACGTCCGCGTCGAGTGCGGCCCGGTCGGCGAGGGCCTTCATCACGACGGGCAGCGCGTCGGGCAGTTCGGCCAGGAGGCAGTGCTCGGCGAGTGCCGTGACGTCGGCCAGTGCCGTCGCCGCCACGGCCCCCGCCTCGGCCTTCGCGGTGGCGGCGGTGAGGACGGTGGTGCCCCACATGCCGGCCTCCGCTACCCGGACGTACAGCTCCGGTTCCCAGCTCAGCCGCCAGCTCTCCCGGAAGGTTCCGGTGCTGCCGCGCCCCGCGACCGGGTCGCCCCAGCCGACGTCGAGGAGGCGCAGCCGGTGCAACAGGCGGCTGCGGGCGGCGTCGGTCTCCTTGCGCAGATCGAGGTCCAGCTCGCGTCCCGACGCCTCCGGCTTGAGCCGGAGGGTGCGCTGGCTTCGGGTCAGGTCCCGTTGCAGCGGGACGGCCGGGGCGGCGTCCGGCACTTCGCCGAGGCTCTCGCCGACGATCAGCCGGTCCCGGACGAGGGCGAGCGGGACGTCGGACCCCTCGCACATGACGGCCCGCACGGCGTCGGTCGTCTCGCCCAGGCCGGCCAGCGGTCGGCCCCGGAGGGCGGCGAGGGTCTCGGCGAGCCGGACGGCCTCGATGACATGGGCGGTGGAGACGGGCCGGTCCTCCGCGCGCAGCAGCCCGGCGACCTTGGTCATCCACCGCTCGATCGGCCGGTCGGCCGTGTCGAAGAGGTGCCCGTACCAGCCGGGCGAGTCGATCCCGGCCCCGTATCCGCTGTGCCGGGCGAGCCGGCGGTGGGTCCAGGGCACCCAGGTCAGGTCGGCCTTGACCTTCGGGAGGCCCTTGAGCAGGGCGCGGTCGGCGGCGAGGGTGGTGCGCGCGGCGAGAGCGGGGACGTGCCAGGCGCCGCAGACGACGGCGACGGCGTCCCCGAACTCCTTGCGCGCGGTACGCAGCTGGATCCGCATGTACGCCTCGCGCACCGCGTCCCGGGGCTGCCCGCCGTCGCCGTACGCCTCGCGGAGCGCGCCCATGGCCTCCGCCAGCGCGACGAACGGCGCGAGCGCGCCCGCACCGCCCGCCTCTCCCGCAGCGCCCGGTGAACGGTGTTCGACGACGTCCTCCCACCAGCGTTCCGGGTCGTCGTACCCGGCGGTCCCGGCGAGCACCCGGATCGGATCGACGACCGGCGTGACCTCTTCCCCGGCTTCCCCGGCCTTCTCGGCTTTCCCGGCTTTCTCGGTTTCCCCGGCCTCCTCGGCTTCCCCGGTCCGCTCCCCCGGCGCGTCGCCGCCCTCCGGGCCCGGCGCGGGTTCCTTGAGCGCGAGGGAGTGGGCGGCGGGCAGGTCGATGAAGCGGACCGGGACGTCGTGGTCGAGGGCCCAGCGGATGGCCACCCACTCGGGCGAGAACGCGGCCATCGGCCAGAAGGAGGCCCTCCCCGGGTCGTCCACGGCGTGCGCGAGCAGCGCGACGGGCGGACGCATCTGCGGGTCGGCGGCCAGGGGCAGCAGCGCGTCGCCCTCCGGCGGCCCCTCGATGAGGACGGCGGCGGGGGGGGGCGCCCCCCGCGCGGGGCGGGCCCCCCCCGCCCCCCCCGGGCCGTGGTGGCGCCCCCCCAGGAGCCCGGGCCCCGGGGGGGGGGGGCCCCCCCGCCCCCCCCCGCCGCCGCCCCCCCCGGGGGTGTGTTGGGGGGGGGCAGGTAAAGCCGGCGCCGG
>NZ_JAFEUF010000121.1:0-17773 GCF_016901035.1 Streptomyces durocortorensis
CGCCTGGAGGTGGGGGCGGGAAGCGAGGCTGGGGCCGGTGCGTGATCGACGGGGCCGGCCGCCCTCGCTGCTTGGTCTAGACCATACGGACGAGGGTTGGGCGGTCGTCAAGGGGCGTGTCTCGCGGCACCTGTCGCGTGGGGTGCATTCGCGCCATGTTGCTTCGGGAGTGAAAGCGGTTGCCCGCTCGGTCGTCGTGCGGGGGCGGTGTGCACCCTTCCGCGGAGTCGCGCAGGCATCAACCTCGGTTCACCGGGGCGGACGGGCTCTCGGTCACCCCGGGGCCCTGTTGCTCATCGCTGCCGCCAACCGCTCGCCTCCCGTGCATCCCCGATCTTCCATCCGGCCGAAAGCCGCCCAGCCGAATTCGGGGGGAATCGGGCGTCAGGCGTCCGGTTGAATCCTGGAGAATCAGCGGTCGCGCACGCCGAAGGGCCCCCGGGCGCCCAAGCCGAAGGGCCCCGGGGCGCGCACGCCGAAGGGCCCCGGGTCGCGCACGACGCACACCCCGGGGCCCTTCGCTTCGGTGAGCGAGTGGGATCAGCTCCGCTCCAGACCGCCCCGCCCGATGACCCCCGCGTACCACCGCGCGCTGTCCTTCACCGTCCGCCGCTGCGACGCGAAGTCCACGTGCACGATGCCGAACCGCTTGCTGTAGCCGTACGCCCACTCGAAGTTGTCCAGCAGCGACCACAGGAAGTAGCCGCGTACGTCCACCCCGTCCGCGATCGCCCGGTGCACCGCCGTCAGGTGCCCGTCCAGGTACGCCACCCGCTCCGGGTCGTGGACCTCGCCCTCCGGGTCCGCGTAGTCCTCGTACGCCGCCCCGTTCTCCGTCACCAGCACCGGCACGGACGGGAGTTCGTCGCGCAGGCGGGTCAGCAGTTCGTACAGGCCGTTCGCGTCCACCGGCCAGTCCATCGCCGTGCGCGGGCCCTCCGCCGGGGTGAACGCCACGTGCTGTTCCGCGCCCGCCCAGGGGGACGGGGACTCCGACGTGCCCGCCGAAACCACGCTCGGGGAGTAGTAGTTGATGCCCAGCGAGTCGATCGGGGTGGAGGTGACCTCCAGGTCGCCGTCCTTCACGAACGACCAGTCCGTCACCGCCGCCGTGTCCGCCACCAGGTCCTCCGGCAGCCTTCCGTGGAACACCGGGTCCAGGAAGATCCGGTTCGCCACCGCGTCGATCCGGCGCACCGCGTCCCGGTCCGCCGCCGTGTCGGTCAGGGGGCGCAGCGCGTGGAGGTTCAGGGTGAGGGAGATCTCGGCCGTCTCCGGGAGGCGGTCCCGCAGGACCCGCGCGCCCGCCCCGTGCGCCAGGTTCAGGTGGTGGGCGGCACGCAGGGCCGCCAGGTCGCTCGTCCGGCCCGGGGCGTGGACCCCGTTCCCGTACCCCAGGAACGCCGCGCACCAGGGCTCGTTCAGCGTCGTCCAGGTCGTCACCCGGTCGCCCAGCGCCCCCGCCACCAGGCCCGCGTACTCCGCGAACCGGTGCGCCGTGTCCCGCTCCGGCCAGCCGCCCGCGTCCTCCAGCTCCTGCGGCAGGTCCCAGTGGTAGAGCGTGGCCACCGGTCTGATGCCGGCGCCCAGCAGCTCGTCCACCAGGCGGCGGTAGAAGTCCAGGCCGCGCTCCACCGCCGGGCCCCGGCCGGTCGGCTGGACCCGGGGCCAGGAGACGGAGAACCGGTAGTCCGTGACGCCCAGTTCCTTCATCAGGCGGACGTCGTCCGGCATCCGGTGCAGATGGTCGGCGGCGATGTCACCGGTGTCGCCGTTGCGCACCTTGCCGGGCGTCCGGCTGAACGTGTCCCAGATGGAGGGGGTGCGGCCGCCCTCGGCGGCCCCGCCCTCGATCTGGTACGCGGCGGTGGCCGTGCCCCACCGGAAGGCGGTGGGGAAACGGAGCACCGTACCGGTCTCGGGGAGGGCGCCTGCGGCGGTCGCCGGGCGGGCATCGACAGCGGTCATGAGACTGACACTCCAGGAAGTGAGGGGGGAGGGGACGGGCGCCCCAGAGGTGGGGGCAGGGCGGTCAGCCCTTCACCGCGCCCTGCATGATGCCGCCGACGTTCTGCCGGCCCAGCAGACCGAATACCAGCAGCACGGGCAACGTGCCGAGCAGCGTGCCGGCCATGATCACCGACTGGTCGTTGACGTAACCGCCGCCGAGCTGGCGCAGCGCGACCTGCACGGTCGGCTCCTGCGAGGACAGCGCGATGATCGGCCAGAAGAAGTCGTTCCACGCCGTCATGAACGTGAGCATCCCGAGCACCGCCATCCCCGGCCGCGCGATCGGGATCACGATCGACCAGAAGATGCGCGCGGTGGACGCGCCGTCGACCCGGGCCGCCTCGATCAGCTCGTCCGGCAGCGACTGCACCAGGTACTGGCGCATGAAGAAGACACCGAAGGCCGAGACCAGGCCGGGCAGGATGACCGCCTGGAGCTGGTTCACCCACTGGAGCTCGGCGATCAGCATGAACAGCGGGATCACGCCGAGCTGCGGCGGGATCATCATCGTCCCGATCGTCAGCGTCAGCAGCGCGTTGCGGCCCTTGAACTTCAGCTTGGCGAAGGCGAATCCGGCCAGCGTGCAGCACAGGACCGTGCCGATCGTGATCGAACCCGACACGATCAGCGAGTTCAGCAGCGCCTTGCCGATGTCCGCCTCTTCGAGGACCTGCTCGAAGTTCTTGATCAGGTTCGGGCCCGGCAGCAGGCTCGGCGGGACCTTCGCCATGTCCGCGTTGGACCGGCTGGCCGCGACGATCGTCCAGTAGAACGGGAACGCCGAGATGAGCAGGGCGAAGCCGAGGATCAGGTAGGAGAGCCAGCCGCCCTTCATCGTGCGGCCCGCGCCTCCCTTGCCGATGCGCCTGCCCGACGGCGGGGTCTGCGGCGGGTCGCCCTTCTCGGGCGCGGTCGGCGGTGCGGCGAGCGCGGTCATCGGCCGGCCTCCTTGCGTGCGCGGCGGCGCACGAGCAGGGCGTTGACCCCGACGAGCACCACGATCAGGACGAACATCACCCAGGCGATGGCCGCGGCCCGGCCCAGGTGGAAGAAGCCCCAGCCCTGCTCGTACATGTACAGGCCGAGGGTCTGGTACTGGTGCGAGATACCGCCCGAGATCGACCCCTCGAACAGCAGCGGCTCACCGAAGAGTTGGGTCGCCCCGATGGTCGAGATGATGACCGTGAAGACGATCGTGGGGCGCAGCCCGGGGAGCGTGACGTGGATGAACTGCCGCCAGCGCGACGCCCCGTCCATCTCCGCCGCCTCGTACAGCTCGTGCGGGATCGACTGCATGCCCGCCAGGTAGATCAGCGCGTTGTAGCCGGTCCACCGCCAGACGACGATCGACGACACCGCGATCTGCGACGCCACCGTGCCGGTCTGCCAGTCCACCGGGTCGAAGCCGACCAGACCGATCACGTAGTTGATCAGCCCGAAGTCCTTGCCGAAGAGCTGCGCGAAGACCAGCGTCGCGGCGGCGACGGACGTCGCGTACGGGAGCAGGATCGCGGTCCGGATGAAGGTCCGGCCGCGCAGCTTGTAGTTGAGCAGGTGCGCAAGGCCGAGCGCCATCGCGAGCTGCGGGACCGTGGACAGCACGCCGATCGTGAACGTGTTGCGCAGCGAGGTCCAGAAGAACTCGTCGGTGAACAGCGCCGTGTAGTTGGCGATGCCCCGCCACTCCATCTCGCCGCTCGTCTGGAGCTCGACCCGGTAGAGCGAGACGAACGCCGTGTAGACGAGCGGGAAGAGGCCGAAGGCGATGAAGAGCGTGAAGAAGGGGGCGATGTAGGCGTACGGGGAGGCCTTGCGCCAGGTGCGCCGGAGCGCGGCGGCCCGGCCGTCGTCGGGGCCGGGCCCGGTTCCGGCGGGGCTGGGGGGCCCGGCCTTCGCGGTGGCGGTGAGGGACACGGTGCGGCCCTTCGGGATCGGTGGGCGGTCTGGTTACGGAGAGGAGAGGAGCGGCGTACGGGGGCGGGGCCGGGCCACCGTGGTGTGCACCGGTGGCCCGGCCCCGGGAGGGCGAGGAGGAGCAGGACGGTACGGACCGGCGGGTCAGCCGATCACGTTGTCCACGCCCTTCTTCGCCGTGCCCCACGCCTTGTCCGACGACACGCCCTTGCGCTCGACCTCGCCCAGCGCGTTCGTGATCTGCTGCATCACGTTCTGGTCGTGCACACCCAGCACCTGGACCGGGGCCTCCTTCGCCGCGTCACCGAAGATCTGGCCGATCGGCGCGCCGGAGAAGTAGTCGTCCTTCGCGTCCGCGATCGTCTCGATGGCGCCGGTCGAGGACGGGAAGTTGCCCTGCTTCTGGAAGACCTTCGCCTGCTGCTCGGGGGCGGTCAGCCACTCGATCAGCTTGTACGCCTCCTCCTTGTGCTTGGCCGCACGCGGGATGGAGAGGTACGAGCCGCCCCAGTTGCCCGCGCCGCCGGGCAGCTTGGCGATGTCCCACTTGCCCTTGCCCGCGTCGCCGGCCTGGCCCTTGACGTAGCCGAGCATCCAGGCCGGGCACGGGATCGTGGCGAACGAACCGGCCGAGAACGCCTGGTTCCACTGCGGGGACCACTGGTCGAGCTTGGCGCTCAGGCCCGCCTCGGCCGCCTCCACGGAGGTGTCCCAGGCCTCCTTGACCGCCGGGTTCTTGTCGTAGATCAGCTCGCCGGAGGCGTCGTAGTAACGCTCCTTCTCCTGGCCGATCATGATCCCGTAGAGCGAGCCGACGCTGTCCAGCCAGGCGCTCTTGGCGGGGGCCTTCTTCTTGTACTCCTTGCCCAGCTCCAGGTAGCCGTCCCACGTGGCCCACTTCTCGGCGAGCTCCTCGCGGTCCGTGGGCAGGCCGGCCTCCTTGAAGAGGTCCGTGCGGTAGCACATCGCCTCGGGGCCGACGTCCGTGCCGAGGCCGAGGATCTTGCCGTCCTCGGTGGTCGCCGCCGACCACTTGGCCTCGGCGAACTCGCCCTTGAGCTTGTCGGCCCCGAACTCCTTCAGGTCCTGGAACTTGTCGGACTGCTGCTGGGTGACCGACGCGATGCGGCCCACCTCGACGCCCTGCACGTCCGCCAGACCGCCGCCGCCCGCGAGCCGGGTCTGGAGCGACTTCCAGTAGTCCGCCTCGTCCTGGGTGTCGCTCTGCTTGATCGTGATGTTCGGGTTGAGCTTCTGGTACTCCTCGTAGAGGCCGGCCTCCTTGAAGCCGAAGGACCCGAAGAGGTCGACGTTGAGCGTGACCTTTCCGCCCGCGCTGTCGGAGGAGTCCGACGAGTCGCTGGATCCACAGGCGGCGAGGAGGGCCCCGGCGAGGACGACCGCGCCGAGGCGGGCGGTGGCTCTCTTGGCGGCTCGGGCGATGGGCATGGGAAGCCTCCCTTGGCTTCGGGATGAACCGAGCGCCTTGAGAGCGCTCTCAAAACCTGCGTCTGGAGCGTCTCCCACTGCCCCCGCCCCGTCAAGACTCGAACGCATAACAGCTTGGCGTTACACCGGACGACCATCCAACTGCCGCCTGTGTGCGTTCTCTTGACACTTACGTTTCAGGAGTTTTACGTTCCTTGGCACTTGAGAGCGCTCTCGAACGCGCTCTACGCCCCCCATGATCGAGGTGCTGCTCGTGCTGACCTCCCTCTCCGGACTCGTTTCCCGAGTCACCCCCAGACCCGCGGCCGCGACGCTCCTCGCGATCGCCGTGGCCGCCGTGGGTCTGGGCCCCGCAGCTTCCCCCGCTGCCGCCGCCACCATCCCCGCCGGCGCCGGCAGCTACACCGACGCGCGCCCGGCCGGCACCCAGGGGCCGACCACCAACACCGGGGCGCCCGTCACCCCGAAGCTCACCTCCGCCGTGCGGGACAAGCCGGTCCCGACCAACGACTGGTGGTCGTCGCTGGCCTTCCAGCGCTACGGCGACAACCCGTACAGCACCCCCATGTACGGGCACCCGCTCACGTACCAGGCCAAGGCCTCCGGCCTGGAGGTCGGCTATCCGACCACGCCCGCGATCGTCGGCGACGGCCGCCAGTACGAGTACGCCCACAAGGCCGACCTCACCGTCGGGCTCTCCGGCCTGAACTCGCCCGACACCAAGGCCGACGCCTGGTCCGACTGGACGGTGACGCCCTACTGGGCCGACGGATCGCGCACCTTCCGGGCCACCATCGGCCACGGCATGCCCTTCGTGTACGCCAAGGGCTCCGGCGGCGACGCCCGCATCACGACCGCCTCCGCGCCCACCGTCTTCTCCGACCAGGGCAACGTCCTCGGCATCACCGTCGCCGGGCACCACTACGCGCTCTTCGCGCCGACCGGCAGCGACTGGAACATCTCCGGTTCCACGATCACCGCCGGGCTCGGCTCGAAGGACTACTTCTCGCTCGCCGTGCTGCCCTCCACGGACGCGCTCGCCACCTACCGGAAGTACGCCTTCAGCTTCGTCACCGGCTCCCAGGTGGCCTGGCAGACCACCGGCGGCAACGTCCGGGCGACCTACAGCCTGACCACCGAGGCCAAGGAGGGCACCGAGCGCGGCACGCTCCAGGCCCTCTACCGCCACCAGTGGCTGCACACCTCCGACGCGCTGACCCCGTACACGTACGTGTCGCCGCGCGGCACGATGAAGGTCCGCGAGTCCGCCACCTTCACCACCAGCCAGAAGAACCAGGGCGTGGTGCCCGCGCTGCCCGCCTCCAGCGGCGTCGACAAGGCCCGGCTGACCGGCTACCTCAACGAGGTGGCAGGCGCCTCCGACCCGTTCTCGGGGGCCACGGACACCTACTGGACCGGCAAGGCGCTCGGCAAGCTGGCCCAACTGGTTCCCGTCGCCGACCAGATCGGCCAGACCGCCACCCGCGACAAGCTCCTCGGCCTGATGAAGGGCCGGCTCCAGGAGTGGTTCACGGCGGGCGGGGCCAGCGAGTTCAGCTACGACAAGGACTGGAAGACCCTCACCGGCTACCCGGCCTCGTACGGCAGCGACACCGAGCTCAACGACCACCACTTCCACTACAGCTACTACGTCTACGCGGCGGCGATCATCGCCCAGTACGACCAGGCCTGGGCGGCCGACTCGGCCTGGGGCACGATGATCAAGCACCTCATCCGCGACACCGCCAACGCCAGCCGCACCGACTCCGCCTACCCCTTCCTGCGCGGCTTCGACGTCTACGCGGGCCACAGCTGGGCCTCCGGCCACCAGGGCTTCGCGGCGGGCAACAACCAGGAGTCGTCCTCGGAGTCCATCAACCTCAGCGCCGGTCTGGTGCTCTTCGGCTCGGCCATGGGTGACAACTCCCTCCGTGATCTCGGCAGTTACCTGCTGACGACCGAGTCCGAGGCGATCACCCAATACTGGTTCGACGCCAACGACACCGTCTTCCCGGCCTCGTACAAGTACGGCACGGTCGGCATGGTCTGGGGCAGCGGCGCCTCCTACTCCACCTGGTGGACGGCCAACCCGGAGGAGATCCACGGCATCAACGTCCTCCCGGTGACCGGCGGTTCACTGCACCTGGCCCGCGAGAAGGCGGCCATCAAGCGGAACATCGCCGAGATGGAGCGCGAGAACGGCGGCCCGGCCCAGGAGTGGCGCGACCTGCTCTGGGAGTTCGAGGCCCTCTCCGACCCGACGTCGGCGAAGGCCAAGTGGGATGGTGTGAACGGGAATTACGAGCCGGAGCAGGGTGAGTCCAAGGCGCACACCTACCACTGGATCAACACCCTGAACACGGTCGGCGCCCCGGACATGACGGTCACCGGCGACATCCCGACCTCCGCCGTCTTCTCGAAGAACGGCACCCGCACCTACACCGCGCACAACCACGGCACCGCGACGCGCACGGTGACCTTCTCCGACGGCAAGACCCTGTCCGTGCCGGCCCGTTCGCAGGCCGTCAGCACGGGCCCCGGCGGCGGAGACCCGGACCCCGATCCCGACCCGGACCCGGGCAACCCGTCCACCGGCAACACCTTCCGGCTCAAGACCGGCGGCACCCTCACCACCGCCACCACCGACCCGGCGGGCGCGGACACCATCGCCTCGGCCGACGGCGTCAACCGGGACGGCACCCCGTACCGCCCGACCGTCTACGAGGTGAAGAAGGTCAACGGCAAGGTCACCGCCGGGGCCGCCACCGCGTTCCGCCTCCGGGTGGACGCGGGCACCAAGGTCGGGCTCGCCCCGCAGGTCCGGGTCAGCTACGACCTGACCGGCGACGGCACGTTCGACCGGGCCGAGACCTTCCGCTACTTCGCGACCGACCCGGTCAACGGGTGGGAGGAGTACACCCAGGCGGCGGGCGTCAAGGCGGCCACCGGCAGCCTGGGCGAGCTGAAGAACGGCACGGTCCGGCTGGAGATCTGGAACGCGCTCGGCAGCGGCACGTCCCAGGTGCAGACCGGCACGGACGCGGCGGTGCTGCGGATTCCTTACCAGTGACCGCTGCCGGTCGACGACCGGCAGGGGTGACGTAGAGCGCGGCGGGTCTCCGGTTCCTCAGGCGGAGGCCCGCCGTACGTTCGTGCGGGGCCGGGCCGGCTTCGGGCGGAGGCCCGCCGTACGCGTGCGCGGGGCCGGGCCCCGGAGCGGCCCCGCTTCAGGCCGAGGCCCGCCGTACCAGCGTGACCGGGGTGATCACCGACTCCGGGACGTCCCCGCTGCCCGTACGCTCCCGGTCCAGGGCGCGCAGCAGCAGCCGGGCCATCAGCCGCCCCTGCCCCTCGATCTCCTGGCCGACGGTCGTCAGCGGTGGATCGGTCTCCGAGGCCACCGAGTCCATGTCGTCGAACCCCACCAGCGCCACCTGCTCCGGCACGGAGATCCCCCGCTCGCGCAGGACCCGCAGTGCGCCCGAGGCCATCAGGTCGTTGGCGACGAACACCGCGTCCAGGTCGGGCCGCCGCTCCAGCAGCTCCGCCATCGCCCGCGCCCCGCTCTCCACGGTGAACGCGCCGTCGGCGACGAGCGTCGGGTCCACGTCCAGCAGCACGTCCCGGTAGCCGTCCAGCCGGTCCATCGCCGAGGTCTGGTCGGCGGGGCCGCCGATGTGCGCGATGCGCTGCCGCCCGAGGTCCTTCAGATACTGCACCGCCAGCCGCGCCCCGCCCCGGTTGTCCGCGTCGACGTACGGAACGGCCTGGTCGCCCGGGTCGGCGGTCCAGCTGGGCCGGCCGCCGTACACCGCCGGGATGCCCGCCCGCCGGGTGATCGCGGGCACCGGGTCGTCGGTGTGCAGCGAGAACGCGAGCGCCCCGTCGACGTGCCCGCCGGACAGATAGCGGGCTATCCGGTCGAAGTCCCCGGGGCCCTCCACCAGCAGCAGGACGAGCTGGGTGTCGTGGGCGGTGAGCTCCTTGCTGATGCCCCGGATCTGCTGGGAGAAGAACGGGTCCGAGAAGAACCGCGTCTCCGGCTCGGCTATGACGACGGCCACCGCGCCGGTGCGCCGCGTGACGAGGGTCCGCGCCGCGTGGTTCGGGATGTAGCCCAGCTCGTCGACGGCCTTGAGCACCTTGTCCACGAGCGGCTTGCGGACGCCGTCGCCCCCGTTGACCACCCGCGAGGCCGTGGCCCGCGACACCCCCGCGCGGGCCGCGACGGCTTCCAGGGTGGGCCGGGATCCGGGGGACTGCTCGGTCAAGGCGGTCGCTCCTTGTCGACGGGGCGGCGGTACGCGGGCCGCCGGCTCGTCTACAGCCTAGCGCCGGGTGCCGGCCGTGCTGAGAGCGCTCCCAGAGAAGGTTTCGGGGGTCTGGCGGGTGGTTGGGCCCCGCTGTGCGCCTCTTCCGGGCCACCTGCGCGTTGAACACGCTGGGTATGCATGCCCATCACGCAGAGTGGAAGGTGTGTGGCATGGAAGCGACGGAGCGGCGCAGGGCGGCGGCGGAGCGGGTACGGACGGCTGAGGACGCCGTGGAGCAGCTGAGGGAAGGGCTCGCGGAGTTCGGGGTGAAGCTGCCGTCCCTGCGGATCGACCCGGTCTCGTGCGCGGGCGACGAACCGGCGCCCCTGGTCGATCTGGGCCGCTGCAACATCGACACCGCGTTGCGGCTGTGCGAGGTGCTGGCGGAGAAGGAGAGCGGTCATGACGGGTGAAGGATGTGCGCCGGGTACGCCCGAGGAGGGCGCGTTCGCCGTGGACGCGCGGGACGGGCGGGTGGGCCGGGTGACGGGCCGGTCGGGGCCGGACGTGCGGCTGCGGCCGCCCGGCGGAGGGCCGGAGTGGGACTGCCCGCCGGAGGCGGTGCGGACGGCGTCACCGGGCGTGGTGCTGCGGGCCCGGGTGACGGAGATCAACAGGGAGGGACAGCTGCCGCGTTGAGGCGGGGCCGTCCTCACATGAGGCGGCGGGGCCGACCCCTCCTCGGGGTCGGGCCCGCCGCCGTCGAGGGGGCGCGCACCGCGTCACATGATGCGGTAGGCCATGTAGTACGCACTCAGTTGCTCGTGGTAGAGCGGGTCCTCGGTCTGCTGGTGGCGGTCGAACTCCGGGGAGTCCTTGACCTGGTCCTTGGTGAGGTCGACGTAGACCTTCCGGTCCTCGGTGTCGATGCGCTTCACCGTGCCGGCGGGCAGCAGCACGTGCTTGCCGAAGATCCAGGCTCCGGTGTCGACGAGCAGATAGGCCGAGCCCACCTCGTCGGAGTGCTTGTCGACCTTTCCGATGCTGCCGTCGGTGGCCTCGACCGCGTATCCGGTCAGATCGGCGCCCGTGGTGTGACCGCTCGCCGGCTGGTAGCCCCAGAGGGAGTCGCTCATGTGTGGCTCCTTTCGCGAAGGTCGCCTGCTCGTTCGCGCGGCGGATCATCGATACGTCCGGGATATCTCTGCTGAACGTCGTGTGCCCCTCGGGGGTCGCCCCACACCTCCCCGGGCGGGCGCCGGGGGTGCGGGCGGGCGCGGTGGTAGGAAGGCCGGAGCCGATGGACGGAGAAGAGACGGTGTCCGAAGACGTACGCGGGTGGCTCACCCCGAGGGCGGTCGCGGCCGAGGCCGGGGTCAGCCAGGAGTTCGACCTGTCGCAGTGCGTGCGCGAGCCGATCCATCTGCTCGGCGGTGTCCAGTCGTACGGGGCGCTGGTCGCCGCGCGGCGGGGCGACGCGGTCGTGGACACCGTGAGCCGGAACGCGGCCGGGGTGCTGGGCCGGGCGGCCCGGGACTTGCTGGGCCGCCCGGTCACCGAGCTGATCGGCCAGGAGCAGTGGGACCGGGCGCGGGAGAGCGCGGAGGCCGTGGACGTGGACGTGGACGCCGGGGCGGACCCCGCGGCGACGGACTCCGGCGCGGTCGCCCGGCAGGACGGGCCCGCTTCCTCCGGGGTGCTGCCGATGACGCTGGAGGGCGTGGACGGGCCCCGGCTGTTCGACGTGACCGTGCACCGGACCGGGGACCTGCTGGTCCTGGAGTTCGAACCCCGGGCCGAGGGCGGGCCGTTCGTGTTCCAGAACTTCTACCCCCGGGTGCGGCGCGCCCTGCAGAAGCTGCAAGGCGCGTCCGACGTCACCGAGTGCTGTGCGGCCGCCGTCCGCGAGATCCGGGCGCTCACCGGCTACGACCGGGTGGTGGCGTACCGCTTCGACGGCCGTGACGGGCCCGGCCAGGTGATCGCGGAGGACCGCAGTGAGGGGCGCGAACCCTGGCTGGACCTGTGGTTCCCGGCCACCGACATCCCGCCGCAGGCCCGCCGCCTCTACGCCCGCAACTGGATCCGCGTCATCGGCGACGTGGACGACCGCACGGCGGGGCTCGTACCCGAGCGGCGGGCGGACACGGGCGAGCCGCTGGACCTCTCCGCGTCCGTGCTGCGGACGGTCTCCGGCTACCACCTGGAGTATCTGCGCAACATCGGCGTGGCCTCGTCCATGTCCGTGTCGCTGCTGCACGAAGGGGAGTTGTGGGGGCTGATCGCCTGCCACGGCGACGAGCCGAGGCGGCTGTCCCCCGAAGTGCGGGCGGCGTGCGAGTTCTTCGGGATCGCGCTGTCCCTGCAACTCGCGGCCGTCGCCGGCCGCGAGGAGGCGGACGAGCTGGCCCGGAGCCGGCGGTCGCTCGCCTCCGTGCTTGCCCGGTTGACCTCCGGGGCGTCGGACGACTGGATGAGGCCCGGATCCGGCCTGGTCGAACTGCTCGACGCGGACGGGGCGGTGCTGCTGCGGGGCACGGAGACGGTGGAGGCGGGGGCCCCGCTGCCCGAGGCGCTGCCCGGACTGCTGGCGAATCTCGCGCGGCGCGGGGCCGTCGGCGAGGTGTGGAGCAGCGACCGGCTGCCCGAGGTCCTGGGTCTGGAGCCGGAGGAGGCCGAGGCGCAGGGTGTTCCCGCGGGTCTGCTCCTCCTGCCGTTCAACCGGGACGGCGACCTGCTGGCCTGGTGGCGGCACGAGCGGCCGGCGCCCCGGGAGTGGGCCGCCGACCCCTCCCGGCCGGTGCGCACGGGGCCGGGCGGCGAGCGGCTGACCCCGCGCGGTTCGGCTGCGGTCTACCGGGCGACCGTACGGGGGCGGAGCGCGGCGTGGAGTCCGGCCCAGCGGGTGGTCGCCGCCGAGCTGTGGCGGGAGGTGTCGGGGCTGCTGACCCGGCAGGTGGTGGCGCTGGAGGCGCGGAACACCGAGCTGGCCCGGACGAACGAGGACCTGGACTCGTTCGCGCACGCGGCGGCGCACGACCTCAAGGAGCCGTTGCGGGGGATCTCGAACGCCGCGGCGTTCATCGTCGAGGACGCCGGAACCGTACTGGACACGACGTCCCTGCGCCGGCTGACCACGGTGCGGCGGCTCGCGGAGCGCATGGACGGGCTGCTGGATTCGCTGCTGCACTTCTCCCGGCTGGGGCAGGTGGGCCTGGAGCGGGAGGTGCTGTCGGTCGACGAGGTGCTGGACGACGCGCTGGTGGTGGCCGGGGGACGGCTGGCCGAGCAGGGGGTGACGCTGGTGCGCCCGGCCGCCCTGCCCCGGCTGCGGGCGGACCGGGAGCGGTTGCGCGAGGTGCTGGAGAACCTGCTCGTGAACGCGGCCAAGTACGCGGCGGACGAGGGCACGGGGGAGCGGCGGGTGTGGGTGGAAGCCGTACGCATCGCGGCGCCGGGCCGGGCTCCTGAGGAGGGCGCGGACGCGGGCGGGGCGGGCGGGGGAACGGTGACGGCTCTCGTCGTCCGCGACAACGGCATCGGCATCCCGGCCGGGCAGCAGGAGGACGTGGTCCAGCTGTTCCGCCGACTGCACCGCCGCGACGAGCGGGGCGGCGGCTCGGGCGTCGGCCTGGCCGTGGTCAAGCGGATCGTGGAACGGCACGGGGGCCGGCTGTGGCTGGAGAGCCCGGCCGCCGCACCGGACGCCGACTGCGGCGGCGGTCCCGGCACGGCCGTCTGGTTCACGCTGGGGCCTCAGGAGGGGCGGCCGTAGCCCCGCCGTCGGCCGCGCGCGGCAGCCAGAAGTCGACCGCGCCCTGCAGCACGGTCCGGAACAGCTCGAAGTTCACGGGCTTGTAGATGTAGCTGTCCGCGCCCGCCGCGTAGCAGGCGTCCTCCTCCGCGGAGGCCGTGGAGGAGGTGAAGACCACCACGGTCAGCGACGCGCACGCGGGGTGGGCGCGCAGGCTCGACAGCAGCGTCAGGCCGCCGATGCCCGGCATGTTGAGGTCGAGGAGCACCAGGTCCGGGGTCCGCGCGGCCGGGTCCAGGAGCCGGGGCAGCACGTCCTTGCTGCGCGGGGCGAACTCCAGGTCCAGCAAGGGGTGCGAGCGGGACAGGGCGCGCTGGATGGCCTCGGTGTCCTCCTCCGAGTCCTCGACCACGAGGATCAGTCCGCCACCGGTCATCGCAACGCCGCCTGTTCGAGCCAGGTTTCCAGGGGGAGCAGGCCGTCGGTGGGCGTGATGCCGGTCCAGCGGGCCACGAGCAGGGCGATGTCGTCCTGCCCGGAGGCGCGGAAGCTCCTGGCCTGCCGGGCCAGGCTCTCCGCGACGTGTGCGGCGTCGCTCCCGCGCAGGGCGGAGAGGCGCTCGGGCAGGACGCTCTCGAAGTACGTGCCGTCCGCCTCGCGGGACTCGGTGAGCCCGTCGGTGAACAGGACGAGGGTGTCGCCCGGGGCGAGGAAGTCCTCGTGGCTCTCGTACGAGACGTCGTCCAGGATGCCGAGGAGCAGCCCGCCCGAGGCCACCTCGCCGATGGAGCCGTCCGCGCGGAGCACCAGCGGCCGCGGGTGGCCCGCGCTGCACGTGGTGAGGAGCACGGTGCCGTCGGCCCGGGGGGTCACCGTCACGACGACCGCGGTGAGGAAGCGGGTTGCCCCCTCCTGGCGCAGCGCCCGGTTGAGGCGGCTCAGGGCGGTGCCCGGGTCGGTGCCCTCCTCCAGGAGGGTGCGCAGGGTGTGCCGGGCGAGGCCGGTGAGGGCGGCGGCCTCCGCGCCGCGCCCGCAGACGTCGCCGATCAGCAGGGCGATGGAGCCGTCCGGGCGGGGCACGGCGTCGTAGAAGTCGCCGCCGACGTCGAGCATCGGGTCGCCGACCTCGTAACTCGCCGACAGGTCCCACCCCGCGGCGGCCGGAAGCTTCGAGGGGAGCAGATGCTCCTGGAGCGAGAGGACGGCGTGCCGGCGCAGCTCGTACAGCAGGGCGTTGTCGATGGCGAGGGCGGCGCGGGTGGCGAGGCTGTCGAGGAAGGCGCTGTCGGGCAGCCGGTCCTCGGGGCGCTGGTAGACGAAGGTGATGGTGCCCACGACGCGGCCCCGGGCGTGCAGGGTGCTGACGCTGACCACCGTGGGGTGCCGGCCGTCCGCGCCGGCGGGACCGGGGTCGGCGAACGGGGATCCGTCGAGGTCGGCGCCGCCCAGGAACAGCGCCTGGTCGCCGTCGTCGCGGCGGGCGAGCAGATCCGCCAGCCACGGGTCTTCGCGGCCCGCCGCCTCCAGCGCGCGCTGCTGCTGGACGGCGACGTGGGTGGCGGCGACGAACTCGGGGCCTTCCTTGCGCAGCAGGTGGACGAGGCAGCCGTCGGCGACGGCCGGGACGGCGATCCGGGCCACCCGTCTGAGGGTGTCCTCGACGTCGAGGGACGAGTCCATCTGGAGCGAGGCCTCGGCGAGCAGGGCGTCGTCGGCGCCCCGGCGGGCCTCGCGGCCGCGCTGGAGTATGCCGGTGTGGCAGGCGACGATGACGTCGACGGCCTGGGCGAGGCGGCGGGCGACGCCCTCCGTGTCGGCCGAGGCGTCCACGGCGACGCTGAGCCCCGCCCAGCCGCTCCGGTCGAGCCGGAAGGTGCACCCGACGACGGATGCCCCGGGCGACTGCCGCAGGAACTCCGCCTCCGGCCACGCCGCGTCGTCGAGCGCGTCCACCCGGACCCGGGTGACGGCCGGCTCGCCGTCCGGTTCGCGGCCGGCGGCCCCCGGCAACGTACGGGCCGTCGCGACGATCACCGGGGTCTCGCTCCCGGAGCTGAGGGCCCGCATGTACCGCAGGGTGGGGCCCTCGTCCCACCGGGTGCCCACGACGAGGTGGACGCCCGGGGTGGCGAGGAGCGGCGCGTAGACGTCGTCGGCCAGCGCGGCGACCTCCTCCGCCCGCGAGGCGGCCTGCCAGAGCCGGTGCAGTGCACCGGACCAGGTGTCGTCGTCGACCATGCCCCGCCCTCCGGTGCCGTCGTTCGGCGTCTGCTGCCCGTTGTCTGTCCTGGGCCAGTATGACCGGGGGGCTGGATTTCATTCCTGGGGCGGGGGGCGCCGGTACCGGGCGGTAAGGGCGTGCTGCCTGTGCGCGACCACTCGATCGTGGGACGCTGTGAGGGAACGGCCGGCGGCCGTGAAACCCCGATCTAGCCTGCTCGGCAAGGCCACGGAAGAAGGGACCCGCGATGACCGCAGCGTTTGTCGAGAACGGCCAGGCATCGGATGGGCGCGCGTGGGACTACCTCCTGCAGACATGGCGTGAGCTGGACGTGCCCGAGGGGTGGCGCGCCGAGATCGACGAGGGGCAGATCGTTTTGGTACCGCCGCCGCACGCACACCACAACGGGATCGCCGAGGCGGTACAGAGCCGTCTCTACAGGGGCCTGCCCGAAGGGCTGGGGATCTACCAGACCCTCGGCGTCCACATTGCCCCGCTGGGCAAGCTGTACGTCCCCGATCTGGTGGTCATGCCGCGGGTATTGATCACAGACGCCGATCCGGGGACCAGCGACCCGATGGACGCCTCGGAGGCGTTGCTCGTCGTCGAGATCACCTCGCGCGGCAACGCCCGGGAGGACCGCACCAAGAAGTACCGGGCGTATGCCCGGGCGGGCGTCCCGATGTATCTGCTGATCGACCGGTTCGACACCCGGGGGCCGATGGTCACGTTGTTCACCGAGCCGAACGAGGACGGCACCTACAAGCACACGGACGCGGTGCCGTTCGGCAAGCCGCTGACCGTGCCGTCCCCGTTCGACGTACAGCTGGCGACGGAGGAGTTCCCGGGCGCTTCGTGAGCCGTCGGGCGCCTACGGCCGGGTGACCACCTTGATGTTGAAGGTGTGGGAGTTCACCCCGCCCGCGATCCCCATGAACAGGAACGCGAAGTGCTCCTGGCCGCGTGCGGTCGTGATGCCGCCGATGTCGAGCTGGGAGGAGGCCGGCCAGCCGAGGTCGGTGAGCAGCCGGCCGGTGGTGGCCTTGGCCTCGGGGTCGTCGCCGGAGAGGAAGACCGTGCCCGGCTCGGTGAGGTCGCCCGGGGCGGTCATGGTGGTCGAGTCCATGGTGCAGAGCGTCTTGACGACGGGCGTCAGGGGGAAGGCCTCCTGGATCAGCTCGCCGAGGCTGCTGTTGGGGTGGGTGAGGGCGCTGAAGTCGTCGGAGAGGCCGACCCCGACGTCGATCAGCAGGGTGCCTTCCAGGGCCGGGGCCCCGATCGAGTGGAGCAGGTCCACGGAGACGCCGCCGGGCGTCGCGTTGACCAGGACCTCCGCGTGTGCGGCCGTCTCGTCGAGGCCCGCGACGGGCAGGCCGAGGTCGGTCCGTTCCTTCGGGTGACGCGATCCGAGGAGGACGTCGTGCCCTGCGGCGCGCCAGCCGGTGGCCAGGGCGCGGGCGACATTTCCGGTGCCGAGCAGTCCGATTCGCATGGGCACGACGCTAGGCGGCGGGGTGCCCGGGGCGGATCGGTCGGTGGTCCTGTGCGGGCCGTACCAAGGGCGTAGTCCGGAGGGCGGGTGTCGGTGCGCGGCGTCCGTGGTGGTCCCGTCAGTGGCGGCCGGCCGCGCGGGCGAGTTCGACCAGCCATCCGACGATGCTGAGCGGTGCCGGAGGGGCGACCTCCAGGCCGAGTTCGGCCAGTCCCACGGCGTAGTCCGGCTCCTCGACGGGCAACGCGAGCAGATCATGGAGCTCTCCGGCGAGCTGGGCCACCAGTCCCGGAACCGTGCTGTCCAGATAGTCCTGGAGCGCGGCCGCATGGTCCTCGAACCAGCACCCGTCCGACCGGCTCGGGACGCGAGGGCCAGGCCGCTTCGCCCTTCTTCTTCACAGGGGCCGGCATGGAGGTCAGGACAGTGAAAGGTGGATCAAGGTCGCACACCTTAACAACGCGGTCGCACCGTCGACCGGGGACCACCGGAGCCTTGGGGGCTTCTTGACGTAGGAGGCTCCGGATCACTTTGGGGCAGCCGGTTTTCCGGCACGGACGAGTACGGCTCCCGGGGGGCGGGGGGGGGGGGGGGCGGCCGCGCGCGGGGGGGGGGGGGGGCGCGGGGGCGGGGGGGGGGGGGGGGGAGAGGGGGTCCCACCCCGGGGCGAGGGGCGCGGG
>NZ_JAFEUF010000121.1:17783-21481 GCF_016901035.1 Streptomyces durocortorensis
TTTTTTTCCGGCGGCGGTGTCGTTTTTTTTGGGGCCGGGGTGTTTCGCCCCCGCGTTGTTCGCCCCCCGGCGCCGCCCTGGGGGGGGCCCCGGGAGCCGTGGGAGAAGGACTGTACGCGGACGTTCGTCGGCTGCTGCCTCGTGGTCAGACCCCCGCCGGGGCCTTGGCCGGGTCGGTACCGGAGTCCGTGCCGCCGGGGCCGTTCGGCCGGCCCGCGTCCGGTGCGGGGGTCGTGCCGCCCGTGGCGGCGACCGTGGACGGGGCCGGTTCCTGGGAGACGTTGAACTCGGTCAGCAGGTCCTTGCTGAAGCCGAAGAAGTACGTGGCCAGGAAGCCGGCGACGTAGCCCACCAGCAGGCCGCCCGCGTAGATCGCGATCGTCGAGCCCAGGCCGTGGTTGCCGTCCAGGAGCGGGAACAGGGCCCAGCCGGACGGGCCGATGGCCGTGGAGCCGACCGTGTCGCCGAGCTGGTTGAACAGGCCGACGAAGCCGCCGCCGAACGCCCCGCCGACGCACGCCGTGATGAACGGGCGGCCCAGCGGAAGCGAGACGCCGTAGATCAGGGGTTCGCCGACGCCCAGCAGGCCCGCCGGGAGCGCGGACTTGATCGTGCGGCGGATCGACTCGTTGCGGGGGAGGCGGAAGTAGACCGCCATCGCCGCGCCCACCTGGCCGGCGCCCGCCATCGCCAGGATCGGGAGCAGGACCGTGTAGCCCTGCTGCTCGATGAGCGTGGTGTGGATCGGGATCAGCGCCTGGTGCAGGCCCAGCATGACGAGAGGGAGGAACAGGCCGCCGAGGACGAAGCCCGCGCCCGCGCCGCCGTTGGACAGCAGCCAGTCGGCGAACGTGCCGATCGCGGAGGAGATCTCCCCGGCCACGTACATCAGGCCGAAGATCGTCACCAGGCCGGAGATCAGCACCGTCAGCGTCGGCGTGACCAGCACGTCCAGCGCCTCCGGCACCCAGCGGCGGCACCACTTCTCCACGTACACGGCGAGGACCGCCGCGCCCAGCGCGCCGAGCACACCGCCCTGGCCCGGAGAGAGGGTCTGGCCGAAGGCGTCGATGTTCGCGACGCCCGGGAAGACGATGATCGCCGCGACCGCGCCGCCCAGGATCGGCGTACCGCCGAACTCCTTCGCCGTGTTGTAGCCCACGAACACCGCGATCAGCGCCATGAAGCCGGACGCCATCGCCGCCAGCGCGGGCGTCACGGACGGCAGCCACTCCAGGTTCACCAGCAGGCCGTTGAGGCCCGCGATGATCCCGCAGCCGATGAGGGCCGGGATCAGCGGCACGAAGATGTTGGCGATCTTGCGCAGGAACAGCTTGAACGGCGTGGCGTTCTTCGCCTTCTGCTGGGCCTTGATCGCCGCGCCCTGCGCCGCCAGTTCGTCGGCCGAGACGGCGGGGGCGTCACCCGGTGCCGGTGCCGGGGCGGCCGCGCGGCCCTCCTCGACCAGCTGCTCGAACTCCGGGGTGACCCGGGCGACCGTGCCCGGACCCAGGACGATCTGGTACGTGTCGTCCTCGACGACGCCCATCACGGCGGGCAGGGCCTTCAGCGCCTCGTCGTCGACGAGGGTCCGGTCGTGCAGCCCGAGGCGGAGCCGGGTCATGCAGTGGGCGATGGAGGCGACGTTCGCGGCACCGCCGACGAGCGGCAGGATCGCGGCGGCGGTGGCGCGGTTCTTGTCTTCTGTGGCCATGGTGCTCGGTGCCTTGCTGTGCGGGGGGTGGGGTTGGGGTACCCGGGTGGGTCAGGTGGTGTGTACGGCCGCGAGGGCGGCGCGGAGGTGGCCGTCGGACTCGGTCAGGAGCCGGGCGGCGGTGGGGCCGTCGACCAGGCCGAGGACGACCAGGATCGCGTTCTTGACCTCGCCGTCGGTGGCGGTGAGGGCGGCCTCGATCGCGGCGTCGGACGCGCCGGTGGCCAGGGAGACGATGTGCCGGGAGCGGGCGCGCAGCTTCTCGTTGGAAGCGCGCACGTCGACCATGAGATTCCCGTACGTCTTGCCGAGCCGGATCATCGTGATCGTCGAGATCATGTTGAGGACCAGCTTCTGTGCCGTTCCCGCCTTCAGCCGGGTCGAGCCGGTGAGCAGCTCGGGGCCGGTGACGATCTCCAGGCCGTGTTCGGCGGCGGCGGCCAGCGCGGAGTCCGCGTTGCAGGAGAGCCCGATGGTGAGTGCGCCCTGCGCGCGGGCGTGCTCGACCGCGCCGATCGCGTACGGCGTGCGGCCGGAGGCGGAGATCCCGACCACCGTGTCGTCGGCGGTCAGCTTCAGCGCGTCCAGGTCGGCGGCGGCCAGCTCCTTGCTGTCCTCCGCGCCCTCGACGGCGGTGACCATGGCGGAGGGGCCACCCGCGATCAGGCCGACGACCTCGGACGGGTCGGTGTTGAAGGTGGGCGGGCACTCACTGGCGTCCAGCACCCCGAGGCGGCCCGCCGTGCCGGCGCCCGCGTAGATCAGCCGGCCGCCGCGGGCCATGCGCTCGGCGGTGGCGTCGATGGCGGCGGCGATCTGCGGCAGCCGCTCGGCGACGGCGGCCGGGACGGTGGCGTCCTCGCCGTTCATGATCCGGGCGATCTCCTGCGTGGCCAGCCGGTCGATCTCGGCCAGCTCGGGGCGGAACGCCTCGGTGGTGAGGGTGGCCAGCTGGGCGCGGAGCTCGCCGTACGTACCGGTGGCGTCGGGGGAGCCCGTGGTGCCGGGGGTGTCGGGGTTCGCGTCGGTGGTGGAGGTCATGGGGTGCGGCTCGGCTTTCTCGGTCTTCTCGCTGTGTTCGGTCTCGTACGGGGTGGGGCGGCGGGGCGCGGTCAGCGGGTGCGCGGGGTGTGGCGGTGGGCGAGCGCCTCGTAGGAGGCGGCCAGGGCGGGCGCGGCGGTCTCGTACGTCCGCTGCGCGACGCCTATGAAGAGGCAGTCCACGACGAGCAGCTGACTCGTCCGGCTCGACATGGCGGCGGGGCGCAGCTCGCTCTCGCGCGCGGTGGACGTGGTGAGGACATGGTCCGCGTACTGCGTCACGGGCCCGTCGGGCCGCCCGGTGATCGCGATCGTGGTCGCCCCGCGGTCGAAGGCGACCCGCAGCGGCTCGATCACGTCACCGGTGGAGCCGGAGTGCGTGATCGCGATGGCCACGTCGCCGCTGCGCAGCTGCACGGCGTTGGTCACCGCGAGGTGCGGGTCCATGTGGGCGTGGGCGATGAGGCCGATCCGGAGCAGCTTCTGCGCCAGGTCCTGGCCGACGAGGGAGGAGGCCCCGACGCCGTAGATGTCGATGCGGCGGGCGGTCGACGCGGCGGCGACGGCGGCCCCCAGCTGTACGGTGTCGAGCCCGGCGGCGGTGTCGGCGAGGGTCTGCTGCTCGTCGTAGGCGAGCTTGGCGACCACGTCGGCGATCGGGTCGTCCACCGCGATGTCGGCGGTGACGGCGGGGGCCCGGCCGGACTCCTGGTGCGCGGCGAGGCCGGCCAGCGCGAGGCGCAGGTCCCGGTAGCCGGGGTAGCCGAGGAGGCGGGCGGTGCGGACGACGGTGGCTTCACTGGTGCCGGTGCGCTCGGCGAGACCGGTGACGGTGAGGGCGGCGCAGCCGGCCGGGTCGCCCGCCACGGCTTCGGCGACCAGCTGCATCGAGCGGGTCATGGAGGGGGCGAGGGTCCGGACCTTGGCGGCGAGGGCCGCGGGGG
>NZ_JAFEUF010000122.1 GCF_016901035.1 Streptomyces durocortorensis
CGGGCGGCCGGCAGCCGGGTGCTGATGATCAGCGTGGTGGCGGACCGCGACCGGATCGTCGCGGCCGTCACCGACGGGGGCCCCCGCGCCCGGCCCGGGGGCCGGGGGGGGGGCGGGCGGGGGGGGGGCGGGGGCCGCGGGCTGGTTCCTGCGCGGGCGGTTCTCGCGGAGCCGCTGCGCCGCGTCCTCGGCCCGGCGGCGGTCCATCGTGAAGGCGAACCGTCGGCGTTCCTGAGCGCGCAGATGCACGATGTACGTGCTCAGCAGCACAGCCGGAACGGCCGGAGCCCACAGGAAGCCGAGGCCGCCGACCGCCGCGACGATCGCCCCGAGGGTGAAGGCCAGGAAGAGGACGACGGTGGTCCGCCTGCGTCGCGCCAGGACCTGGGAGCGCTGGGCGCGCCGGGCCTGCTCGGCATCGGCCGCGCCCGATCGCGGGCGCCGCTGGGCGGGGGGCGCGTGCTCCGCGGGGCGCTCGCCGGACCGGCGTTCGTGCGCCTGGCGGTCCGAGGGCTGACGGTCCTGCGCCTTGCGATCCGGGGACTGGCGATCCGGGGACTGATGCCCCGCCCGCCGGTCGTGCGCCGGGCGGTCGGAGGCCTGGTGGCCCGGGGCACGCTCGGGAGCGTGCGCCGGGTCGCTCAACCTGGCTTCCGTATGCGCCGGAGGCGCGGCAAAGGCCCGGACGTCCACGGATTCCATACGGTCCGTTTCCCGGTCCGGGTCGGCGTCGGGCCCCGCCTCCTCGGCGGTGCGCTCCCGCAGCTCCTTGGCGTAACGGCGCTCCATCGCCGCCCGGCCGGACAGCAGCCGGATGGCGGTGCTGAAGCGTTCCGTCGGACGGGCCTCGTTGAGCTCGTCCTGCCTGCGGAGCCACATCGGCACCAAGTAGGCGGCCCAGGCCCCGACGATGACTGCGTAGATGAGGCCGCTGCTGCTCACGCTCACACCGTAGAGGGGTTTGCGCGGAAGGATCCGCCAATTGGCCCGGTGTGTCGCACGATCCGGCTGATATCACGGACTTTTTTTGTGATTGTTCGGATCAACAGACGCCGATAGCCCTATCCGGTGCGGTCATCCGGCGATCAAATTCGAACACTTATTTTATTTCCTCGGTCGGCCCGGAACGTCCCGGCGTCACAGGCCGCGACCGGCGCCACCGCCGGAGCATCCCCTCGGGCACTTCCTCGGCGGTGAGCGCGAAGATCAGGTGGTCGCGCCAGGCGCCGTCGATGTGGAGATAGCGCGGGCGCACACCCTCCGAACGGAATCCGAGTTTCTCCACCACCCGGCGGCTGGGCGCGTTCTCCGGACGAATGCAGACCTCGATGCGATGCAGGCCCACCGAGCGGAAGCAGTGGTCGACGGCGAGCGCCACGGCTGTCGGCATCACGCCGCGCCCGGCGACGCTCCGGTCGACCCAGTAGCCGATGTGACCGGAACACATCGAGCCCCAGGTGATCCCCGCGACCGTGAGCTGGCCGACCAGCCGGCCCTCGTACTCGATGGCGAACGGCAGCATCCGCCCCGCGTTCGCCTCGGCGCGCAGGTGGCGGACCATCTGCCGGTACGTGGGGCGCTGCGCCATCGGACCGCCCGGGGCGGGGGGTGGCACGGTGGCCTCCCAGGGGCGCAACCAGTCGCGGTTGCGACGGTTGACCTCACGCCAGACCCGCTGGTCACGCATCTTTATCGGACGCAGGACGATCTCACCGTCGGTCAGCGTCACCGGCCAGGTCGCGATGTTCAGCTCGGGCTCCCCGGTCGGGGGTGGTCGCCGCCGCGGAGCTGGTCGACGGCGTGCACCAGGAGCCGGCCGAGGACCGCGAGCCCGTCCTTCACCCCGCCGGTGGAGCCGGGGAGGTTGACGATGAGCGTGCGGGAGGCTACGCCCGCGAGGCCCCGGGAGAGGGCGGCGGTCGGGACCTTGGCGAGGCCCTCGGCCCGGATCGCGTCCGGGATGCCGGGGATCTCGTGGTCGAGGACGCGGCGGGTGGCCTCGGGGGTGGCGTCGGTGGGCGAGATGCCCGTACCGCCGGTGGTGATGATCACGTCGTACCCGGCGGCCACTCCGGCTCGCAGGGCCGCCTCGACCGGGTCGCCGTCGGGAACGACCTGCGGGCCTTCGACCGTGAAGCCGAGGGCGGTGAGCCCTTCGGCGATCAGGGGGCCGCCCTTGTCCGCGTACACCCCGGCAGAGGCCCGGTTGGAGGCGGTGACGACGAGGGCGCGGTACGGGGCGCCGCCGCCCGGCGCGGCTCCGGTGGACTGCGGACCTACGGAGGTCAACGCGCCCCCGGTGGGCTCGGGCTCCCGCGCCGGCTGCTCGTGGCCAGCGCCTCCGGTGGGCTCGGGCGGCGTCACGCGTCCGGTCCCGACGGTGCCGCCGGCGCGGTGCGCCGGTAGTCGCCGGACTTCCCGCCCGACTTCGCCTCGACCCGTACGTCGGTGATCACCGCGCTCTTGTCGACCGCCTTGATCATGTCGACGACGGTCAGCGCCGCCACCGACACCGCGGTCATGGCCTCCATCTCGACGCCCGTGCGGTCCGTCGTCTTCACGGTGGCCGTGATCTCCACCGCGTCGTCGGCCACGCTCAGGTCGACCTTCACCCCGGAGACGGCCAGCGGGTGGCAGAGCGGGATCAGGTCCGGGGTGCGCTTGGCCCCCATGATCCCGGCGATCCGGGCGGTGGCGAGGGCGTCGCCCTTGGGGACTCCCTCGCCGCGCAGCAACTCGATCACGCGCGGCGAGACGAGCACCCGGCCGGACGCGCGGGCGACGCGGGTGGTGACGTCCTTCGCCGACACGTCGACCATGCGGGCCGCGCCCGCCTCGTCGATGTGCGTCAGCCTGTTCTGCGTACTCAACTCACTCCGCCTAGCGGTAGGGGCACCGATGGGCCTCGGACCCGGAGGGGGTCCTCCGGAAGGCACGGCGGCAGATACCGTACCGCCACCGGGCGGCGGTCAGCGGAGCAGGATCACGTCCGTCTCCGTGCCGGACTCCACCGAGGTGACGTCCTCGGGGACCACGATCAGCGCGTCGGCCTGGGCCAGCGCGGCGATCAGATGTGAGCCGGAACCGCCGACCGGGGTGACCGTGCCCGCCTCCGCGTCGTAACGGCCGCGCAGGAACTGGCGGCGGCCCTCCGGCGAGGTGAGCGCCTTGTCGGCGCGCAGCTCGGCGCGTGCCGTGGGGCGGTGCACGTCGGGGAGACCCATCAGGGCGCGGATGGCCGGGCGGACGAACAGCTCGAAGGAGACGTACGAAGACACCGGGTTGCCGGGAAGGGCCAGCAGCGGGGTGTGGTCCGGGCCGATCGACCCGAAGCCCTGCGGCTTGCCCGGCTGCATCGCGAGCTTGCGGAACTCGACCCCGCTGCCCGGCTCGTCCTCGTCGCCGACGGAGGACAGCGCCTCCTTGACGACGTCGTACGCGCCGACGCTGACACCACCGGTGGTGACGACGATGTCCGCGCGGATCAGCTGGTCCTCGATCGTGGCACGCAGCGTCTCGGCGTCGTCGGCGACCGCGCCGACCCGGTAGGCGATGGCTCCGGCGTCCCGGGCGGCGGCGGTCAGCGCGAAGCTGTTGGAGTCGTAGATCTGACCGCCGGTCAGTGCCTCGCCGGGCTGGACCAGTTCGCTGCCGGTGGACAGGACGACCACGCGGGGGCGGGGCCGTACGACCACGGTGGAGCAGCCGATGGCGGCGAGCAGACCGATCTGCGGCGGGCCGACGACCGACCCGGCCGCCAGGGCCAGCTCGCCCGGCTTGACATCGCTGCCGCGCTCGCGCACATGGGCGCCCGCCTCGACGGGCCGGTGCACCTTGACCTCGCCGGTGGCGCCCTCCGGCGCGTCGGCGTGGGCGCGCATCCCCTCGGCCGGGCCCTCGCCCGTACCGCCGTCGGTCCACTCGACCGGGACCACGGCCTCCGCACCGGCGGGCAGCGGGGCGCCCGTCATGATGCGAGCCGCCTGTCCCGGTCCCACGACCTGGTCGTCGGCGAGCCCCGCGCTGCCCGCGGCGACGTCGCCGATGACGGTGAGGACCGCGGGGAACTCCTCGCTGGCGCCCTCGACATCGGCGATGCGGACCGCGTAACCGTCCATGGAGCTGTTGTCGAAGGGCGGCAGGGCCACCTCCACGACGACGTCCTTGACGAGGACGCAGCCCTGGGCGTCGGGCAGCTGCAGCTCGATGGGCTCCAGCGGCCTCACCGAGTCCAGGATGTCGTCGAGGTGCTCGTCGACCGACCAGATCGTGCTGCTCACGGGGTTACATCTCCTCAGCGACGTACTTGCGCAGCCAGGTCCGGAAGTCCGGCCCCAGGTCTTCACGTTCGCACGCCAGTCTGACGATGGCGCGCAGATAGTCGCTACGGTCGCCGGTGTCATAGCGGCGGCCCTTGAAGACGACGCCGTGCACGGGGCCGCCGATCTTCTCGTCGGCGGCGAGCAGCTGGAGCGCGTCGGTGAGCTGGATCTCGCCGCCGCGGCCGGGCTCGGTGTGTCGCAGTATGTCGAAGACCGCGGGGTCCAGGACGTACCGGCCGATGATGGCGAGGTTGCTGGGGGCGTCGGCCGGGTCCGGCTTCTCGACCAGGTCGGTGACGCGGACGACGTCGCCGTCGACGGTGGCGTCCGCGGCTGCGCAGCCGTACAGGTGGATCTGCGCGGGGTCGACCTCCATCAGCGCGATGACGCTGCCGCCCTCACGCTCCTGGACCTCGACCATGCGGGCCAGCAGCGCGTCGCGCGGGTCGATCAGGTCGTCGCCGAGGAGCACCGCGAAGGGCTGGTCGCCCACGTGCGGGGCCGCGCACAGGACGGCGTGCCCGAGGCCGCGGGGGTCGCCCTGGCGGACGTAGTGCATGGTGGCCAGGTCGCTGGACTCCTGGACCTTGGCGAGGCGTTCGGCGTCGCCCTTACGGGTGAGCGCGGACTCCAGCTCGTAGTTGCGGTCGAAGTGGTCCTCCAGGGGACGCTTGTTACGACCAGTGATCATCAGTACGTCGGAGAGACCCGCTGCCACGGCTTCTTCGACGACATACTGGATGGCCGGCTTGTCCACGACAGGCAGCATCTCTTTCGGAGTGGCCTTCGTGGCGGGCAGGAACCGGGTGCCGAGACCTGCTGCCGGGATGACGGCCTTGCTGATCCTGGAGGGCGACTGAGTCATGTGCCGACCTTAACGGCTGCACACGGCCGGAAGCTGATATTCCGGTTAACTTCGTCCTTAAATATGCCCATACGAGAACCGTGCGAGTCACCAATGAACACCGACAAGTCCGGAAAGGGGTCCGCGAAGGGCTCCCTGCGGCGCGAACTGCTCGCCGCGCGGGCCCTCCTGACGAAGGAGGACGCCGTGGAGGCCGCCGCGGTTCTCGCCTCGGCCGCCCTGGGCCTCCCCGAACTGGCCGACGCCCGTACGGTCGCCGCGTACGTCTCCGTGGGACGCGAACCGGGCACCCGCGCCCTCCTGGAGGCGCTGCGCGGACACGGCGTACGGGTCCTGCTGCCGGTCCTCCTCGCCGACAACGACCTGGACTGGGCGGCCTACGAGGGGCCCGCGCACCTGCTCCCGGCCGGGCGGGGGCTCCTCGAGCCGGACGGACCGCGCCTGGGCCCCGACGCCGTCCTCGCCGCCGACACGGTGCTGCTGCCCGGCCTGGCGGTGGACGGGGCCGGGATGCGGCTGGGGCGGGGCGGCGGCAGTTACGACCGGGTGCTGGCCCGGCTGACGGCCGCCGGGGCGCACCCGTCGCTCGTCGTGCTCCTGTACGAGAACGAGGTGGTCGCGCGGGTTCCCTCGGAACCGCACGACCACCCCGTGGACGCGGTGGTCACGCCGGCCGGAGCGCGGCGCTTCACAGCTTCTTCCTAGCGCTGCGGCTTCTTCTCGGCTCTACGGATTCAGCGTCAGCGTGTCGACGGTGGACTCGTCGACCGCCTCCCGCCCGAAGGACCAGTCGAGCAGTTCTCCGTCGACCCACTTGTCGGTCTGGTCGGTGTAGTGCGCGTTGAACGCGTGTCCGGAGGCCCCGCTGAGGTTGATCCAGCGGGACTTGTCCCAGTCCCCCACGTTGACGACCATGCGCATCGACGGCACCCACACGACCTCGTAACCGCTCGCCGCGTTCCAGCCGGTGGCGTTGACCGCCGCCTCGCCGCCGCCGAGGTTCCAGGGGCCGCGGTTGAGCGCCCGCTGGAGCAGGCCGGGGCCCTCGGTGCCGAGGGTCTGGTTCTTCAGCGTCAGGCGGTGCAGCCGACCCCAGCTCCAGGTGTCGATGTTCTTGCCGAGCTTGGAGGTCAGCTCCCAGCGGGCGTCGTCCATCGCGCGGGCGAACAGCTCGTCCCGGCTCTCCAGGGCGTCCTCGCGGCCCCGGGCGGGCGCCTTCCACCACGCGTTGTCCTGGTCGTCCACGATGTCGCGGACCACCTGGAACCAGCGGTCGCCGCCGTCCGGCTGCGCGGTGTCGCCGTCGCGCTGGCCGCACTCGCGGACGAGCTTCTTCTGCTGGTCGGCCGGGCCGCTGTTCTTGGCCGGCGGCACGTTCAGGCAGTCGCCCTCGACGCGCATCTCCTTGGGGAGCTTGTTACCGAAGGCGAGCTTCAGAATGTTGCGCCAGACGCCGTTGAAGTACGCGGCGGCGGCCGAGTCCGGCTCCTGGGTGTAGTCCCAGCCCTCCAGCAGCTTCTGGGCCTCGCGGACGCTCGGGTCGGAGATGTTGATCTCCTTCAGCTTGGGCACCAGCAGCGCGGCGATCTCGCTGAAGTTGTCCATCTGCATCTTCTGCATGTCATCGGTCGAGACCTTCTCGCCACCCTTGATCTTCTGGGTGAGGAGGTCGTTGATCCGCTGACTGCGGGCCCCGTAGCCCCAGTCCTTGGTCAGGAGGTGGGGGTACTTCTTCTCGTCGATGACGGCCTGGTTGGCGGTGACGATGAAGCCGCGGTCCGGGTTGTACTCGTAGGGCAGCTCGTCGAAGGGGATGTAGCCCTTCCACGCGTACTTCGGATCCCAGCCCGGCGCCGGCGCCGTACCGTCGAAGCCCGCGGAGCGGACCGGGATCCTGCCGGGGGCCTGGTAGCCGATGTTGCCCTCGGTGTCGGCGTAGATGAGGTTCTGCGAGGGGACCTCGAAGTTCTCGGCGGCCGCCCGGAAGGTGGTGAAGTCCTTGGCCCGGTTGAGCGCGAAGACGGCGTCCATGGACTTGCCGGGCTGCAGCGCGGTCCACTTCAGCGCCACCGCGTAACCGTCGGCACGGTCGGGTGCGGCGTTGCTGACGGGCGCCTTCTGGCCGACCTTGTCCAGTTCCTTGCTGCGGTCGGAGACCAGGGGCCCGTTGTTCGTCTCGCGGACGGTGATCGTCCGGTCACGGCCGCCGGCGACCTTGATGGTCTCCTCGCGGGTCTTGAAGGGCTTGGTGCTGCCGTCGTACAGGTAGCCGTCGTCGGAGACCTTCTCCAGGAAGAGGTCGGTGACGTCGGCGCCGAGGTTGGTGAGGCCCCAGGCGATGTCTTGGTTGTGACCGATGATCACACCGGGCATGCCGGAGAACGTGTACCCGGCGGTGTCGTACTGGCAGCTCGCGGACACCTCCCGGCAGTGCAGGCCCATCTGGTACCAGAGGGAGGGCAGCATCGGCGCGAGGTGCGGGTCGTTCGCGAGCAGCGCCTTGCCGGACGTCGTGTGCCGGCCGTCGACGACCCAGGAGTTCGACCCGATGCCGTTGCCGTTCGGGCCGAGCAGCGCCGGGATCTCGTCGAGGGTGTCGGAGAGGGCGGAGAGCTGGGTGTTCAGGCCCTCGCCGGCCCCCTCGGGGGTCGTGGCGCCGACGTTGTCCGACGGGGTCGCCTCGGGGTCGAACTTGCCCGTGACCGGGGAGATCGCCCCCTGCTCGACGATCGGCCTGTTCTTCTTGTACGGGTACGCGGGGTACAGGTCCTCGATCTCGTCCTGGTCGAGGCGGCTGGTCAGCAGCGAACGGTCGATCTCGTCCTGCATGTTGCCGCGCAGATCCCAGGCCATCGCCTTGAGCCAGGCCACCGAGTCGACCGGCGTCCACTCGGCGGGCTTGTAGTCGTTGGTCAGGCCCAGCGCCGCGTACTCGACCGAGATGTCCCGGCCTTCCTTGCCCTTCAGATACGCGTTGACGCCCGCCGCGTACGACTGGAGGTTCTTCTTGGTGCCCTCGTCCAGGACCTCGTCGTACTCCTTCTGCGCCACCTGCCGCCAGCCGAGCGTGCGCAGGAAGGAATCGGTCTCCACCTGGCCGGACCCGAACATCTCGGAGAGCCGGCCGGACGTCATGTGCCGCCGGACGTCCATCTCCCAGAAGCGGTCCTGGGCCTGGACGAAGCCCTGGGCGCGGAAGAGGTCGGCGTCGGTGTCCGCGTAGATCTGCGGAATCCCGTAGGAGTCGCGTTTGACCTCGACGTCACCGGAAAGGCCGTCGAGAGTCATCGACCCGGTGGTCTGCGGGTACGAGGCCCGCACGGTGGATACGGACCAGTACGCCCCGTATCCGACACCCGCGACGAGCGCCAGCACCAGGACGAGCACGATCAGGCGGGCGCGTCGCCCCTTCTTCCTGCCGGGCTTCTTCGCGTCGGAAGGGCCGGAAGAGGCGGTTGTGTTGGCGGGCATCGCTGTCCTTCGAGGGGCAGGGTGGTCCTGGGAGTGCAGGAGCAACCATAGGCGCAGCGGAGAAGCCACTCGGACGCGGTATAGGGATGCATCCATTTGCGTCTTCCTCGTACGAACACTCGAAGCCGTCAAGGAATCGTTAACGATTAGGTAAGGTAACGAAGTAACTGGCTGCCGGAGGACGATCCGGCAGGCGCACGCAGGGAAGGAACGGCCCCTGACTGTCCACGCGCTCAACGAACTCCTGCTCGTCTGCTCGCTCGTCCTGCTCGTCGCCGTGGCGGCGGTACGGATCTCCTCGCGCAGCGGGCTCCCCAGCCTGCTCCTGTATCTCGGCATCGGGATCGCCCTGGGGCAGGACGGCATCTTCGACGTCAAGTTCGACAACGCCGAACTGACGCAGGTGATCGGCTACGCCGCCCTGGTCGTCATCCTGGCCGAGGGCGGACTCGGGGCGAAGTGGAAAGAGGTCAAACCCGTCCTGCCGGCCGCCGCGGTGATCTCGACCGTCGGCGTCGCCATCAGCGTGGGCATCACCGCCTCGGCCGCGCACTACCTCGTCGGCCTGGACTGGCGCCAAGCCCTCATCATCGGCGCGGTCGTCTCCTCGACCGACGCGGCGGCCGTCTTCTCCGTCCTGCGCAGAGTGCCTCTGCCGCCTCGGATCACCGGGGTGCTGGAGGCCGAGTCCGGCTTCAACGACGCGCCCGTCGTCATCATGGTCGTCGCGCTCTCCGCGGTCGGCCCGGTCGAGCACTGGTACGTCCTGGTCGCCGAGATCGCCATGGAGCTGGCCATCGGGGCCGCCATCGGCATCACGGTGGGCTGGCTGGGGTCCTTGGGGCTGCGGCACGTGGCCCTGCCCGCCTCCGGCCTCTACCCGATCGCCGTGATGGCCATCGCCGTCTCGGCGTACGCGGCGGGCGCCATGGCCCACGGCAGCGGGTTCCTCGCCGTCTACCTGGCCGCCATGATCCTCGGCAACTCCAAGCTGCCCCACTGGCCCGCCACGCGCGGTTTCGCCGACGGGCTCGGCTGGCTCGCCCAGATCGGCATGTTCGTGCTGCTCGGGCTGCTCGTCTCCCCGCACGACCTGGTCGACGACTTCTGGCCGGCCATCATCGTGGGTCTGGTGCTGACGATGGTGGCGCGGCCGCTGTCGGTCTTCCTGAGCCTCGCGCCGTTCCGGCTACCGGCGCGCGAGAAGGTCCTCATGTCCTGGGCCGGGCTGCGCGGGGCGGTGCCCATCGTCCTGGCGACCATTCCGATGGTGTCCGGGGTGGAGGGCAGTACGAGAATCTTCAACATCGTCTTCGTCCTGGTCATCGTCTACACCCTGATCCAGGGGCCGACGCTGCCCTGGGTCGCGAACAAGCTGAACATCGCCGACGACCCGGCCGAGGCCGACGACCTGGGCATCGAGTCGGCCCCGCTGGAGCGGCTGCGCGGCCATCTGCTGTCGGTCGCCATTCCCACGAAGTCGAAGATGCACGGCGTCGAGGTCGGCGAGCTGCGGCTCCCGGCGGGCGCCGCGGTCACGCTGGTGGTCCGGGAGAACAAGAGCTTCGTCCCGTCCCCGGCGACGGTGCTGCGGCGCGGCGACGAGCTGCTGGTGGTGGCCACCGACCCGGTGCGCGACCGGGCGGAGGAACGACTGCGGGCGGTCGCCGAGGGCGGCAAGCTGGCCGGCTGGCTGGGCACGGGCGGATCCCCCGCTTCCGGGGCGCCCGGCACCACGGGTCCGTACGGCGGGTCCGCCATACCTCAGGCGATGAAGCTGGCCAAGAAGCTCGGCGGCGCCAGCGCCAACGGCAGTGGAAGCGGAAGCGGCACTAAAACACGCCCCTGAGCCCTTATGACCTGATCCCTTATAAGGTGACAACACAGGCGATCAGCGGCAAACGCGTCGCGGATCACAGGCCGATACGGAAGCCTCGTGCGCAATCACAGGCGCGCGGGGCATTCCACCTGTAGCATGAAGGCAAACCTGATCGACCAACTCTGTCTGATGCAGAGCTGGCGCGACCGTATGGCGGTCGTGGTGTCTCTTCGCCCGGCGTTTCTTCGCCGATTGCAGCGAGTCGCCCGGCATCTACCGCAGTTCCGCGCGAAGAGGACAGCTCTCGGCCGCTTCCGTCCGGCCCGCCCCACAAGGGCTCCGGGAAGCAGGGCCACCAGGCGGCAGAAAGGCAAGGACCGTGGCGACCACGGTCTCCGACCGCCCCGGATACGGGCAACTGCTGCGCACCCCCGGTGCGTGGACCTTCCTCCTCCCCGGCTTCGCCGCACGGCAGCCCTTCGCGATGCTCACCATCGGCATCGTCCTCCTCGTGCAGCACACGACCGGCTCGTACGGCAGCGCGGGCGCCGTCGCGGCGGTCTCCGGCGTCTCCATGGCGCTGTTCGCCCCGCAGAGCGGCAAGCTCGCCGACCGCTTCGGCCAGCGCGCCGTCCTGCTGCCCGGGGTCCTCCTCCACGCGGTCTCCGTGAGCGCCCTGACCGTACTGGCGCTGACGGACGCACCCCTGTGGGCGCTGTTCGTCGCCGCCGTGCCGACCGGTGCCTCGATCCCGCAGATCGGCCCCATGGTGCGGGCCCGCTGGGCGGCGATGCTGGGGCCGACCCCCGACCGGCCCGCCTCCCCGCTGATGTCCACCGCGGCCGCGTTCGAGTCCGTGACGGACGAGTTCACGTTCGTCCTGGGCCCGGTGATCGCCACCGCGCTGTGCACCGGCGTGCACCCGGCCGCCGGACTGATCACGGAAGCTGCCCTGACCTTGGTCGGCGGCCTCCTCTTCGCGGCGCAGCGCGCCACCCAGCCCGCCCCGCGCGCCAAGGCCACCGCGGCCGAGCCGCACGCCTCGGCGCTCTCCATTCCTGGCGTGCGCGTCCTGGCCGTCACCTTCCTGGGCATCGGCGCGGTCTTCGGCGGGATGCAGGTCTCACTGACCGCGTTCTCCGAGGAGATCGGCCACCCCGGGGTCAACGGCGTCCTTTACGGGATCTTCGCCGCGGGCAACATGCTGGCCGGCATCGCCTGCGGCGCCATCGCATGGAAGAGCAGCCCGCGCCGCCGGCTGATCGTCGGGTACGTGGCGCTGACCCTGACCGCGTCGGGCCTGTGGGCCGTGCACTCGGTGCCGCTGCTGGCCGGGCTCGGTCTGCTGGTCGGCCTCTGCATCGCCCCGGCACTGATCAGCGGCTACACCCTGGTCGAGGCCCTGGTGCCCGCCACCGCCCGCACCGAGGCCTTCACCTGGCTGACGGGCGCGGTGGCGCTCGGACAGGCGGGGGCCGTGACCGTGGCGGGGCGACTCGCCGACGCCCACGGCGCGAGCACCGGATTCCTGGTGCCCCTGGCCGGAACCGCGCTGGCCCTGATGACCCTGCTGGCCCTGCGCTCGCGGCTGACTCCGAGGTCCCCGGGACGCACGGTGGCACGTGGGATCGGTCACCGCGAGCCGGTCACGGTGGACTGATTCCGCGGAATACGTCAGTATGGAGCGTCGTTAGCACTCACTGAGTGAGAGTGCCAGGAGGAGCAAGTGCCGACCTATCAGTACCAGTGCACCGAGTGCGGCGAGGGCCTCGAGGCGGTGCAGAAGTTCACCGATGATGCCCTGACCGTGTGCCCGAGCTGCGACGGACGCCTCAAGAAGGTGTTCTCCGCGGTCGGCATCGTCTTCAAGGGTTCCGGTTTCTACCGGAACGACAGCCGCGGCTCCTCGTCGAGCAGCACGCCGGCGTCGACGGCCTCGAAGTCGTCCGACTCCGCGTCGTCCTCGTCGTCGGGTTCGGACACGAAGGCGAGCGCATCGTCGTCGTCCTCTTCGTCCGCCTCCTCCTCGTCGTCGGCCTCCGCGTCGGCCTCGTCGAGCGGTACGTCGGCCGCCTGAGTCCGCGTACGCCCCACCTGCTTTCTCACCGGACCCCGCCGAGACCACTCGGCGGGGTCCGGTCGTTCCTCCGGGCAACACCCCTGCGGATACGGTGACCGCATGGTGAACGCACATACGGAAACGAACTCCGGTACGAGCACGGAGACGGGTACGCGAACGGGTACGGCGGGGGCCGAGGGTTCCGCGGAGATCGGTGTCATCGGCGGCTCGGGCTTCTACTCCTTCCTGGAGGACGTCACCGAGGTCTCCGTGGACACCCCCTACGGGAAGCCGAGCGACTCGGTCTTCCTCGGCGAGCTCGCCGACCACCGGGTGGCCTTCCTGCCCCGCCACGGACGCGGCCACCACCTGCCGCCGCACCGCATCAACTACCGGGCCAACCTCTGGGCGCTGCGCTCCGTCGGGGTCCGGCAGGTGCTCGGGCCGTGCGCGGTGGGCGGGCTGCGGCCGGAGTTCGGGCCGGGCACGCTGCTCGTTCCCGACCAGCTGGTGGACCGCACCAAGGCCCGCGTGCAGACCTATTACGACGGTGAGACCCGGGCCGACGGGACCGTGCCGAACGTCGTCCACCTGGGCTTCGCCGACCCGTACTGCCCCGAGGGGCGCAGGGCGGCGCTCACGGCGGCCCGGGGGCGGGACTGGGAGCCGGTGGACGGCGGCACCCTGGTGGTGGTCGAGGGGCCCCGCTTCTCGACCCGCGCGGAGTCGCGCTGGCACGCGGCGATGGGCTGGTCCGTCGTGGGCATGACCGGGCACCCGGAGGCGGTCCTCGCCCGTGAGCTGGGGCTCTGCTACACGACGATGACCCTGGTGACCGACCTGGACGCGGGGGCCGAGGCGGGCGAGGGCGTTTCCCACGAGGAGGTGCTCCAGGTGTTCGCGGCCAACGTGGACCGGCTGCGCTCGGTGCTGTTCGACGCGGTGGCCGGGCTGCCGAAGAGCGAGAGCCGCAACTGCACGTGCGCCCATGCGCTGGACGGGATCGACACGGGGATCGCGCTGCCTTAGCGGGGGCGGCCCGGCGGTTGGGCGGAGTAGGCCTCACCGGATCGGGTGACGGAGTTGTCCACAGTGCGGGGACTGTCCACAGGCCTCAGCGGGATCTGCTCGGACCGTGGAAAGTGAGGGGAGTTCGGCCGGACCGACCGGCCGGACTCCCCTTTCCCTTGCGCATTTCCGAGCACATTTCCTTGCGCTCGTCCGCACTCATCCCGGGTGGTGCCATGTCCACTTCTCCCTCTCCTTCCTCCTGCCCTGCCCCGGTGCCCGCGCCGTGCGGGGTGGGGCCGTTCGGTCCTCTGCGGGTGCGGGGCGGTGGCGCGGCCCGGCTGCGGCGGATGCTGCGCCGCCAGCGGCGTGCGGCGGCCGCGGGGCTGGCGCTGGCGGGCGCCGCGCTGGCCACCACGGGCCTGAGCAGCGCCGACGGAGGTGCCGGCCCGCCGGACGCTCCGCCGGGGGCCGGCCGCGCGCCGGTACGGCTGGTCTCCGCGCCGGTGCGGATCGCGGATCCGGAGACGGTGCGGCTGCTGCGGCCGGGAGACCGGGTCGATGTGATCGCGGTGGGTGCTGCGGGCGGTGACGCGCGGGTGGTGGCCCGAGGGGCGCGGGTGGCGAAGGTGCCGCGTACGTCCGCGGGGTCCGGGGCGCTCGTGGTGCTGTCCGTGGAGCGGCCGAGGGGCACGGCGCTGCTCGGCGCGGGCACTTCCGGCCGGCTGGCCGTGGCGGTGTCCGATGCGCACTGACACACCGTCACCGGCCGCGTGGAAATCAGCGGATTGGACAGCGACGCCTTCTCCCGCCTTGGGTGGTGGGGCAGTTTCCTCCCCTCACCGTCCATGCGAAAGAAGGCTCACCCGTGAGCGAGAAGAAGGTCAGTCTGCTGGATGGCTTCAAGGCCTTCCTGATGCGCGGCAATGTGATCGACCTCGCGGTGGCTGTCGTCATCGGTGCCGCTTTCACCAACATCGTGAACGCGGTCGTCAAGGGCATCATCAACCCCCTGGTCGGTGCGTTCGGCACCCAGGACCTGGACAACTACAGCTCCTGCCTCCAGGGCCCGTGCACCACGGACCCCAAGACCGGGGAGATGGACGGGATCGAGATCCTGTGGGGCTCGGTGCTCAGCGCCACCCTCAGCTTCCTGATCACCGCTGCCGTCGTGTACTTCCTGATGGTGCTGCCGATGGCCAAGTACCTGGCCAGGCGGGCGGCAATGCAGGCCGCCAAGGAAGGCGTGCAGGAGACGATCGAGGTGAGCGAGCTGGAGGTCCTGAAGGAGATCCGCGACGCCTTGGTCGCCCAGCGCAGCAGTGGCGGGACCGGCGGGACTGCCGCAGGTCCGCGCGAGGACCGGTAGCCCTCCGGGCGACCGCTCAGATGTGGTGGGGCGGCTTCTCGTCCAGGAAGCGCGCGAGGTCCGCGGCGCTGCCGCCCGTGAGAGGCCGCTCGCCCCACCCCTGGTCCGTATCGTCCGCGGACTGCCGGTCCAGCGGATCGTCGAAGATCAGAACCGGCTTGGGCTTCGGTTCCTGGTGCGGCTGCTCCTGTGGCTGCTGCTTCGCATCACGCGGGCGGGGGGCGGGGGCGGCGCTCATGTCTCCAGGGTACGGCGGCTCACCACGGGGGGTGAGCCGCCGTGGGTCCGGGCGGCGGGCGTCAGCGGTCCTTCGGGTCGAGGAGCCACAGGCCGAGCACGACGAGGAACGACAGGCAGAGGAAGCCGGCCCCCCACCAGGCCGTGCCGGTGTTGCCCTCCATCCACTCGTCGATCAGGACCGTCAGCCCCCAGAGCTGGCCGATGACGACGGTCATGGCCAGGGCGAGCCGGGCAGTCAGCTTCGAGGAGCGCTCGGGGTCCTGGTCGGTGCCCGCTCCGGGCCCGGGGCCGGTGTGCCGGACGCGGGGATCGCCGTACCCGCTGGTGGGGCGGATCTGCGGATACCGCTCGTGGACGGGCCGGTTCAGCCCGGGGTCGGCGCTGCCGGGGTGGTAGGTGGGGTAGTGGCTGCCCGGGGGTGGCAGCGGCTGCTCAGGGTGCGGGGTGTCGCTCATGCCCGCCTGCCCGGGTTCTCGGCGGTGGCGGACGTCGCACCGGCTCCGCGCCCGGGGCCGGCCGGAGGAGCGGCCGCGGTGGCGAGCGCGCGTCCGGCACCCTGGCGGCCGGGTTCCGTTCCGCCGCCGGACCGGGGTGCGGGTCGTTCACCGGTGCTCAGGTTGCGGGCTGGTGCCCCGGCGGCCCGGGGCGGGGCCTCGGCTCCGTCGGCGCCCGGGCAGCCGATACGGGCGGCCAGCTCGGGGCGCTCGCCGCCGAGCTGGCGGCAGAGGCCCTCCTCGACGCTCTCGCCGGACCGGGTGGTCCCCACGGCCCAGACGCTGCCGTCGTCCTGCTCGACGACCACGACCTTGGGCAGCCCGCGCGGCGGCGGGCCCGCGGTGACCTCGCCGGACCGGGCGTCGAAGACGCCCTCGTGGCACGGGCAGTACAGCTCGCCCTCGGTGCCCCGGTCCTTGCGCCAGAGCACGGCGCAGGCGAGGTGGGTGCAGACGGCGGAGTAGCCGACGAGGGTGCCGTCGTCGAGGCGGACGGCGACGGCCCGGTCCTCCTCGCCCGGGTAGCGGAAGGCGATCGATTCGCCGGGCGGCAGTCCGGCGGCGATGCGCTTGGGCTCGGGGGCCTTGCCCTCCTCGCCGTCGCCGTGGCGGTGGAGGATGCCCGCGGCCACCCCGATGCCGCCGACGGCGAGACCGCCGGAGACGGTGGTGACGATCCGGAGGTAGTCCCGCCGGGTGGTGAGGGAGTCGGCGGCGATCCGGTCCTGGAGCGCCTCGCGGGGGTCTCCCCCGGCGGGATGTTCGCCGGCCGGCTGCTGGTCGGTGACGCTCATCGGCGGACGTCCTTCCCGTTGATCTCGACGACGGGAAGACCGCCGGGGACCGGCCACTGGACGCGTTCGGCGGGGACCACCATGGCCACGCCGGTGCGGACCTCGGTCTCGCCGAAGACGAAGGTGTCGGCGACCTGGACGCCGGGGCGCTCCGCCTGGAGCTCCTCGACGGTGCCGTAGAAGAGCGCTCCGGTCGGGCAGACGGTGGCGCACATGGGGGCGAGGCCGTAGGCGGTGCGGTCGTAGCAGAGGTTGCACTTCATCTGCAGCTTCGCCTGGAGGTCGATCTTCGGTACGCCGAAGGGGCAGGCGTTGACGCAGTTGGAGCAGCCGATGCAGCGGGTGGTGTCGGCCTGCTGCACCACACCGTCCGCGGTCACCAGGATCGCGTCGGCGGGACAGACCTCGGCGCACGGGGCGACCGGGTCCTCGCAGTGCATGCAGACGGTCGGAAGGGAGGCGACGGACTGGCCCTCGTCGGTGTAGTCGAGGTGGATCATCGATTTGCCGCGGTGCGAGTCGCATTCACGGCAGGCGGAGACACAGGCCTGGCAGCCGATGCAGCGCCCCGGGTCGATGAAGATCGTTCTGCCCATCATGGGGCCTCAGCTCCTCTCCGAGGTGCCACGGCCCTGGGGGGCCGTGGGAGGCAGCGGGTCGGTACGGGAGACCTGGGTCTCCGGGTAGGCGACATGGCCAGGGGCGACCGGCGGGGCGGGGACCTCGTCGATCCGTTCGGCGTGCTCGATACGGCAGGCGCACACCTTGTACTCGGGGATCTTGGAGCGGGGGTCGAGGGCGTCGATGGTGAGGGCGTTGGCCGCGGTGGGGACGGGCCAGTGGTACGGGACGAACACGGTGTCGGGGCGGATCGCCTCGGTGACCAGGGCGGGGAAGACCTCGCTGCCGCGCCGGGTGACGACGCGGACGGGTTCGCCGTTGCGGAAGCCGTGCGAGGGGTGGATCTCGGCCCAGGGGCGCGGGGTCTGTTCGACGAGGGCGCCGAGCCTGCGGGTCTGGTTGCCGGAGAGGAAGTGGGCGACGGTGCGGCCGGTGGTGAGCGACATGGGGTGCTCGTCGTCGTACGGGTCCATCGGCGGGTGCCATTCGACGACCTGGAGGTGGATCCTGCCGTCGGGGTGGTAGGTCTTCCCGTCCTCGAAGAGGCGCGGGGTGCCGGGGTGGTCGGTGGTGGGGCAGGGCCAGGCGATGCCCCCGGTCTCCTCCAGCCGTTCGTAGGTGATGCCGTAGTAGTCGTTGACGGTTCCAGCGGAGGCGACGCGCAGTTCGTCGAAGACCGACCGTGAGTCGGGGAAGTCGAACTTGTCGCCGGCGCCGAGGCGGCGGGCGAGTTCGCAGATCACCCAGGTGTCGGTGCGGACGCCTGGAGGCGGGTCCTGGGCCTTGTTGTGCTTGACCACGCGGGCTTCCGCGTTGGCCATCACGCCTTCGTCCTCGGCCCAGGTGGTGACGGGGAAGACGACATGGGCGTTGGCGGCGGTCTCGGAGAGGAAGAAGTCGAATTGGGCGTGGAACTCGGTGGTGTCGTACCCCTCCTTGACCACCCGGTAGTTGGGCAGGGAGACGAAGGGGTTGTTGCAGATGCCGATCAGGCCGCGGATCTCGCGGCGCTGCATCTGCCAGACCATTTCCATCATGGAGGTCCCGGCGGGAGGGAGTTCGGACTCCTCGATGCCCCAGATCTCGCAGATCTGGCGGCGGTGCTCCTCGTTCATGATGGAGCGTCCGCCGGGGAGGAGGTCGGACTTCTGGCCGTGCTCACGGCCGCCCTGCCCGTTGCCCTGGCCGGTGATGGTGCCGTAGCCGGCGCCGGGCTTGCCGATGTGGCCGGTGGCGGTGCAGAGGTTGATCACGGAGAGGCAGTTCTCGACGCCCTGCGAGTGGTGTTCGATGCCCCGGGCGTGCCAGGCCATGGCCTTGGGGGCGCGGGCGAAGGCCCGGGCGACCTGGACGATCTGCTCGGCGGGGATGCCGCAGATCGCGGCGGCGCGGGAGGGCGGGTATTCGGCGGCCTTGGCCTTGAGCTCCTCCCAGCCGGTGGCGTGGTCGGCGAGGAAGTTCTCGTCGGTGAGCCCTTCCTCGATGACGACGTTCAGGACAGAGGTGAAGAAGGCGGAGTCGGTGCCGGGTTTGAGGGCGACGTGGATGTCGGCGGTCCGGGCGATGGCGGTCTCGCGCGGGTCGATGACGATGAGGGTCGCGCCGCGGTCCCGGGCTCCCCAGACGTACTGGGTCATCACGGGGAAGCACTCGCCGACGTTGGACCCCGCGATGAGCAGGCAGTCGGTGAGCAGGATGTCGGAGAAGGGGTTGCCGGCCCGGTCGATGCCGAAGGCCAGCTTGTTGGCGCCCGCGGCGCTGACCATGCAGAGGCGGCCGTTGTAGTCGACGTGCCGGGACTTGAGGGCGACCCGGGCGAACTTGCCCACCAGATAGGTCTTCTCGGAGAACAGGCTGGCCCCGCCGAGCAGCCCGAAGGCGTCGTTGCCGTACGTCTGCTGGATGCGCTTGACCTCGGAGACGGTGAAGTCGAGCGCCTCCTCCCAGGAGACCTCGCGGAACTCCTCGTCGCGGGAGCGGCGCATCAGCGGGGCGGTGAGCCGGTCGGGGTGGTTGACCTGCTGATAGGCGTTGATGCCCTTGGGGCAGAGCCGCATCCGGTTGATGTCGTGGTTGCGGGGTTCGACGCCGAAGACCTTGCCGCCGCGGTCCACGCGCAGGTACATCCCGCACTGGACGCCGCAGAAGCAGCAGTGGGTCGGCACCAGCGTCTCGCCGTTCTGGTCGGCGTGCCACTGGTCGGCCGGGATGCCGCCCGCGTCCCGGAAGGCGCGGGTGCCGGGCGGGGCGAGCGAGGGATCCAGGGGGATGAAGGTGCGGCGGTCGGCAGCAGCTCGCGGATCCGCGGTCACTTGAAGCCCTTCTTCACATGGGAGAGGTAGGCGCTGCCGCGCAGCACCCGCTTGCAGCGCGGGCAGTATTCGGCCCAGGCGTCGAAGTCGAGGCGGAGGTCGCGCATGGTGCCGCGCAGGTTCTCGACGTAGGGCCCGGTGTCGATGGGCTCCTCGCAGCGGCGGCAGGCGAACACCTCGTCGTCCTTGCGGCCGGTGTACTTGAACAGCTGCATGCCGACCGCGGCGGGGCGCTGGACGATGTGGAAGAACTTGCCGAACGGGATGTAGATCAGGGTGAAGACGACGGACACCATGTGCAGGATCGCCAGGAACTGGTAGCCGCCGCCGTGCAGGAAGACCGAGGAGAAGGTGAGCAGCAGGCCCGTCACGGAGATGACGATGAGGGCGATCAGCGGCACCAGGTCGTAGGCGAAGCGCTGGCCGGTGACGGCGCCGCGGTCCTTCATCCGGCGCCACAGGAAGTAGGAGGCGCCGGGGATGACGAGGACGGCGGCGATGTCCAGGCCGTGGAACATCAGCCAGCCGAGAATGTTCAGGGAGTCGAAGCCGAGGATCTTGAAGCCCCAGATCCGCATCTCGTAACCGGGTCCTGAACCGGTGCCGGAGGTGAAGGTGAACCAGCCCCAGGTGAGCGGGAAGGTGATCAAGGCGGCGAGGATGCAGCCCCAGAAGATCAGCTGGTGGGCGGCCCAGCGGGCGTGGGAGCGGGCCCCGAGGAACTTCTGGAAGCCCAGATAGGTGGCGATCATCTTCGGCAGGGCGGTGGGGGCCCGGCGGAAGTTCTCGTACGAGAAGAGGCTGCGCCAGCCCTGTTTGAAGAGGCGTCGGGCGCCGGGGGCCGAGATCCAGACGGTGTACCGGTAGGCGACGCCGAAGGCGAGGAAGACCGTGGCCACCGCGTAGGGGAGGAGGGCCGAGTCGAAGTTGCGGAGCATCCGGCTGCCGAGCACGATCGCGAGGATCAGGAGGGCGGAGACTGCCACTCCGGCGAGCGTGGCCCGGGTGGTGACGGACCGGGGTCCGGTCGGCGCGGGAGGCGTGGCCGCGGGTTCGCCGGGGGCGGGGGGCTCGGCTGCTGCGGTGGCTTCTGAGGGCTCGGTCACCCGGCCACCGTAGGACCGTTTGGGCGGATTGAACCCGTTTTAGGGAGTGAGAGGGTGAGCGGGTCGCCCGGACAGTCGCAAGGGTCGCCTTGCCCGGGCCGGGTCCGCGCACCCCGCTCGCGCCTGGCCCGCACGCCCCGCCCACGCCTGGCCCACGCACCCCGCAGAGCGAGGCTCGCACCCCGCTCACACCCGGCCCGCACGCCCTGCCGGGCGAGGCTCGCTTCGCGCCCCGGGGCGCCGGTACGTTCGAGGCGCATCGGCCCGCGCTCGCCCGCGGGCCGCGATCCCGACCGGAGGAGCCGCACGATGACCCGTCAGGACAAGGCCCCCGGCCTGGACAAGACCCCCGGCCTCCCGCCCCTGCTGGACGCGCTGACCGATGTGGCGGGGATCCGGGTCGGCCACGCCGAGGTCGCCGGCGTCGGCGCGTTGAGCGGCACGACCGTCGTCCTGGCGCCCGAGGGCGGGGCCGTGGCTGCCGTGGACGTACGGGGCGGCGGGCCGGGCACGCGGGAGACGGACGCGCTGGACCCGCGCAACCTGGTGCAGCGGGTCGACGCGGTCGTCCTCACGGGCGGGAGCGCCTTCGGGCTCGACGCGGCGTCCGGCGTGATGGCCTGGCTGGAGGAGCAGGGCCGGGGCGTCCGGGTCGGCCCCGGACCCACCCAGGTGGTGCCGGTCGTCCCGGCCGCCGCCCTCTTCGACCTCGGCCGGGGCGGCGACTGGCGGGCCCGCCCCGGCGCGTCGACCGGCCCCCCCCCCGCCCCCCCCCCCCCCCCCCCCGGGCCCCGGGGGCCCCGGGCCGAGGGGGGGGGGGGGGGGGGCCCCCGCGCGGGGGGGGGGGCGG
>NZ_JAFEUF010000123.1 GCF_016901035.1 Streptomyces durocortorensis
GTGCGGCCGGGGTGGTGGTCGTGGCCGGCAGGTGGGGTGGCAGTTTGTCGATGAGGCGGCGGCGGATCAGGCCGACGGGTGAGTCGACCTGGGCGGGGAGCCCGGCCTTCAGGGCGTTGGTGAGGTAGTCGATGGTGACGCCTCGGTCGAGCCATTGCGTGGCGAGGGGTTCGAGGGTGGTGCAGTCGTCGGCGGAGAGGGCCAGGCGGTGGTCGTCGCGGCCGAGGCGGGCGAGGGCCAGGTAGGCGAGGGAGAGCCCGGTGGGTTGCGTGGGCTCGGCGGCCGGTGCCTGGGGTGGGGTGCGCTGGTGCGGTACGGCGGTGGGTTCGGGGGCCTGTCCGGCAGGCGACGGGGGGTCCGGCTGCGCGAGCGGCGGCTCCTCGTCCGGCACCCACGGGGGCGGCGGAGCCGTGTCGGGGGTAGGCGCTGCGGTCTGGGAGGCCGTTTCGGTGGCGAGGTAGGTGTTCCACCACTCGTTGTCGCGTGCGGTGCGGGACCAGAACGTGCGGAAGGCCCACCGGGTCTCGTCGCCCGAGCCGACAGGGCACCGTACGCGTCGAAGGTGTCCGGCGACGGAGAGGGCGTTGAGGGCGGTGGAGATGGCCTGCTGTCCGTAGAGCGGGAGTTGCTTGGCCAGTTGCTTCACGCTCATCGCCGCGCCTTCGGGGAGGTGGTCGACGAATCCGGCAACGTAGCGTTCGCGGGTGGGGAGGAGTGCGAAGTCGTTTCGCGTACGGGGGAGTTGCCCTGGCGCGGAGCGTTTGCCGTAGCCGGGGTTGGCCATCGGGTACGCGGCGGAGACTGCGGGGACGGGCAGGGCGAGGCTATGGTGCTGGGTAGCCACGGGATCTTCCTTCTAGGTGCTGGATCTTGTGGTGAGACCCCGGCCTGGTGCTTCCAACACCGCGTCGGGGTCGTTCAGTTCTCGCACCGTAAGTGGCCGTCACGCTGCGCCGCAAGCTGTCACGATTAGTCATACTGCCTGGCCGTGACGGGGTGGGGAGGTGGGGGAGGTTTTCCTTAACCCCCCTTCTTTCCCTACCGGTTAAAGAAGGCGCTCGGCCCTCGGGTCTCGCATCCCGACGCCCGAGTCCCGACACCCGAGCTTCGGGCCGGAGCCCCGTTCACGTACACCCGGAAGAGTGACCCGACCGTCCCCGAAGCCCGGGTCTCGGGCTGCGGGAGCCGAGCGTCGAGGGTTACACCTTGCCTTCGCTCAGGGCTACTCGCCGCCAGGCGGGGCCTCTTTGCGCCAGGAGTTCGTCGGCGATGCGGTTGGCGGTCTCGGTCACGACTCTCTCTCCTCCCACGCCTTGCTGAGGCGGATTGCGTACCGGATGCCTTCAGGCGTTGTGAGGCTGTGCCTGGTGTGCTGCCGAGATCCGGTCGATCCGTGCGGCCAGATCGAAGTCGGCCGCTGTGAGCCGGTGCCCGGCGTCGTGCGTCGTGATCCGGAAACGTACGTGATCCCAGCGCAGGTCGATGTCTGCGTGGTGGCCGACGAGCCGCTCGACGTCCGCGACGTTGACGATCAGCGCGACGCCGCCGTGGTAACGGATGCCGAACGCGCGGGTGATCGTGTTCCCTTCCCGGGTCCACCCCGGCAACTCGGCCAGGTGTGCAGCAATCTCCTCGTCCGGCAGCGGATCCTTGCCCATCGTCAGCTCCCCTTGGTCACCGGTGCCAGGATCTCTGCGAGGTCCCGGCCGACCGGGGCATCGTGCCACGGGCGCATCGCCCGCTCCAGCGTGGTCAGTTCGCGGCGCATGCGGGCCGAACGGGTCTCGACAGCGATGGTGACCACGGTGCGGGCGATCTCCACCGCCTGGTCCGGCTCCCGCGCCGTGGCGGCGGCGGTCGCCTGCCGGGCCATGTACACCCCGCGGTCCCGGCGGGCTGTGTCCGGTACCACTGCCAAGACCTGCGTCCACAGGGAACCTGCTTCGGCGCTCAGGCCGAGCCGCCCGTAGCAGGTGGCTCGCTGCACCTCCAGGTACCCCGGAGTCCGGCGGCATGCGTTGCCCCATGGCAAATCGTCGTCGACGTTCGGCAGAAGGCGGTGGGCTTGGTCCAGGAGGTGATCGACGGCGCGCCGTTCGCCGGTGAGGCTGGCGCCGTGGGCCTGCTGCTGCATGGCCATGATCCGTACTTTCGGTACGAGCCGGTCGGCATCGTCGAGAGCGGCCTCGCACAGCTCGACGACCGCGTGCCCGTCGCCCAGGTCGGTACGCACCTGGGCTTGGTTCACCAGTGAGTAGCCGATCAGATGCGGGTCACGGGACCGCGCCGCGATCTCCTGCGTCACTCCTCGCCAGAACGAGGCTCCGTCCATGTCACCGGCATCCTGGTACAGCCAGCCGACGAGAGCCGAGTAGGCCGCGCCGGCGCGGAGCAGCCCACGCCGCGTCTCACCCTTCGCGGAGCGCACCAGCTTGTCGATGAGCTGGTACTGCGCGGACACCGTCCCGATCAAATCATGAGGGCCCAGGAACATGTCGGCCCGATAGTGACCCTCCAACTGCTGCTGGAAGTAGTCGACCAGAGCAGGGTCCACGTGCTGCGGAGCCGTGGGCCCCATGACGAGCGCGGCCGCTGTGACGGAGGGGAAGGCTCGGCGGTTCACCTGCTCCTCCTCATGGTGCTCCGGTCGGATCCAGCCCGGCGGGGTCGTGAAGCCCAAGTCCTCGGGCCAGCGGCCGAGGGCGTCGTGGAGAACGATTGCGGATTCCTCGGCCGGCCAGCCCGGGCGCTCTCCTTCCCAGCGGCGCCACGTCCGAGCCGAGACCGTGAACTGGCGGTCGTCCAGTAACTGTTGCCCGTGTCTGGTGAGTGCCCCAGCAGCGGCCTCGATGCTCCGCCACCCACGGCGCAGGCGGGCGGCTCGTAGTGCGTCGTTGCGGCCCATGCGTTCAGTGTGAGGCGTCATGGTCCGTACTCCTGGCCGTGGCCGCCGGATGGCCACACGTGGCCATCGCACGACCTATTTCTCACTCGACGTGCCCGCTCATCATCAGGGTGTGACAGCGGGCCATGCAGCGGAATGGCCGAGAGCCCGATGATTGGTCAGGGAGAACACCGTGCCGATGACGCTGAAGGTGTACGAGGTGAACCGCACAGGCACTGTCCGTGTTCTGCGGGAAGAAGCTGAGGTGATTCCGTCCGAAAGGCCGGAAGCCACACACGAGTTCCCCGCCTGCGAATGCCCCACGTGCACCGAGGGCGCGCTGTGAAGACCACTGCCCTGGGCGACACCGCCTACAAGACCTGGCTCGGGCACACCCAGTTCTGCGCGGCCTGTCGTGCGGGGGTCTGCTGCCCTACGGCGGTGCGTTTGGGTCGTGCTTGGCGGGAGGCGCGTCGCGGATGAGGTGCTGCGTGAACGGTGACGCGGATGACGTCCTGACTGAGGATGAGCTGGGGGCTTGCTGCCCGGAGCGTGGGGTGACGTTGCTGTGGCGGGGTGATCCGGTCACCGCCGCCGAGGGGGCCGGAAGTTTGGTCGTTGCCGTGGACGCCTTGTCGACGGGTCCGGATGGTCCGTGCAGCGTTGTCTGCCGTAGTGCCCTGGTGACGGACCTGGCCGAGGTGCATGCCCTGTGCCGGCTGCCGGGGTGTGCCTGCCCGTGCCACGTCGTGGTGACCGCGCTCCGGGATGCCGGATGAGCGTCGCCTTGTCGGTGACGGATGTCCGTACGTGTGAGGCGTGTTGGCGTGAGCCGGTGACCGCCGTGCGGAACACGGCCCTCGGGCGGGATCTGTTGTGTCGGGCCTGTGCGGAGGGTGGTTGTCCGCGCAGGGTTGATCTGTTTCCGCCGTACGGGATCTGCCGGGTTGGCCGTTCTGTCGGCCAGTCAGTTGCTTCGAGTAGAGGAGATGGATGATGACGATGGACTTCGTTCCGGTTGAGGCTGGTAAGCATGGTGGGCCGCCGTCGGACAAGCCGTGGACTCCGCCGCAGGAGCCGAAGCCGTCGCCGGACGGCAGCCGCCCCCAGTTCATCCCGCAGTCGTGAGCGCCGCACCGCAGGCACCGACGTACCCGGATCTGGTGCGGGATCTCGCCGATCGTGGGTTGCTGACTGGTCGTTGGCGGCAGGTGTTCGAGGCTGTTCCGCGCAGCCGGTTCGTTCCGGCCGATGTCTGGCGACAACTTCCGGACCGGTGCGAGCCGGTGGTGGGGGCGGATGCCTGGCTGGCGTTGGTGAACAGTGATGAGCCGGTGGTGACGCAGCTCGACGACGGGGTCGAGGGTGGGCCGGGTGTGGCGACGTCGTCGAACTCGATGCCCTCGATGGTCGCCCGGATGCTGGGGCTGCTCGATGTCCGGGATGGGATGCGGGTGTTGGAGGTCGGGACCGGCACGGGGTACGTCGCCGCGTTGCTCTGCGAGCGGCTCGGTGATGATCTGGTCCACAGCGTGGAGCTGGATCCGGTCGTGGCGCGGCAGGCGGCCGAGGCATTGGCCCAGTCCGGGTATCGGCCGCAGTTGCGGGTCGGGGACGGTGAGCAGCCCTGGCCCGGCCTGGGGCTGGTCGACCGCCTGATCGCCACCTGCGCCCTGCGGTACGTCCCGCACACGCTGCTGCGGCAGGTCCGCCCCGGCGGGATCGTCGTGGCTCCGCTGGCCCGGGAGTTCTGGTCGGGCGCGCTGGTGCAGCTTCGGGTTCAGGATGACGGGACGGCGGTGGGGCCGTTCTGTGGCGGGGCGACGTACATGCCGATGCGCGCCCACAGGGTGCCCGACCTCCATGACGTACGGGGCAAGGGGCGGGCTCGTGCGGCCGGCCTGGATCCGGCCCGGCTTCTGGATCTCGGGTTCGCCCTGTTCGCGGGGGCGCGGCTCCCCGGTGTCCGGCTCATCCACCAGGGCACTGCCGAGGGGGTGCAGGTGTGGGTGACCAAGGAGGACGGAGCCGGGGCCACGGCTGCCACGGGTGAGGAGGTGTGGCAGTACGGGCCCGGGTTCCTGTGGGAGGAGATCGAGCAGACCTGGTGGGAGTACGAATCGGCCGGGCGGCCCGATCCCGAGCAGTTCGGGCTGACCGTCACCGACCGGGGCCAGCACGTCTGGCTCCGGGATCCGCGCGAGGTCATCCGGCCTGGCAGGACGTAACCCCTGGGTAGCTGCAACGTCCGCTGCTGGCTTCAGTCGTCGGTCGAACCGGTTCGACGTACGATCAACGCCGCTATCCACTGCCCTGCGATCGCGGTGACGACCATGGTCAGTGCCGCGGTGAACGAATCTGCCCAGGACCGCTCCAGCAGCACATGCCAGAAAATGGCGCACAGCCCGAAGACGACGCTTGAGAAGACCAGGAGGGCGAGCCAACGCCGCCACCCACGTCGACGCCACGACGCAGCTGGTCTCCTGCCGCTCTGCTGAGGTTCCGTCATTTCAGGCACCTACCCCAGCTCTGCAGACGAGATGTCGTCGGACAACGAGGTCAAGTGGGCGGCAAGGGCCTGGCACCCAGTCCCTGAGCCGCAAGCAGGAGCGCCGCTACGACCGCCGGCTCAAGGACCACGAGAGCGAGGCGTACCGGACGGAAGACCGACTCACCGGCCGGCTCGACGCCTCCGCCGTCTGAGCGCCGAGGTTCGGGTTCACCCCATGCCCAGCCAATGCAGGAAGCCGGTCACGTCGGCGACAGCCCACACCAGCACGAACCCAGCAGCGACGAACATGCTGTCGCGCCCGATGCGCGCCCTCCCCGATCTGCGCCCACCAACACCCACGAGACCCCCACCTGCGTTCCGATCCGACCCCGAGCCACCAGGCCCGGTGACTTCGGCAGGGTCCGGCCGTCCAGCTCCTACAGCGACGACGAAGGGCCCGGCTCAGTGAGCCGGGCCCTTCGTCCACAAGCGGTAGCGGTGGGATTTGAACCCACGGTGACGGGTTACGCCACACTCGCTTTCGAGGCGAGCTCCTTCGGCCGCTCGGACACGCTACCGAGAGAGAGCTTAGACCATTCCGGGGCGTGGACAGAAATCGGTTCTCGGGGGTGGGGGCACACGCGGCCAGGATGCGGCGTCATGCCTGGTCACAGGGATCGGAAGAACGCCGTCAGCTGCTGCGCGCACTCCGGCTCCAGGACGCCCGCGATGACCTCCGGGCGGTGGTTCAGACGGCGGTCGCGGATCACGTCCCAGAGGGAGCCCGCCGCGCCGGCCTTCTCGTCGCGGGCGCCGTAGACGACCCGGGCGATACGGGACTGGACCAGGGCGCCCGCGCACATCGTGCAGGGCTCCAGGGTGACCACCAGCGTGCAGTCGGTCAGGCGCCACTCGCCGTGGGCCCCGGCCGCTCGGCGCAGGGCCAGGATCTCGGCGTGGGCCGTCGGGTCGTCGGTGGCCTCGCGTTCGTTGTGGGCTGCGGCCAGCTCCACGCCGTCGGGGCCGAGAACGACGGCGCCGACCGGCACATCGCCGGCCGACGCCGCCCGCTCGGCCTCGGCCAGGGCGCGGCGCATCGGGGCCTGCCAGGGGTCACGTACGGGGTCGGGCTCGGGTACGCGTACGGGATCCGGGGCGGGCTCGGGTGAGGGGGTCGGCGGTCGTGCGGTCACCCGCGGACCCTAACGGACGGGGCAGGAGGACGGGCAGGTGGTGAAGGGACGGAAGAAGGTGGAGAAGGGGGGAGGGGGAGGGGGAGGAGGGAGGGGACGCGTACTCGGGCCGGCTAGCGGACCGACTCCAGGACCTCCGCCGCTCCCACGGCCTCCGCGATCTCGGAGAGTGCGTCGGTCTGCAGGGTGAGCAGCTCCTTCTCGGACATCCCGAGGTCGGCGAGGACCCCGAGCTCACCGATCGGCCCCGCCGGCACGGCGTCCGGGTCGGGGGCGTCGTCGTTCGGGTCGACGGCCGCCGGGGCGGTCCGTTGCGGTTCGCCGTCCTCCGTGCCGCCGAGGTCGACGAGCTCCTCCAGAGCGGCGATCTCGTCCTCGGCCCCTGGTTCGCGGCCGAGCATTTCGTCGGTGAGCAGGATCTCCCCGTACGAGGAGCGGGCGGCGGCGGACGCGTCCGAGACGTAGATACGGGGGTCCTCCTCACCGTCCACCCGGACGACGCCGAACCAGGCGTCCTCCTGCTCGATGTAGACCAGGACCGTGTCCTCGTCCACCGAGGCCTCCCGGGCCAGGTCCGTCAGATCGGACAGGGTCTCCACATCGTCGAGCTCTGTATCGCTCGCTTCCCACCCGTCTTCGGTGCGCGCGAGCAGTGCGGCGAAGTACACCGTGACTCTCCCACTGGTCATAGGCGAATCGGTCCGACGGGAGGGCGAACGGTGATCCGTCCGTCCTGGGCCCCGCCCAATCGGCATCGTGGCAGAAACAAGCGCCGCGCGAGACCTCTTCGACCGTTGCGTCGTCCATCAGTTCCAGGAGTGCCTGGTCGGCCCTGGCCCTGACGAGCCGATCGGAGGGCCGATCGGAGGGGAGCGCGCCGGTGGTACAGGGAGGGTTCAGGAGCGGAAACGCCAGGGGGAAGGGCCAGGGGTCGCCTGTCGTCCGTCCGCCGGTTCCCCCGTCGGTTCACCAGCGGAACGTGCGCATCCGCATTTGTTGGCGCATCCGGGCGGCCCGGGCCCGGCGCGGCTGCACCCGGTCCCGTAGTTGCTTGGCCTCGTGCAGCTCACGGAGGAACTGGGCGCGTCGGCGTCGGCGCGCCGCGTCACTCTCCTGCGCGTCGTCGACCTCGCCCGTCGCGCCCGCCATACCCTCGGCGTCGCGCCCGTTGCGTCCGCCGCGCCCCTCGCGCGCGGCCGGGTTGTCCCGCAGATCCCCGTCAGCCATCGACACACCACCCCAGTGCTGGGTCCGTATGCCCCCACCTTCCCCCCGAACAGGTGGTTGATGCCAGCGCAGAGTGCCGGGCGACGCGGTTACTGTTGACGCATGCGGATCCACGTCGTCGACCACCCGCTGGTGGCGCACAAACTCACCACGCTGCGCGACAAGCGCACCGACTCCCCGACCTTCCGGCGGCTCGCCGACGAGCTGGTCACCCTCCTCGCCTACGAGGCCACCAGGGATGTGCGTACCGAGCAGGTCGACATCGAGACCCCGGTGACGCCCACGACGGGCGTCAAGCTCTCGCACCCACGGCCGCTCGTCGTGCCGATCCTGCGGGCCGGTCTGGGCATGCTGGACGGCATGGTGCGGCTGCTGCCGACCGCCGAAGTGGGCTTCCTCGGCATGATCCGCAACGAGGAGACGCTCCAGGCGGAGACGTACGCGACCCGGATGCCCGAGGACCTCTCCGGCCGCCAGGTCTACGTCCTGGACCCGATGCTGGCCACCGGCGGCACCCTCGTCGCGGCCATCCGCGAGCTGATCAAGCGCGGCGCCGACGATGTCACCGCCGTCGTCCTCCTCGCCGCGCCCGAGGGCGTCGAGGTCATGGAGCGTGAGCTGGCCGGTACCCCGGTCACCGTCGTCACCGCCTCCGTCGACGAGCGGCTCAACGAGAACGGCTACATCGTGCCGGGCCTCGGGGACGCGGGCGACCGGATGTACGGCACGGCCGAGTAGGGCCGCTCTTTCTGCGATTCTCGCGCCCCGTTCCGGCGTCGTACGGTCTCGTTCCGTACGGAGCCGGGCGGGGCGCTCTCGTGTGGCGGGTCCGGTCGGGCGTTCAGCAGGGCGTCCAGTGGAGCGTCCGGTAGAGCGCTCAGCAGGAGGGCGACGGGGCCGGGACCGGCTTCGTCAGGGCCGTCATCGCCGCCGTGGCTTCCTTCGGGGTGCTGAACGCCTTGAACTTCGCCCCGAGGATCAGATCCACCTCGCCCGTCTTCCGGGTGTCCGTCTTCTGCACCGTGCCCGCCAGCTGGGTGCCGAGCACCGTGAAGCTGCCGTTCTTCGCGGCCGGTGCTCCGAGCAGGACGCCCGCGCCCGGCACCTTCTTGTCGTACTCCTTCGACGCGTTGCCCACATCGCCGATGGCGAAGCCGCGCTTCTTGAGCTCCTCGGCCGCGGCCTTGGCCAGCCCGCTGCGCGTCGTCGCGTTGTAGACGTTGACCTTGATCGCGGCCGGCTTCGGCAGCGCCTTGGCGGGGGCCGCGGACGGCTTCGCGGTGGGGCAGTCCCGCTTGTGGTCGGCCGCACTGGCGCTTTTGTCGCCGCCGGTGAAGACGTCGATGAGCTGCAGAGTGCCCCAGCCGGCCAGGCCGAGGGCGACGACGGCTCCGATGCCCGCGAGGACCAGCCTGCGGCGGTGCCGGGGGCGGCGCATACGGGGGTAGGCGTCGCCCGTGATGCGGTACTTTCCGCCCATGCCGGGGGGAGTGAGCATGCTCATGGAGGCAGCGTAATGCGCCCCGGTGATGATGCGTACTAAATGATCAACGTATGGCACCCGGATGAGCGTGAAAGCACCCGAAAGCCCGAACAGGAGCCTCGGCGGGATGCGGAAACCCCGGTGGGGTGTGTGCCCGGGGGCGCCTCGCGGCGGGGCGTGCGCCGGAGCCAGGTGGTGGTGGCTGCGCGCGGGGTGCGAGAGCGCCGGGGGCGGTGTCAGCCCAGGTCGAGGACGCGGGCGTGCAGGACCTGGCGCTGCTGGAGCGCGGCGCGGACCGCCCGGTGCAGCCCGTCCTCCAGATAGAGGTCGCCCTGCCACTTCACGACGTGCGCGAACAGGTCGCCGTAGAACGTGGAGTCCTCGGCGAGGAGGGTCTCCAGGTCCAGCTGGCCCTTGGTGGTCACGAGCTGGTCCAGGCGAACCGGACGCGGCGCGACATCCGCCCACTGGCGGGTGCTTTCCCGGCCGTGGTCGGGGTATGGCTTCCCATTTCCGATGCGCTTGAAGATCACACGGAAAGCCTACCGGGCAAGAGCCATCGGGCGCAGCCACGGAAGCCCACCGCGATGGCGGTGCAAACGCCGTATAGCGCTGGATAGGGCGGGATACCGGGGCAGGGGCCCTCCCGCGCTGCCTCCGTCCGCCTGCTCTCAGCCGGATTGCTTACGGGCTCCGGCGCCGGAGCCCGTAAGCCGGCCGCTACTCCGAAACCCGGCCGTGGCCCTCGCGCAGGCCGCCTCCGCTGCCGCCGCTGCCGGGGGTGCCGGTGTCGGGGTCGACCGGGCGGGTCAGCGAGCGCAGGTCGTGCGCGTACGTCCCGACCGCGTCGGCGATCACGTCGATGTTGGTGTCGAAGTGACCCATGTCGATGTTGTCCAGGTCGTCGCAGGTCGCGTGGTAGCAGGGGTCGTACGCGATCCCCGCCTCGCCGCCGAACACCTCGGCCTGGGCCGCCGTCTTGATGCCCTCCGCCCCGGTGTCCGTACCGCCGGAGGGGATGCCGGCCTCGATGAACGGGCCGTAGTCGGAGCGGCCGGTGAAGTCCGTGCCCTCGTGCGGCTTGCCCTTGCCGTCGAGGAACTCGTTGATGTTGCGCTCCAGTTGGGCCGAACCCTCCGGGCCCGGGCCCTCGCCGACCTGGTCGGAGTCGTCGCCGTCGAAGACGAACTGGACGCCGTTCGGCGAAGCGATCATGTCGAAGTTCAGATAGAGCTTGATCTGCTCGCGCTGCTTGTCGGTGAGCGCCGCGACGTACTTCTCCGAGCCGATCAGGCCGTTCTCCTCGGCCGACCACCAGGCGAACCGCACCTTGTTGGCGGGGTTGCTCTTCGACTTCGCCAGCTTCAGGGCGACGTCGAGCAGACCGGCGGAGCCGGAGCCGTTGTCGTTGATGCCGGGGCCCTCGGTCACCGAGTCGAGGTGCGCGCCGAGCATGACGGTCCGCGCCGCGCTGCCGCCGGGCGTCTCGGCGATGACGTTGCGGGTGGGGCGGTCCTCCTGGAGCTCGCGGACCTCGAAGGAGACCGTGACCTCGCCGCCCGCGAGGTCGGCGACGAGCTTCTCGCCCTCCTCCTGGGTGAGCCCGCCGGTCGGGATCTTCCCGGCGGCGACCTCGCCGAGCGTGCCGGACAGCGCGCCCTCGGTGTTGTTGTAGATGGCGGCTCCGGCCGCGCCCGCGGTGGCTGCGGCCGCCTGCTTCTCGGCGAAGGAGCAGCCGCCGCGCTTGATCAGCGCGATCTTTCCGGTGAAGTCCGCGGCGGCGTAGTCGGCGGCCTCGCAACCGGTCGTGTCATCGACAGGTACGGCGACGAGCTGTGTCGTCAGACCGCCCTCCTTCGTCGACGGCGTGTACGTCATGGCCTTGATCGTCACGTCGCGGGGCGTCGGCGTCACCACGGCGAGCTTTTCGGCCAGCGTCTCCGTATAGGTGAAGCGGAAGCTCTCGTACGAGACCTTGTACCCGGCGCGCTGGAGCTGCCGGTAGACGTACGCGGCCGAGGCGTCGTGACCGAGCGAGCCGGCGGCGCGGTGGCCGTCGGTGGAGTCGGCTATCGCCTGGAACTGCTGGAGGTGGCGGTGGGCGTCGCGGGCGGACGCGTTCCTCACCAACTCCCTTGACAGCTTTGCTGCTTCTTTCCCGGGGTCGTGCGCTGCGGGGCGTCCCGGGTGCGGGGACGCGGCCAGGAGGAGCGGTGTGGCCAGGGCGGTGGCGGCCACGACAGCCATGGCTCTGCGACGTGTTGCGTGCACAGGAGTCCTTCCGGTCTGAACGGCTGGCGCCCCGAGCCGCTGGTGCTCCGAGCGGCTCAGTGGCTGAACGGCTGATCACCTGAACGGCTGATCGGTTGAACGGATGTGCTGCGAAAGCTAGCGAGTGGGGTGACGCCTGTGAACCGGTGTGGCTGATTCCGATCGGCGGGGCAGGGGCGTCGGCTTGTTCCGGCGCCTGGCCGTCTCACTTCTCCCGCCTCGCCGTGTCACTTCTTCCGCGAGGCGCCGGGCTTCTTCGCCGCTTTGGCCGTCCTGGCCGCCTTCGTTGCTTTGGCCGTCTTGGCCGCCTTCGCCGCCGCCTTGGCCTCCTGCTTGTACGCGCGTACCTCGACGAGCGACTCCGGGCCCGTGATGTCTGCGACCGACCGGTGCGATCCGGCCTCCCCGTACGGGCCTGCCGCCTCCCGCCACCCCTTCGGACGTACGCCCAACTGCTTGCCGAGGAGCGCCAGGAAGATCCGGGCCTTCTGCTCGCCGAAGCCGGGCAGTGCGTTGAGGCGTTCCAGCAGCTCGTCGCCGGTCGCGGCGTCCCGCCACACCGCGCTCGCGTCGCCGTCGTACTCCGCGACCAGGAACTGGCACAGCTGCTGCACCCGTTTCGCCATGGAGCCGGGGTAGCGGTGGAGGGCCGGTTTGGTGGTGAACAGTTCGGTGAAGGCGTCCGGGTCGGAGGCGGCGATCCGTCCCGCGTCCAGGTCGTCGGAGCCCATTCGCTCCGCGAGGGTGTACGGGCCCGTGAACGCCCACTCCATCGGCACCTGTTGGTCCAGCAGCATGCCGACCAGGGCGGCCAGCGGGCTGCGGCCGAGGAGCTCGTCGGCCTCCGGGTTCTGGGCGATGTGGAGGGTGATGTCCTTGCCCGTGCCGGTGCCCGTACTCGTGCCCCTGTCCATGCCTGCGCCCTTGCCGCTGCTGCCGCTCGTGGTCATGCTGCCGATCATCGCGAGCCGGGCGGACGACGGCGACCGGGACTGCGCCGATGGCCTCTTCCCTGTCGGCCGAAGGAAGTACGCCCTATCCGTCCGGCCGGTCCAGCCGGTCCGCCCGCATCCGCAGGTAGCGGGCCTCGGGCTCGCTGAGGGTGGCGTCGGCGGCGGCGCGGTAGGCGGTACGGGCGGCGGCCGTGTCCCCGGCCCGTTCCAGGAGGTGGGCTCGTACGGCGTCGAGCCGGTAGTTGCGTTGCCCCGCTGAGCCCGCTGAGCCCGCTGAGCCCGCTGAGCCCGCTGAGCCCGCCGCCCCCGCCAGCGCGTCCACCTCCGCCAGTCCCGCCCGGGGCCCGTGCACCATGGCCACCGCGACCGCCCGGCCCGGCGCGGCGGCCGGGTCGGGGGTGCGCTGTACGAGGAGGTCGTACAGGGCGAGGATCTGCGGCCAGTCGGTGTCCTCGGGGTGCTCCGCCTCGTCGTGCAGGGCGGCGATCGTGGCCTGGAGCTGGTAGTCGCCGGCCGGTCCCTGGGCGAGCGCCTCCTCGGCCAGGGCGGTGCCCTCGGCGATCGCCGTACGGTCCCAGCGGGCGCGGTCCTGTTCGTCCAGGGGGATCAGCTCACCGTCCGGGCCGGTGCGCGCCGGGGTGCGCGCCTCGGTGAGGAGCATCAGCGCCAGCAGCCCGGTGACCCGGCCCTCGTGGGGGAGGAGCCGGCGCACGGCGCGGGTCAGCCGGATCGCCTCGCGGGCCAGGTCCGTGCGGTGGAGGTCGGGGCCGGCGGTGGCGGTGTAGCCCTCGTTGAAGATCAGGTAGAGGACCTGGAGGACGGCGGCGAGCCGCTGGTCGCGGTCCCGGGCGTCCGGCTGCCGGAACCGCGTACCGCGCACCGTCCGCTTGGCCCGGCTGATCCGTTGCGCCATCGTCGCCTCCGGCACCAGATGGGCGCGGGCGATCTCGGCCGTGGTGAGGCCGCCGACCGCGCGGAGGGTCAGCGCGATCTGGGCGGCGGGGGAGAGCGCGGGGTGGCAGCAGAGGAACAGCAGGGTGAGCGTGTCGTCCTCGGAGGGGGCCCGGTCAAGACCGGAGGGTCCTGCTCCGGCGGGCCCTTCCCCGGGCGGCGGGGTGACGAACGCGTCCGCCGGGGTGAGGGCCGCCGCCCTCTCCTCGCGCCGCCGGCGGGCCTCGTCGCTGCGCAGCCGGTCGGTGAGGCGGCGGGACGCGACCCGGATGAGCCAGCCGCGCGGGTTGTCGGGGATCCCGTCCCGCGGCCACTGCTCGGCGGCCGCGATCAGGGCCTCCTGGACGGAGTCCTCGGCCGGGTCGAAGTGCCCGTACCGGCGCACGAGCGCGCCGAGGACCTGCGGCGCGTGGCGGCGCAGCAGGTCCTCGATGTCGTCGGTCGCTCGGCCCACCTGGACCTTTCGGTTCGGTCAGTCGTCGAGCCCGCCGTCGACGGGCCGGATGAGGACCGGGTACTCGGGCGCCCCGGCCGGCTGCGGACAGCGTGCCACGCGGGCGGCGATCTCGGTCACCCTCTCCAGGCTCTCGCAGTCGAGGATCCAGAACCCGGCGAGCAGTTCCTTCGTCTCGCTGTACGGCCCGTCCGAGACGACCGGGCGGCCCTCGCCGTCGACGCTGACGGCCCGGCCCGACGCGGGATCCCGCAGCCCGTAGCCGGTGACCAGCTCGCCCGACTCGGAGAGGTCGTCGTTGATGCTGCCCATGTGGGCGTACATCGCCTGCACGGCCTTCTCGTCCCAGGCCGGGCTGTCGGCGCTTCCCTTGCCGCTCTGCGCGTCGTAGTCCGCCTGGCTGCCCTGGACCATCACCAGATACTTCATGACCGTCGCCTCCTGGTCGCTCGTTCGCTCTGTGGCCGTTGGTCGTTCTGTGGTCTTTCTTCCTCTTGCACAGGGGACGTCGGGGCCGATGGGGGCTTCTCGACACCACGCGCGAAGTCTTTTCGGATTCACCCGGCGGAGCGGCGTTCACCCGGCGGGGCGGGCGGAACAGGGCGTTCAGTAAAGTTCGGCTGCGCTTCGTTTCCGCTTGTTGCCCTTCGTTTCCCCTCCTCACATGACGAGGTCCCGGCCCGTGCCCGCATCCCCAGCCCCGCTTCCGTACCCCGTCGCCGTCGTGGGGATCGGCGCGGACGGCTGGTCCGGGCTGACCGGTACGGCGCGGGAGGCGCTGCGCGAGGCGGAGGTGCTGATCGGCGGGGCGCGCCAGCTGGACCTGCTCCCGCCGGACTGCGCCGGGGTACGGGTGGCCTGGCCGTCGCCGCTGCGGCCGGCCGTCCCCCGGCTGCTCGCCGAGCACGGGGAGCGCCGGATCGCGGTGCTGGCCAGCGGGGATCCGATGTTCTACGGGATCGGGCGGGCGCTCGCGGAGGAGCTGGGGCCGCAGCGGCTGCACGTCCTGCCGCATCCGTCCTCCGTCTCGTACGCCTGCGCGCGCCTCGGCTGGCCGCTGGAGGACACGGAGGTCGTGACGTTGGTGGGCCGCCCGGTGTCCCGGCTTTCGGCCTCCCTGTACGAGGGCCGGCGCCTGCTGGTCCTGAGCGCCGACGCGAGCACCCCGGCCACGGTCGCGGCCCTGCTCACGGCCCACGGCTTCGGCCCGAGCCGGCTGCGGGTGCTGGAACAGCTGGGCGGCGAGGGCGAGACGTACGTGGACGGCGTCGCGGGGACGTGGGAGCACCCGCCCGGCGACCGCCTGAACGTCATCGCGATCGAGTGCCGGGCGTCGGCGGAGGCGCTGCGCCTCGGTACGGTCCCGGGCCTGCCGGACGAGGCGTACGAGCACGACGGCCAGCTGACCAAGCGCCACATCCGGGCCGCCACGCTGGGGACGCTGGCGCCCGCGCCCGGGGAACTGCTCTGGGACGTGGGCGGCGGCTCCGGCTCGATCGCGATCGAGTGGCTGCGGGCGCACCCGTCCTGCCGGGCCGTGAGCGTGGAGCGAGACCCGGTGCGGGCCGAGCGGATCACCCGTAACGCGGAACGCCTGGGCGTCCCCGGCCTGCGGGTCGTCACCGGACCTGCTCCGTCGTCGCTGGCCGGACTTCCCTCCCCCGACGCGGTGTTCATCGGTGGCGGGCTGACCGCGCCGGGGCTGCTGGACGCGTGCTGGGAGGCGCTGCGGCCGGGCGGCCGGCTGGTAGCGAACACGGTGACGCTGGAGTCGGAGGCGCTGCTGGCGCAGCGGCACAAGGCGTACGGCGGGGAGTTGGTGCGGCTGTCGGTCGCGCACGCGGTACCGGTCGGCGGGTTCACGGGCTGGCGGCAGGCGATGCCGGTGACGCAGTGGTCGGTGACCAAACCCTCATCCTCAGAAGCAAGTTCGCACATGGGAGACAGACGATGACCGTGCACTTCATCGGCGCGGGCCCCGGCGCCGCCGACCTGATCACGGTGCGCGGCGCCCGGATCCTCGCCGCCAGCCCGGTCTGCCTGTACGCGGGCAGCCTGGTCCCGGTGGAACTGCTGGCCGAGTGCCCGGAGGACGCCCGCCTGGTCGACACGGCGAATCTGGACATCGAGCAGATCACGGCGGAGTTGGTACGGGCCCACGAGGATGGCCACGACGTGGCGCGGCTGCACTCGGGCGACCCGTCGGTGTTCAGCGCGGTGAACGAGCAGATGAAGCGCCTGGACGAGGCGGGCGTGCCGTACGAAGTCGTCCCCGGCGTCCCCGCGTTCGCGGCGGCGGCAGCGGCCCTGAAGCGCGAGCTGACGGTCCCGACGGTCGGCCAGACGGTGATCCTGACCCGCATCGCCCAGCGCGCCACGGCGATGCCGGAGGGCGAGGACCTGGCCACGCTGGGCCGCAGCGGCGCGCTGATCGTGCTGCACCTGGCGGCGCGGTACGTGGACCGCGTGGTCGACGAACTGCTCCCGCACTACGGGGCGGACTGCCCGACGGCGGTGGTGGCGATGGCGTCCCGCCCGGACGAGATCATCCTGCGCGGCACCCTGGACTCGATCGCCGAGCAGGTGAAGGCGGCGGGGGTGATCCGGACGGCGGTCATCATGGTGGGCCGGACGCTGGGGTCGGAGCAGTTCCGGGACAGCCACCTGTACTCACCGGAGCGGGACCGGCACGTGTGCTGAAGGGGTCAGGGGAGGGCGGCATGCGAGGCGACGCGAGCGCGGGCTCGAACGGCAGGATGAGCCGCGACGAGGCGCTGTCGTTGGTGCGGCGCCTGCTGAATGACACCGACGGCACCAGCGAGGCAGAGGCGGACGAGATCCTCGGCGCCTTGGAACGCGGCCTCGCCTGCCCGCACATCAGCGACTACATCTACTGGTCCCTCCCGGACTCCGACCCCACTCCGGAAGAGATCGTCGACCGGGCACTGGCCTATCGGCCGATAGCGCTCTGACCTGGATGAGGGCCTTGCTTGATCGCGGCAGCCACGGCGGGTGCCGGTGGCTCTGCCTGTTCTGGCCCTGCCCGCTTCGCTAGGGTCCGTTCCGTGGACGACGACAGAGTGATCATGGCGCGGGCCCGGGTTCATCTGGTGCCCGCGGTGTTGGCGTTGGCCAATCCGCCCTGGCAGCGGGACGTGTGGCTCGATCCGGAGGTGTTCGAGAGCTTGGACCACGTCATCCACACGCTCTTCGACGACTTCTGCGATGCCGAACACCCTGAGCGCTACCTCGGGATCGGTCTGCGCAGCGAGGAAGAGGTCGCGCTGTTCAAGGAGTTGGACCGGGCGCTCACCGTCGCCGAGGATCAGGCTCCGGGCGGTTTTGACGAGGAGATGCTGCGCGTCGAGGGGTGGGCGGAGGTGGTGGCCGTGGCCGGGCGGTTGGCGCAGGTCATGGTCGCCAATGACCTGGGGGAGATCCTCGCGTTGCACGAGGCCCGGGGCGCGGCCGAGGCGTAAGCCGGCCGGGCCGGTGGGGTGTTGCGGCGGGCATGGGCGTGCCCGGGGCCGGCGTGCGGCTCCCGGGCACTGGTGCCTGTGCGTACTGCTTCGCGTCAGCCCTTGATCTCGATCTCGCCGTTCTTCGAGGTCGAGGAGTCGGCCGCCGGCGCGTCCGGGGCGGTGGTCGGGGCCGGGACCGTCGTCGTGCGGTTCTTCAGGTTCTCCAGGAGGGACGCGAGGTCCACGCCCGTCGTCGAGCTGAGCAGTTCCATGCCCTGCGAGACGTTGTCGGTGACCGTGCGGGCCAGCTGGCTCGCGCCGTCCGTGGAGATCACCGTCATCTTGTCGATGGCGCTCAGCGGCTCCGAGGCCTTCGCCACGACGCTCGGGAGGACCTCCACCAGCATCTGGAGGACGGCCGCGTCGCCGTACTGCGCGAACGCGTCGGCCTTCTTCTGCATGGCCTCGGCCTCGGCCGCACCCTTGGCGGCGATGGACGCGGCCTCCGCCTCGCCCTCGATGCGGACCGCGTCGGCCAGCGCCGAACGGTGCAGCTTCTCGCCCTGACCGGTCAGGCGCGAGCGCTCCGCGTCGGCCTCGGCCTCCTTGACCTGGGCGATGCGGCGGGCCTCCGCCTCCTGCTCGGCCTGGTAGCGAGCGGCGTCGGCGGGCTTACGGACCTTCGTGTCCAGCTCGCGGTCGGTCAGCGCGGCCTGGCGCTCGGCGACCTTCTCCTGCTCGGTGAGGACTTCCTGCTGGCGCGCGGCCTCGGCGAGCGGTCCCGCGGCGTTGGCCTTGGCGGCCGCGGCTTCTGTCTCGGCCTTGATCTCGGCCTGCTTCAGGTAGTACGTCCGCTCGGCGATGGCGATCTCCTCGGCCGCCTTCAGCCGGGCCTGCTCCGAGGCCCGCTTCGCGATGGCCTCGGCGATGTCCGCCTCTTGCTTGGCGCGGGCGGCCTCCGGGCGGCCGAGGTCCTCCAGGTAGGAGCCCTCGGTGGTGATGTCCTGGATCTGGAAGGCGTCCAGGATCAGGCCCTGGCCGGAGAGGCTGGCCTCGGCCTCCTCCGCGACCTGCCCGGCGAACGCGGCCCGGTCCCGGATGATGTCCTCGACCGACATCCGGCCGACGATCGCGCGCAGCGCGCCGGAGAGCACTTCCTGGGTGAAGCCGACGATGCCGTCCTGCTGCTGCAGGAAGCGCTGGGCGGCGGCGCGGATCGCGTCCTCGCTGCCGCCGACCTTGACGATCGCGACGCCTTCGAGGTTCGACTTGACGCCCCGCAGCGTCACCGCGCCGCGCACGGCGATCGGGATGTGCCGGCTGGACAGGTCCAGGGTGAACTTCTGCTGGACGAACGGCACGACGAAGACGCCGCCGCCCACGACGACCTTCTGGCCGCTGTTGTCGATGCTGGTGCGTCCGGTGACCGGGTCCGTCGACTTCTTGCCGCGGCGGCCGGTGATGATGAACGCCTCGCTGGGCCCGGCCACCTTGTAGCGCGTGATGACGACGAGGCCGAGCAGAACGAGGAGTACGACGATGCCGATGACGGCGATGACTACTGGACTCATGAGGTCTGTCCCCCCTGCCTCCCTGGGGGGACGGCAGATCGTTGTGGAGCGGGCCTTGCTGTGGAGTTGATCGAGGTGGGGCGGTGGGGTGGGTGGAGCCGGTGGTGCGTGGTCAGCGCTCCACCGGGCGTACCGCGACCGACGTGGTCGACAGCGCCTCTTCCACCCAGATCTCGGTCCCGCGCGCGACCGGCACGGCCGACTTGGCCGCGTACTTCACCGGCTGGTCGCCCAGCCGCAGCAGCACCTCGCCGTACCCCTCGGCCGGGATGGCCGTCACGACGGAACCCGAGGTGCCGACCAGGTCGGAGTCGCGCGGCGTGGCGTGCGTCTGGTCGCGCATCAGGGCCCGGCTGAGCTTCCAGGTCAGCCAGCCCGCCACGAGGCCGGCGACGACGCCGACAACGGTGGCCACGAACGTTCCGGTGTTCGTCGTCCCGAGCACGATCGCTCCGCCGAAGCCGAGCATCGAGATGAACCCGGCGATCACCGGAAGCGAGAGCAGTCCGTCGAAGAGGCCGTCCAGGACGCCGTCGAAGAGGCCTTCGAGGACCCCGCCGAAGATCAGGGAGAGGGCCAGCAGGACGATTCCCGCAATGCCGAGACCGAGAAAGAAGGTCACGCGATCACTCCCCTACCTGTCGACACCTGTCGACTTCCCCCGAGTGTTTTCCGTCGATCTGGCTGGATGATCCCATACAGCACCTCTTCCGGTCACTGCCGGGTTCCGGCAATCTTTACGCGTTTTTGATGCCGGACAGGCGGTCGGTGAGCGTGGTCAGCGACTGGAACGTCGCTCCGAGCAGCGCCACGTGCTTCCAGCGCAGGACCCCGTCCGGGCCGATCAGGAAGACCGCCCGCCGTACCCCGATGCCGGGCGCGGAGACCCCGTACGCCTTGGCGATCTCCCGGCCCTCGTCGGCCAGCAGCGGCATCCGCAGGTCGAAGGCGCGGGCGAACGACTCGTGGCTGTCCACACCCTGTGGACTGATTCCCCAGACGTCGGCGTCGAGGCCCTCGAAGGACTCCATGCCCGAGGAGTACGAGCACAGCTGCTTCGTGCAGACGCTGGTGTTGTCCCCCGGGTAGAACGCCAGGACCACGGACCGTCCGCGGGCGGACGACAGCCGGTACTCGGAGCGCTCGAAGGTGTCGCCCGAGGCGGACAGGACTCCGCCCGGGAGAGTGAAGTCCGGTGCTGCGCTGCCGAGTTGAGGGCCAGATGCCATGGAAGGCTCCTTCGGTTTCGTATACGGGGATGGCGCGGACGGCACGGATGGTTCCGTGGCCGTGACCGTACAGTGGACGGCACTTCACCCATCCGGAGCGGCCTCGGCGCCGAATACGGGGAGAGGGGCCACCGCGCCCCGCACCCGGACCTGGAGGTACGCGTGGCCCAACGACCGCCGTCGGCAGCGGTTCTCGTTCTGCACGGGGGGCGCGAAACCGGTACGGAACCCCCGCCGCCGGGTCTGCTCAACCTGCCCGGTACCCGGATGCGCCCCTTCGTGCGGGCGGTCACCCGCGCCGCCGGCGAGGACGTCCTCGTGAGGCAGGTGCGGTACGCCCACCGGGGCTGGAACGGCACCCGTGCGGATCCGCTCGGCGACACCGTGGCCGCCCTCGACGCGCTGCGGGAGGAAGCGGGCGACGGCCTGCCGGTGGTGCTCCTGGGCCACTCCATGGGCGCGCGCGCCGCCCTCCGCGCCGCCGGGCACCCCCTCGTGCGGGGCGTCGTCGGGCTGGCCCCCTGGTGCCCGCCGGGGGATCCGGTCACCCAGCTCGCGGGCCGTGACGTCGTCCTCGTACACAGCAACCGGGACCGGATGACCAGCCCCCAGGCCACCCAGTCCCTCACCGCCCGGGCCCGTCGCGCCGGCGCCCGTACGTGCATGGTCACCGTCCGGGGCGGCGACCACGCCATGCTCCGCCGGGCCTCCGCCTGGCACCGGCTCACCACCGGGCTGGTCACCGGACTGCTGGGTTCCGGCAGTCTGCCGGGTCCGGTCGGCGAGGCCCTCGCCCTGCCGCCCACCGCGGAGGCGACCGACGGGACTCTTGACCTGGATCTCGATCTCGACCTCGGCCCGCTCCGGGCCCGGGCGGGCGCCCGGCCTTAAGGGCTGCCGGCTGTCCGGGCCCTGTGGGCGCCGCCCCACCGCCGCCTGCGGCCC
>NZ_JAFEUF010000124.1 GCF_016901035.1 Streptomyces durocortorensis
GTGCGGCGGGGGCCGCCGGGGCCGGAGCCTCCTGCTTGGGGGCTTCCTGCTTGGGGGCCTCGGCCTTCGGGGCCTCCTGGGCCGGGGCGGCGGGCTGCGCCGGAGCGGCGGCCGGAGCCGCGCCCGGGGCGCCGATGACGGCGAGCTTGGCGCCGACCTCGGCGGTCTCGTCCTCGCCGACCACGATCTCCAGCAGCACACCGGCGACCGGGGCCGGGATCTCGGTGTCGACCTTGTCGGTCGAGACCTCGAGCAACGGCTCGTCGGCCTCGACGCGCTCGCCCTCGGCCTTCAGCCAACGGGTGACAGTGCCCTCGGTGACGCTCTCGCCGAGCGCCGGAAGGGTTACGGAAACCGACATGGTTTCAGTTGCTCCTTACGAAAATGCGGAAGTGGTCGGTCGTCGCGCCCGGGACCGGGGGATCAGTCGTGGGCGTGGAGGGGCTTGCCGGCCAGCGCCAGGTGAGCCTCGCCCATCGCCTCGTTCTGCGTCGGGTGTGCGTGGATGAGCTGGGCGACCTCGGCGGGCAGCGCCTCCCAGTTGTAGATCAGCTGGGCTTCGCCGACCTGCTCGCCCATGCGGTCGCCCACCATGTGGACGCCGACCACGGCACCGTCCTTGACCTGGACGAGCTTGATCTCGCCCGCGGTCTTCAGGATCTTGCTCTTGCCGTTGCCCGCGAGGTTGTACTTGAGGGCGACGACCTTGTCCGCGCCGTAGATCTCCTTGGCCTTCGCCTCGGTGATGCCGACGGAGGCGACCTCGGGGTGGCAGTACGTCACCTTGGGCACGCCGTCGTAGTCGACCGGGACGGTCTTGAGACCGGCCAGCCGCTCCGCCACCAGGATGCCCTCGGCGAAGCCGACGTGGGCGAGCTGGAGGGTGGGGACGAGGTCGCCCACGGCCGAGATCGTCGGGACGTTGGTCTGCATGTACTCGTCGACCAGGACATAGCCGCGGTCCATCGCGACGCCCTGCTCCTCGTAACCGAGGCCCTGCGAGACCGGGCCGCGGCCGATCGCGACGAGCAGCAGCTCCGCCTCGAAGGTCTTGCCGTCGGCCAGCGTCACGCGGACGCCGTCCTGCGTGTACTCGGCCTTGTCGAAGAAGGTGCCGAGGTTGAACTTGATGCCGCGCTTGCGGAACGCGCGCTCAAGAAGCTTGGAGCTGTTCTCGTCCTCGACCGGGACGAGGTGCTTGAGGCCCTCGACGATCGTGACCTCGGTGCCGAAGGACTTCCACGCCGAGGCGAACTCGACGCCGATGACGCCGCCGCCCAGCACGATGGCCGACTTCGGGACGCGGTCCATCTTCAGCGCGTGGTCCGAGGAGATGATCCGGTTGCCGTCGATCTCCAGGCCGGGCAGCGACTTCGGCACGGAGCCGGTCGCCAGCAGCACGTGGCGGCCCTGGACGCGCTGGCCGTTCACATCCACCGAGGTGGGCGAGGAGAGCTTGCCCTCACCCTCGATGTAGTGGACCTTGCGCGAGGCGATGAGACCCTGCAGACCCTTGTACAGGCCCGAGATCACATCGTCCTTGTACTTGTTGACGGCCTCCATGTCGATGCCCTCGAAGGTGGCCTTCACGCCGAACTGGGCCGACTCGCGGGCCTGGTCCGCGATCTCGCCCGCGTGCAGCAGCGCCTTCGTGGGGATGCAGCCGTTGTGCAGGCAGGTGCCGCCGACCTTGCCCTTCTCGATCAGGGCGACGTCCAGGCCCAGCTGCGCTCCGCGCAGGGCCGCGGCGTAACCGCCACTGCCACCGCCGAGGATCACTAGGTCGAAAACGGTGCTGGCGTCGTTCGCCACGTCACGTCCTCCATGCATGTGCGCCGTACGCCGGGCCCCGTCGCTGGGGTGTGACCGGCCGGTCGGCTGGTGTGCGGCCGCTTTTGTCTTCGGCCCTGTGGTGGGGGCCCTGTCCTGCCGAGAACCCATCTTCGCACTTGTCGACGGTGGGCGGGACGCGGGGCCCGGGTCCGGGACGGATGATCATCCGTTCCGGAGGGTTACTGCTGCGTAGATACCTACGGATTCGACCGGTGTTCGTCGAGAGCGAAACCCTGTCCCTTCCGACGGGAGCGAACCGGGTTTCCTCCGAGGGGCGAAACCTTGTCTCTTCTTACCGGTCCCGCCCCGACAACACGTACGGCCCCGGAGCTATGCCCGGGGCCGTACACGGCTGATCGCTCAGCCCAGGTCGCCGTCGGCGGTGCGCTCGGCGAGCCGCACCAGGGTGCGGACCGCGGAGCCGGTGCCGCCCTTGGGCGTGTAGCCGTACGGGGCGCCCTCGTGGAAGGCCGGGCCCGCGATGTCCAGGTGCGCCCAGGCGATGCCCTCGCCCACGAACTCCTTCAGGAACAGACCGGCGACCAGGCCGCCGCCCATCCGCTCGCCCATGTTGGCGATGTCGGCGGTGGGGGAGTCCATGCCCTTGCGCAGGTCGGCGGGGAGCGGCATCGGCCACGAGGCCTCGCCGACCTCCTCGGCGATCTCGTGGATCGACGTACGGAAGGCGTCGTCGTTGGCCATGATGCCGAAGGTGCGGTTGCCGAGCGCCAGCACCATCGCGCCGGTCAGGGTCGCCACGTCGACGATCGCGTCGGGCTTCTCCTCCGAGGCGCGGGTCAGCGCGTCGCCCAGGACGAGCCGGCCCTCGGCGTCGGTGTTGAGGACCTCGACGGTCTTGCCGCTGTACATGCGCAGCACGTCACCGGGGCGGGTGGCGTTGCCGGAGGGCATGTTCTCGGCCAGCGCCAGCCAGCCGGTGACGTTGACCTTCAGGCCGAGGCGGGCGGCCGTGACGACGGCCGCGAACACGGCGGCGGCGCCGCTCATGTCGCACTTCATCGTCTCGTTGTGACCGGCCGGCTTGAGCGAGATGCCGCCCGAGTCGTAGGTGATGCCCTTGCCGACGAAGGCCAGGGTCTTCTCCGCCTTGGGGTGCGTGTAGGCGAGCTTCACCAGGCGCGGGCCGTTCGCCGAGCCCTGGCCGACGCCGAGGATGCCGCCGAAGCCGCCCTTGACGAGGGCCTTCTCGTCGAGGACCTGGACCTTGACGCCGTGCTCCTTGCCCGCGGCGGTGGCCACGGCGGCGAAGGACTCGGGGTACAGGTCGTTCGGCGGGGTGTTGATGAGGTCGCGGGCCCGGTTGATCTCCTCGACCAGGGCCAGGGCGCGCTCGACGGCCGCCTTGTAACCCTTGTCGCGCGGCTTGGCGCCGAGCAGGGTCACCTCGGCGAGCGGCTGCTTCGGGCCGCTGTCCTTGGACTTCGCGTCCTTGGGGGCCAGCTTGTTCTCGCCGCCCTGGTAGGCGGTGAAGGTGTACGACCCGAGGAGCGCGCCCTCGGCGACGGCGGCGGCGTCCTCGACGGAGCCGGCGGGCAGCGCGAAGCCCGCCTTCTTCGAGCCGGACAGCGCACGGGCCGCGGTGCCCGCCGCGCGGCGCAGCGCCTCGGCGTCGTAGGCGTCCTCCTTGTCCGGGACCGGACCGAGACCGACCGCGACGACGAGAGGGGCCTTGAGGCCGGACGCGGCGGGCAGCTTGGTCAGTTCGCCCTCGGCACCGGTGGCACCCAGGGTCGCGAGGACGGCGGCGAGCTTGCCGTCGAACGCCTTGTCCACGGCCTCGGAGCCGGGTGCCAGGACCGGTCCCTTGACGCCCTTGGCGACGCCGACGACGAGTGCGTCGGCGCGCAGCGTCGCCGCACCGGCAGTGCTGAGAGTGAGAGCAGTCACGGTGGTGAAATCTCGCTTCCGTTGAGTTCCAGTTCGGTCGAGGGGTGGGCCGACCGTGCCCGGCGCATCGTAGACGCCCCGACGATGTGCCGGGAATGAGCCTACGCGCGCAGTTCCTGCTCCGTGACGGCGGCGGGCCTTCCCGGTCGTCTTCCCGGTCGCCTTTCCGGCCGGTGGGGATCTCCTGCCGCTTCGTCAGCCCCCGAGCGCCAGCGCCACCAGGGCCGCCGTCGCCGCGGTCTCCTCGACGCCGCCGAAGACGTCCCCGGTAACCCCGCCGAACCGCCGTACGCAGTGCCGCAGCAGCAGTTCGGCGGCGGCGAGAGCGCCGAACACGGCGAGCCCGTGGTGCAGTGCCCCCAGCGGTCCGAAGAAGGCACCCGCTGCCGCGCAGAGCGCTGCCACCGCCGCCCCCGCGAGCAGCGCCCGCCCGGTCGGCACCGTGCCCGCCACCGTCGCCCCGAGCCCCTCCGGCCGGGCCGCCGGGACGCCCTGACGGGACGCCAGGGTCAGCGCGAGGCGGGCGGCGACGGCCGATACGACGGTCCCGAGCGCCCCGTGCGCCCAGCCCTCCCCGTACAGCTCGAAGAGGACCGCGACCTGCGCCAGCAGCACCAACAGCAGCGTGATGACACCGAACGGCCCAATGTCGGACTGCTTCATGATCCGCAGCGCGTCCTCGGCCGGTTTCCCGCTGCCGAGGCCGTCCGCCGTGTCCGCGAGACCGTCCAGGTGCAGCCCCCGGGTGAGCGCGGCCGGGACCGCGACGGAGGCCACCGCCGCGAGCAGCGGCCCCGAGCCGGCCAGCAGCGACAGCGAGCCGAGGGCGGCGGCGAGCAGCCCCACGACGAGCCCGGCGAGCGGGGCGCAGAGCATGCCGGCGCGGGCGGTCGCGCGGTCCCAGCGGGTCACCCGGACCGGCAGCGCGGTCAGGGTGCCGAAGGCGAAACGTATGCCGTGGCTGTTCAGGGAGGTCACCGCGCGCAGGCTAGCCGCTGGACCCCACCGATAGATTGGGTGAAACGCCTCAATCGCTGCGAAACCTGACGTATCGGGAGTGGGTGGCATGGGTCACTGGTGGCACGACAACATCGCGGAGCCGGGCAAGGTGCCGCTGCTCCTCGCGCTCGCCGCCTTCGTCCTGACGTTCGCGATCACCCGCACCATCACCCGCATGATCCGCGCCGGGAAGGGCCCGTTCCGCAACATCACCCCCGGCGGCGTGCACATCCACCACGTGGTGCCCGGGGTCGTCCTCTCCGTCGTCGGCGGGTTCGGCGCGGTGGCCAGCGGACGGCACGGGGTGGCCGCCGGGGTGTTCGCGGTGATCTTCGGGGTGGGGGCCGGTCTGGTGCTCGACGAGTTCGCCCTGATCCTGCATCTGGACGACGTGTACTGGACCGAGGAGGGCCGCCAGAGCGTGGAGGTGGTGGTGCTGACCGCCTCGCTGGTGCTGCTGGTCCTGGCCGGCTTCTCCCCGCTCGGCGTCGACGACGTCACCGACGAGGAGCAGCAGGGCAGGCTCGGCCTCATCGCGACGTACGTGGTCAACTTCTGCTTCGTCCTGATCTGTCTGTTCAAGGGGAAGCTGCGGATGGCGGTGCTCGGCACCCTCGTCCCGTTCGTCGCGCTGGTCGGCGCGATCCGGCTGGCCCGCCCCACCTCGCTCTGGGCCCGGCGCTTCTACCCCCACCGCCACCGGGCCCGCTCCCGGGCGATGCTGCGGGCCTACCACCACGACGTGCGCTGGGCCGGGCCGCGCCGGAAGTTCCAGGACCTCATCGGCGGTGCCCCGGACCGGGTGCCGCTGCCGCCCGGCCCCAAGTCCTGACCGCCGCGCCGGAGTCCCGGGATCCGCGCCGCCGCCCGCGCCACTCCCGTACGCCGCACACCACCAGGACGGCGGCGATCGCGGCCAGATGCTCACGGCCCGCCAGGTTGTCCTTGACCAGGACCTCCACCACCATCGCGAGGACCACCAGCGCCCCGGTGAACCAGGCCCGCCGCCGGTGGCAGACGTACACCGCGAGCCCGACGACCGCCGCCGAAGGACCGGTGTCCACCACCTGCGCGTCCGATGCGGGCAGCCCGAGGAACGCCTCCGGCCCGAGGGCCACGCCGATCCGGGCGTACAGCGTCCCGGCCAGCGTCGCCCCGTACGCCACCGCGAGCGTGCGCCACCGCCCCAGGCACACCTCCGCCACCCCGAACACCAGCAGGATCTGGGCCAGCGCGCCCCACACCGGCAGATCGAGGGCGGGCACGAACAGCGACAGCGGGGTACGCAGGAGGGCGAGCGGAAGCGGATCCTCGGCCCGTACGGCTCCGAGGTCCCGCACCGGCCCGTAGCCCCACGCCTGGTGCTGCACCACCTGCACGAGCGCCGTCAGCGCCACCGCGGCGAGCGTCAGCGCGAGCGCCCGCGCCCCGCGTGCGGCGAGTCCCGCCCGTACGGCCGCGACCAGCGGGCCCCACTCCCGTACCGTCGCCCGGCGCAGGGCCGGGGAAAGGCTCATCCGCTCTTCACGAACAGCATGGAACGGGCCCCCGGTCGCTCAGTCGGTCGGTCGGATCCCCACTGAGGGCGGATCCCTGTCGAAGACGGACCGGGGCAGCGCGAAGTTGAGCGGCGCCGGAGTGACGCCGCTCTCGTCCACGCGGTGGGGGAGTGGCGCTCAGCCCCGGTCGGCGGCCGCCGCGTCCTCGGGCTCCGACGACTCCTCGGCCTCGGTCTCCTCGTCCACGGCCTTCTCCGGCTTCCGCTCCGGGAGTTCGGCGGCCAGCGCCGCCGCGGCCTGCACCAGCGGCAGGGCCAGCAGCGCGCCGCTGCCCTCGCCGACCGTCACCCCGTGGTCCAGCAGCGGGGTCAGCGCCATCCGGTCCAGCGCCTTCGACTGCGCCGGCTCGCCGCTGACCTGGCCGGCCAGCCACCAGTCCGGCGCCCGGAACGCCGCCCGCTGCGCCACCAGGGCACAGGCCGCCGAGACGACCCCGTCCAGGACGACCGGCATCCGGCGCACCGCGCTCTGGAGGAGAAAACCCGTCATCGCCGCCAGGTCCGCCCCGCCCGACGTGGCCAGCAGCTCCACCTGGTCGCCCAGCACCGGCCGGGCCCGGCGCAACGCGTCCCTGATCGCCGCGCACTTGCGCATCCACGCCAGGTCGTCGATGCCCGCACCGCCGCGCCCGGTCACCACGGAGGCGTCCGTTCCGCAGAGCGCGGCGACCAGGGTGGCCGCGGCCGTCGTGCCGCCCACGCTGAGGTCGCCGAGCACCACCAGATCGGTGCCGGAGTCCGCCTCCTCGTCGGCGATGGCCATCCCGAGGCGGATCGCCTGCTCGGCCTCCTCGGCGGTCATCGCGTCCTCGACGTCGATCCGCCCCGAACCCCGCCGCACCCGGTGCCGCACCACGGACTCGGGCAGCAGCTCCGGATCGCAGTCCAGCGAGACGTCCACGATCCGCGTCGGCACCGAGAACCGCCGGGCCAGCACCGCGACCGGGCTCGACCCGTCCAGGACCGCCCGCACCAGCTCGTACGCCCCGCCCGCAGGACGTCCCGAGACGCCCAGTTCCGCCACCCCGTGGTCACCGGCGAAGAGCACCAGACGCGGCTGCTCGACGGCCCTGACCGGCACGGACTGCTGCGCGGCGCTGAGCCACTCGCCCAGCTCGTCGAGGCGCCCGAGCGCCCCCGAGGGGACGGTCAGCCGCTCGCGCCGCTCCTCGGCATCGCGCCGCACACCCCCGTCGGGGCGTTGGATCAGGTCGGAGAAGTCGTCCAGGTTCACGGAGGTCTGCCTCGCGGGTCGTCACGTCGGGTCCGGTCCGGGAACCCGCCGGCGGGCCCCCTGCCCGGAACAGTACCGGTCGGCCCACTCGGAGGGCCGTGCCCCGGAGCGGGGGCACCGGCGGGGAAGCGGGGCCGGCCCCTACCCCCGCAGCACCAGCACCTGACCCGCCACCACCAGCAGCACCTGCTCGCACTCGGCCGCCACCGCCGCGTTCAGCCGCCCCAGCTCGTCCCGGAACCGCAGCCCCGCCGCCGTCGCCGGGACCACCCCCGACCCCACCTCGTTGGTCACCAGCACCACCGGCCGCCGGGTGCCGCGCACCGTGGCGACCAGCTCCGCGACCCGCTCCCGCAACGCCGCCTCCCCGCCGTCGTGCCACCGCTCGTCCTCCCAGGCGCCCACCCGGTCCATCGCGTCGGTCAGCCACAGCGACAGGCAGTCGATCAGCAGCGGCGGCCCGTCCGCCCCCAGCAGCTCCGTGAGCTCGCAGGTCTCCTCGGTCCGCCAGGCGCCCGGCCTGCGCTCCCGGTGCAGTCCGATCCGGGCCGCCCACTCCGGATCCCCGTCGCGGCGGCCGCCGGTCGCCACGTACACCACCTCCGGGAACGTCTCCAGGCGCTGCTCCGCCTCCAGCGACTTCCCCGACCGCGCGCCCCCCGTCACCAGCACTCGGCGCGGCACGTCCGGCACTGCGTGGTACTCGCCCACCACCAGCGTCGTCCCGTCCGGCACCGCCCGCGCACCGGCCGCCGCGAGCCGCCGCTCCAGCGCCGGGCCCGGCGGGGCGTCGTGGTCCAGGTGGACCGCGATCACCTCGGTGGCCGGCCCCACCGCGCCCACCGCCCGCAGCCGGGCCACCGCGTCGGGGCGCCCGATCACATCGAGGACGACCATCTCGTGCGGCCGCTCCACCTGCTCGGGCAGCCCGGCGGGGGCGGCTCCCGGCGGCAGGTACAGCAGCCGCTCGCCGTCCGGGGAGGTCACCTCGTACCCGGTCCCCGGGGCGTCCATCGCCACCGCCCGCACCCGGTGCCCGGTGATCAGCGTCAGGACCTGACCGTCCGGAACCCGCCCGGCCGGCGGCAGCGGGGCGGGCAGTTCGACGGCCGGTCCGTCGTGCGGGTGGGTCAGCAGCACCTGGCGTACCGCGCCCAGCGAACGCCCCGCCCGGGCGGCCGCGAACATCGCTCCGGGGGTGAGGTCCAGCAGCAGCGCGTCGTCGACCAGCAGCGCCGTCGCGGCCCGCGCCCACGGGCCGCGGGCCGAGGCGCAGACCGCGCAGGGGCAGGAGGGGCGCGGCAGCCCTTCGGGGGCTCCGGTGCCGAGCAGTGTCAGTTCCACACCTTGATCCTCCCGCGTACCCCCGCGAGGTGCGCGTCCGGCTACGCTTCGGGCAGCAACGCGACCCGGGAGGCTGGCATGGCGTGGACGTGGCGGTTCGAGAAGTCCGACGGTACGGAGACGGAGCCGGCGCTGCAGCCGGAGGAGTTCACCACCCAGGGCGACGCGGAGTCCTGGATCGGTGAGTTCTGGAAGGAGCTCCTGGAGGGCGGCGCCGCACAGGTGACGCTCTTCGAGGACACCACCAAGATCTACGGCCCGATGAGCCTGCAGGCCGACGGCGCCTGACGCCCGGCACACAGGGAGGGGCGGTACGGGAGACCCCGTACCGCCCCTCCCTGGTTCCGGGGGGTCAGATCTCCCCGAGCGTGACCTCCGCCGTCCGGCTGTCGCCGTCGCGCGTGTACGTCACGGTCACCTTCTGGCCCGGCTTGTCGCCCGCCAGCGCCTCGGAGAGCGAGGTGATCGTGGTGACCGTGGTGTCCCCGATCTTCGTGATGGTGTCCCCGATCCGCAGCACCGCGTCGGCCGCCGCCCCGCCCCGCTCCACACTGACCAGCGCCACCCCGGCGGGGCGGTAGTCGTCGTCGACGACCGTGCGGCCGGTGATGTTCAGCGCGGCCCGGCCCGAGTCGGTGACCTTGCCGCCCTTGATGATCTGGTCGGCGACCGTCTTCACCATCGATACGGGGATGGCGAAGCCGATGCCCGGCGCCGCGCTGTCGCCCATCTGCGGGTCGGTCGCCGCGAGGGTCGGAATGCCGATCACCTGACTGTCGAGGTTGACCAGCGCCCCGCCGCTGTTGCCCGGGTTGATCGCCGCGGACGTCTGCACCATGTTGGCGATCGTCGCGCCCGTGCCCCCGCCCGCCCGGCTCTCGCTCACGGTCCGGCCGAGCGCCGAGACGATGCCCTGGGTGACGCTGCTGGACAGGCCCAGCGGCGAGCCCATCGCCATCACGATCTGCCCGACCTCGACCTTCTCCGCGTCGCCGAACTTCGCGGCCCGCAGCCCGTCCGGCACCTCGTCGAGCTTGACCACGGCCAGGTCCTGCTCCGGGTAGGAGGAGACCAGCGAGGCGTCCAGCACTGCCTCCCCGGTGGCGACGCTGACCTTGAACGTCTTCTCGTCGCCGACCACATGGGCATTGGTGACGATGTGCCCCTTGTCGTCGTAGACGATCCCGGACCCGAGGCCCTCGGAGGCGTCGATCTGCACCACCGAGGGCAGTACGTCGTTGATGACGGCCTGGTAGGCGTTCTCCAGATCGTCCGGGGCGCGCTGCACCGCACCCTGCGCCGTGCCCGACGCACTGGCTTCGGGAGCCGGGGCCGCCGGACTCGTACCGGAGCAGCCGCCGGCCAGGGCGATGGCGCAGACGGCCGCGGTCAGGGGAAGCAGCAGCCTGCGCGCCCGGCTGCGGGAGGAGTGAGCGTCCATAACCGGAGTCTCGTGCCGGGCCCGTTCGGGTGCCCGTACTGATGGGCCGAACGGGCCTCCGCGAGCGGTGCCGGCCGCGTACGCCGTACGGGGCGCGGGGCAGCCGTGCACGCCGCACCCGGTACGGATCAGCCGCGTACCCCGCACAGGTGCAGCAGCGCAGCCACGCCCCGGTACGGGTCGGTCCGCCCGGCCCGGTCCTCCAGGGTCACCACCCGCTCCAGCTCCTCGGCCGGCAGCTCCACGTCGTTGCCGACGTTGTCCGTGAAGACCCGCACCCCGTACCAGGCGTGCAGCGGGGCGGCGATCCCGGCGAGCGTGGCCCGCAGGGTGTCGAGCCGGTCGGCGCGCACGGTGAGGCCGAGGCGGTTGGTGTACGTGGCGGTGTCGAAGGCGGTCAGGGCCGCGCCGAAGTCACCGGCGAGCCCCGGGCGCATCGCGAGCGCGTCCGCGTTCCGTACGAGCAGGGAGAGCAGACCGCCGGGCGCCAGCATCCGGGCGAGCCCGGCCAGCATCGGGTCCGGCTCCTCGACGTACATCAGGACGCCGTGGCAGAGCACCACGTCGAAGCTGCCGGGCAGGAAGTGCACGCCGGTCTCCCGGCCGTCGCCCTCGATGAGCCGGACCCGCTCCCGGATGCCCTCCGGCTCGGTCGCCAGGGACGCCCGGGCCGAGGCCAGCATCCCGGCGTCCGACTCCAGGCCGGTCACCGAGTGACCGGCCCGCGCGAGCCGCAGCGCCTGGGTGCCCTGGCCCATGCCGACGTCCAGGACGCGCAGCCGCCGGCCCACCGGGAACCGCCCGGCTATCTGCTCGTCGAGCTGCCGGGCGACGAGCTCCTGGCGGACCGTGTTGCGTACGCCGCCGAGACCCGCCAACCACGCCGAGGAGACCCCGGTGAAGCCGGAGGCCTCCGTGCTCAGGGCCGCTCTCCGCGCTTGACCTGCGGCTTCGGCAGCCGCAGCCGGCGCATCTGGAGGGTGCGCATCAGGCCGTACGCCACGGCTCCGCGCTTCGGCGTGTCCGGGAAGCGCTCGCGCAGCTGCTTCTTCAGGCGGATCGACAGACCGATGGAGTCGATCACGATCAGAATGATCACGCCGAGCCAGAGCAGCAGCGAGATGCTCTGGATGTTCTGCACCTGGATCACGCTGAGGATCAGGATGATCACGGCGAGCGGCAGGAACCACTCGGCGATGCAGAAGCGCGAGTCCACGTAGTCACGGACGAAGCGCCGCACCGGGCCCTTGTCGCGGACCGGGAGGTAACGCTCGTCGCCCGACGCGAGCGCTTCGCGCTGCTTGGCCAGGTCGACGCGGCGCGCCTCGCGCTGGCGCTTCATGGCGGCCTTGCGGTCGGTCGGCGCACTGGACGCGGCGCGACGCCGTTGCGTCTGCGCCTCACTGCGCTTGGGCGTGGGGCGACCCTTGGGAGCCTGCGGGTCGCGGGGCTGGGAGAGGTCCACCGTCACCTTGTCGGTGAGGGCCTTCTCTGTCTTGGCGCGGCTACGGAACACAAAACCCAAGGGTACGGGGTCGGCGCGCGGGCCCGGCGACCCGGGCGGGAACGATCCCGCAACGGACGGCGTCCTCAGCAGTGCCCCGACGGGCCGAAACGGGCGTTTACCGCCTGTTCCGGCGTCCGTCACCGTACGTCCCGGGGCCTCACCTACACCCTGGGCGGGAGCGTTCACCGGGTGCAGTCGTCCTTGGGGAGGAGCACATCGGCGTCCGAACAGTGCGGTAATAGAGGCAGGGCCCGTACTCTGGGTCCTATCGGGAGTGCTGGAGCTCAGTCCGTCAGAAGGGGGCGCGCGAAGCCCATGAGCGGTGTCATGAAGCGTATGGGAATGATCTTCCGCGCGAAGGCAAACAAGGCCCTTGACCGGGCCGAGGATCCGCGCGAGACCCTCGACTACTCGTACCAGAAGCAGCTGGAGCTGCTTCAGAAGGTGCGTCGCGGCGTCGCCGACGTGGCGACGTCCCGCAAGCGTCTGGAGCTGCAGCTGAACCAGCTGCAGGGCCAGTCGTCCAAGCTGGAGGACCAGGGCCGCAAGGCGCTGGCGCTGGGCCGCGAGGACCTGGCGCGCGAGGCGCTCTCACGGCGCGCCGCCCTCCAGCAGCAGGTCACCGACCTGGAGACGCAGCACACCACGCTGCAAGGCGAGGAGGAGAAGCTCACCCTCGCGGCGCAGCGGCTGCAGGCCAAGGTGGACGCCTTCCGCACGAAGAAGGAGACCATCAAGGCCACCTACACGGCGGCCCAGGCCCAGACCCGGATCGGCGAGGCCTTCTCCGGCATCTCCGAGGAGATGGGCGACGTCGGTCTCGCGATCCAGCGGGCCGAGGACAAGACACAGCAGCTCCAGGCGCGGGCCGGCGCCATCGACGAGCTGCTCGCCTCCGGCGCCCTGGACGACCCGACCGGCACGGCGAAGGACGACATCGCCGCCGAGCTGGACCGGCTCTCCGGCGGCAGCGACGTGGAGCTGGAGCTGCAGCGGATGAAGGCCGAGCTGGCCGGCGGCTCCTCGTCCTCGCAGCAGGCCATCGAGGGCGGTGCCCAGGACGGTTCCCAGCAGTCGCAGCAGTCGTCCCCGCACAAGTTCGACAAGCAGTAAGGGCAGCGTCATGATCGTACGGATCATGGGGGAGGGCCAGGTCAAGCTGGCCGACAGTCACTTCGTCGAACTGAACGAGCTCGACGACGTCCTGCTCAAGGAAATGGAGAGCGGCGACGGCCCCGGCTTTCGCACCACCCTCCACGCACTCCTGGACAAGGTGCGCGAGCTCGGCACTCCGCTGCCGGACGACTCCCTGGAGCCGTCCGAGCTGATCCTGCCGGCGCCCGACGCCACCCTCGAAGACGTGCGCGCCATGCTCAGCGACGGCGGTCTCATCCCCAACTGAATCCACGGGCCTGCCCCGGCGGGCCCGTGGACCGGCCGCGTACCGTTGCCGGACGTGACCACCCTCTCGTCCGGCTTCGCGCGCGCCCGCCGCTGGCTCCGGGACCATCCCCTCGCCTTCGACGCGACCCTGGCGTTCGGCACCCTCGTCGCGATGATCTGCGGTTCGTTCACCGACCCGGGCGACGGCCACGGGCCCCCCGCCTTCGGGGCCCGTACCCCCGAGCTGTTCAGCGTCTTCCTGATGGCGCTCTCCGCCGCGGCCCTCGTGCTGCGCCGCCGCCGCCCGATGCAGGTCCTCGCCGTCACCGCGGCGCTCGCGGCCGTCGAGTACGTGCTGATGGACCCGCCCGCCCCGGTGGTCATGAGCACCGTCATCGCCCTCTACACCGTCGCCTCGCGCACCGACCGCCCCACCGCATGGCGGGTCGGGCTGCTCACCATGGGAGGGCTCACCGCGGCCGCGATGGTCTTCGGCTCGACCCCCTGGTACAGCCAGGAGAACTTCGGCGTCTTCGCCTGGACCGGTCTCGCCGGAGCGGCCGGGGACGCCGTACGCAGCAGGCGCGCGTTCGTCGACGCCATCCGGGAGCGCGCCGAGCGGGCCGAGCGCACCCGCGAGGAGGAGGCCCGCCGCCGGGTCGCCGAGGAACGGCTGCGGATCGCCCGGGACCTCCATGACGTCGTCGCCCACCACATCGCCCTGGTCAACGTGCAGGCCGGGGTCGCCGCCCACGTCATGGACAAGCGCCCCGACCAGGCCAAGGAGGCGCTCGCCCACGTCCGCGACGCCAGCCGGTCCGCGCTCAACGAACTCCGGGTCACCGTCGGCCTCCTGCGCCAGCAGGGCGATCCCGAGGCGCCCACCGAACCGGCCCCCGGCCTCGCCGTCCTCGGCGAACTGGTCGACACCTTCCGCAACGCCGGGCTCCCCGTCGAGGTGGCCTGCGCCGAGGGCGGGGAGCGGCTGCCCGCGGCCGTCGACCTGGCCGCCTACCGGGTCATCCAGGAGGCCCTGACCAACGTCCGCAAGCACGCGGGCACCGGGGCCAGGGCCGAGGTGAGCGTCGTCCGGGTGGGCGCCACCGTCGAGGTCACCGTGCTCGACAACGGCCGGGGAAGCGCCGGCCGGCGCCCCGGGATCGGACCGGGCGGCGGGCCGGGACCGGCCGACGGCCCTCCGGACGACGGCGACGGGCTGGACAGCGGCGGCCACGGCCTGGTCGGCATGCGCGAACGCGTCACCGCCCTCGGCGGGGCCCTCACCGCGGGCCCTCGCTACGGCGGCGGGTTCCGCGTCCATGCGATCCTTCCGGTCGAGGCCCGCACAGGTGAACCGGAGCGGCCGGGCACGGCGGGCGGGACGGGGCTCCGCCGATGACCCAGCCGACACCGACACCGACACCGACCCCGGCAACGACGCCCGACGCGCGGGAGGCGCCGATCAGGGTGCTGCTCGCCGACGACCAGGCGCTGCTGCGCAGCGCGTTCCGGGTGCTGGTGGACTCCGAGCCGGACATGGAGGTGGTCGGCGAGGCAGCGGACGGGGCCCAGGCCGTCGAGCTGGCCCGCGCCACGGGCGCCGACGTGGTGCTCATGGACATCCGGATGCCGGGCACCGACGGGCTCGCCGCCACCCGCATGATCAGCGCCGACCCGGAGCTGTCCGCGGTGCGCGTGGTCATGCTCACCACCTTCGAGGTCGACGAGTACGTGGTCCAGTCGCTGCGCGCAGGAGCCTCCGGCTTCCTCGGCAAGGGCGCGGAGCCGGACGAACTCCTCAACGCCATCCGGATCGCCGCGGCCGGCGAGGCGCTGCTCTCCCCGGCGGCGACCAAGGGGCTCATCGCCACGTTCCTGGCCCAGGGCGGCAGTTCGGGGGAGGGGCCGGACAGCGCGGAGTACGGGGAGCGGCTGGCGGCGCTCACCGGCCGCGAGCGCGAGGTGCTGGTGCAGGTCGCGGGCGGCCACCCCAACGACCGGATCGCCGAGCGGCTGGAGGTCAGCCCGCTCACCGTCAAGACCCATGTGAACCGGGCGATGGCGAAACTCGGCGCCCGGGACCGGGCCCAGTTGGTGGTCATCGCCTACGAATCGGGCCTGGTGCGTCCCCGCGCGGACTGACCGGGTGGCGGTACGGCGTACTTCGGCGTACTCCACCTGCGGTATGCGCGGCATAAGAAAGCAGCCCGGGGGGCGACGTTTCGGCGACGCGCGGCGGAGATCGTAGGACTGGGCTGGAGGTGTCCCGCTTTTCTTCCCTCCCCGCCCCTCTGCCGCGTACGCCACAGAAGAGAGACCCACCCATGTCCTGGCTGTCCAGATTCAGCCTCGCGCAACGGGCCCTGATCGGGCTGATCTCGATTGTCGCGCTGGTCTTCGGCGCGATAGCGATCCCGCAGCTCAAGCAGCAGCTGCTGCCGACCATCGAACTGCCGATGGTCTCGGTGCTGGCGCCCTACCAGGGCGCGTCTCCCGATGTGGTCGAGAAGCAGGTCGTCGAACCGCTGGAGAACTCCCTCAAGGCCGTCGACGGCGTCGAGTCCATCACCTCCACCGCCAGCGAGGGCAACGCCCTCATCATGGCGACCTTCGACTTCGGCGACGAGGGCACCAAGCAACTCGTCGCGGACATCCAGCAGGCGGTGAACCGGGCCCGCGCCCAGCTGCCCACCGATGTCGACCCGCAGGTCGTCGCCGGTTCCACGGACGACATCCCGACCGTGGTCCTCGCCGTCACCTCCGACGAGGACCAGCAGACCCTGGCCGACCGGCTCGACCGCACGGTCGTCCCGGCCCTCCAGGACATCGAGGGCGTCGGCCAGGTCACCGTGGACGGCGTGCGGGACCTCCAGGTCTCCGTCGTCCCCGACGACAGGAAGCTCGCCGCGGCCGGTCTGAACGCGGGCACGCTCGCCCAGGCCCTCCAGGCGGGCGGCGCCACCGTCCCGGCCGGTTCCTTCTCCGAGTCCGGCAAGAGCCGCACCATCCAGGTCGGCGGCTCCTACACCTCCCTGAAGCAGATCGAGGACCTCCAGGTCGTCGCCAAGGACCCGGCGGGCGCCGGGGACGAGCCGGCGAAGCCGGTGCGCCTCGGTGACGTGGCCGAGGTGAAGCAGGAGCCGTCCACGGCGGTCTCCATCACCCGCACCAACGGCAAGCCGAGCCTCGCCGTGATGGCGACGATGGACAAGGACGGCAGCGCCGTCGCCATCTCGGACGCCGTCAAGGACAAGCTGCCCGACCTCCGCAAGGACCTCGGCGCCGGCTCCGATCTCACCGTCGTCTCCGACCAGGGCCCCGCGGTCTCCAAGTCGATCTCGGGTCTGACCACGGAGGGCGCGCTCGGCCTGGTCTTCGCCGTCGTCGTGATCCTGGTCTTCCTCGCCTCGATCCGCTCGACGCTGGTCACCGCGGTCTCCATCCCGCTCTCGATCGTCCTCGCGCTGATCGTGCTCTGGACCCGTGACCTGTCGCTCAACATGCTCACGCTCGGCGCGCTCACCATCGCCATCGGCCGGGTCGTCGACGACTCGATCGTGGTCCTGGAGAACATCAAGCGTCACCTCGGCTACGGCGAGGAGCGCCACGCGGCGATCGTCACCGCGGTCAAGGAGGTCGCCGGAGCGGTCACCTCCGCGACCCTCACCACGGTCGCGGTCTTCCTGCCCATCGGTCTGGTCGGCGGCATGGTCGGCCAGCTCTTCGGCTCGTTCTCGCTGACCGTCACGGCGGCGCTGCTGGCCTCCCTGCTGGTCTCGCTCACCGTCGTGCCGGTGCTGTCGTACTGGTTCCTGCGCGCACCCAAGGGAACCCCCGAGGACGCGGCGGAGGCCAGGCGCCTGGCCGAGGAGAAGGAAGCGGCCAGCAGGCTCCAGCGGATCTACGTCCCGGTCCTCCGCTTCGCGACCCGCCGCCGGATCACCAGCCTCGTCATCGCCGTCGCGGTGCTGCTCGGCACCTTCGGCATGGTCCCGCTGCTGAAGACGAACTTCTTCGACGCAGGCGAGCAGGAGGTCCTGACCGTCAAGCAGGAACTCGCCCCCGGCACCAGCCTGGAAGCCGCCGACGAGGCCGCCCGCAAGGTCGAGAAGGTCCTGACCGACGACAAGGGCGTCAAGGACTACCAGGTCACCGTCGGCTCCTCCGGTTTCATGGCCGCCTTCGGCGGCGGCACCGGCGCCAACCAGGCCTCCTACCAGGTCACCCTGAAGGACGCCGCGGACTACGAGGACGCCCAGGACCGCATCGACGAGGCCCTCGGCAAGCTCGACGGCATCGGCGACACCACCATCGCCGCGGGCGACGGCTTCGGCTCCCAGGACCTGAGCGTCGTGGTCAAGGCCGCCGACGCCGACGTCCTGAAGAAGGCGTCCGAGGCGGTCCGCGACGAGGTCGCCACCCTCAAGGACGTCACCGACGTCCAGAGCGACCTGGCGCAGAGCGTCCCGCGCATCTCGGTCACCGCCAACGACAAGGCGGCCGCCGCCGGGTTCGACTCCGCCGCCCTCGGCGGGATCGTCGCCGGAGCCGTCCGCGGTACGCCCGCCGGCTCCGCGACGCTGGACGACACCGAGCGCGACGTCGTCATCCGGTCCTCGAAGCCGGCCGCCACCGTGGCCGAGCTGAAGGCCCTGCCGCTCGGCCCGGTCAAGCTCGGCGACATCGCCGACGTGAAGGTCGTCCCCGGCCCGGTCTCGATGACCCGGATCGACGGACAGCGCTCCGCGACGGTCACCGCCAAGCCGGTCGGCGACAACACCGGCGCGGTCAGCACCGACCTCGCCACGAAGATCGACGCCCTGGACCTCCCCGAAGGCGCCACCGCCACCATCGGCGGCGTCACCGAGGACCAGAACGAGGCCTTCGCCCAGCTCGGCCTGGCCATGCTGGCGGCCATCGCGATCGTCTTCATGCTGCTGGTGGCGACGTTCCGGTCGCTGGTCCAGCCGCTGATCCTGCTGGTCTCCGTGCCGTTCGCGGCGACCGGAGCGCTGGCCCTGCTGCTCATCACGGGCACCCCGCTGGGCGTCCCCGCGATGATCGGCATGCTGATGCTCATCGGCATCGTGGTCACCAACGCGATCGTGCTGATCGACCTGATCAACCAGTACCGGGCCCAGGGTCTCGGGATCATGGAGGCGGTCATCGAGGGCGGCCGCCACCGCTTCCGCCCGATCATCATGACGGCGCTCGCGACCATCTTCGCCCTGCTCCCGATGGCGCTCGGCGTCACCGGCGAGGGCGGCTTCATCTCGCAGCCGCTGGGCGTCGTGGTGATCGGCGGTCTGATCAGCTCCACGCTGCTGACCCTGCTGCTCGTGCCGACGCTGTACGCGATGGTCGAGCTGCGCAAGGAGCGCCGCGCCAAGAAGAAGGCCGCCAAGCGCGCGGCCAAGGCCGGCGTCCCGGACCAGCCGAAGCCGGAGGAGGCCCGCGAGGCCGAGCCCGCGCAGGCCTGACCCACCCAGGGATCCCCGAAAGAAGGGGCCCGGCCCACGCACCCGCGTGGGCCGCCCCCCTTCCGCGTTCGGCGGCGCTGACGTGCGTACGCGGGCGCTCACGCGCGTACGTCAGCGTGTCCGGCGGCTCTCAGGCCTCCCCGCCCAGCGCCCCGACGATACGGAGCAGGGCGTCCCGGTAGGGCCCGGGACGCCGGTCGCTCAGGGCGACCGTCTCCCGTACCAGCCGGGCCCGGGTCTCCTCCGGGGCCCGGTGCCGAAGCGCGGCGAGGTCGTCCGGCTCGAAGAGAACCGGCCGGACCGGAATCCGCCCACCGGCACACGAAAGCCCCGGCACGCCGACCTGCGGCATACCGGGGCTCCCGGGCGTCCCGGAACGGCTCTACGGCGTCCCGGAACGGCTACGGCGTTACGGCAGCGCCAGCATCCGCTCCAGCGCGAGCTTCGCGTACTTCTCCGTCTCCGGGTCGACCTCGATCCGGTTGACCAGCTTGCCGTCGGCCAGAGACTCCAGGGTCCAGACCAGGTGCGGCAGGTCGATGCGGTTCATCGTCGAGCAGAAGCAGACCGTCTTGTCGAGGAAGACGATCTCCTTGTCCTCGTCGGCGAAACGGTTCGCCAGGCGACGTACCAGATTCAGCTCCGTGCCGATGGCCCACTTCGAGCCGCGCGGGGCCGCCTCCAGGGCCTTGATGATGTACTCCGTCGAGCCCACGTAGTCCGCGGCGGCGACGACCTCGTGCTTGCACTCCGGGTGCACCAGCACGTTGACCCCGGGCATCCGGGCCCGGACGTCCTCGACCGACTCGACCGAGAAGCGGCCGTGGACCGAGCAGTGTCCCCGCCACAGGATCATCTTCGCGTTCCGCAGCTGCTCGGCGGTGAGGCCGCCGTTGGGCTTGTGCGGGTTGTAGAGGACGCAGTCGTCCAGGCTCATCCCCATGTCCCGCACGGCCGTGTTGCGGCCCAGGTGCTGGTCGGGGAGGAAGAGGATCTTCTCGCCCTGCTCGAAGGCCCACTCCAGGGCCTTCTTCGCGTTCGAGGACGTGCAGATCGTGCCGCCGTGCTTGCCGGTGAAGGCCTTGATGTCGGCGGAGGAGTTCATGTACGAGACGGGCACCACCTGGTCGGCGACCCCGGCCTCCGTCAGCACGTCCCAGCACTCGGCGACCTGCTCGGCGGTGGCCATGTCGGCCATCGAGCAGCCGGCCGCCAGGTCGGGCAGCACGACCGCCTGGGCGTCGGTGGTCAGGATGTCCGCGGACTCGGCCATGAAGTGCACACCGCAGAAGACGATGTACTCCGCCTCCGGGCGCGCGGCCGCGTCGCGGGCCAGCTTGAAGGAGTCGCCGGTGACGTCCGCGAACTGGATGACCTCGTCGCGCTGGTAGTGGTGGCCGAGGACGAACACCTTGTCCCCGAGCTTCTCCTTGGCGGCGCGGGCGCGCTCAACCAGGTCCGGGTCGGACGGGGAGGGGAGGTCGCCGGGGCATTCGACGCCGCGCTCGCTCCTCGGGTCGGCCTCCCGGCCGAGCAGCAACAGGGCGAGGGGTGTGGGAGTTACGTCCAGGGGCTGGGCCGTGGTCACGTCACGCACCCTTTCTTCTCTGCGTTCTGCTCTGCGCTTCGGCGAACGCGCCTTTTCGTCTATTTGACGCTATCTATCATAGCCGCTTCGTGTCACTTTGACGATGCCGATAGCGTCGATGTGACGCATCCCCCGGGCGACCGGGTGTGCGAGCATGAAAAGGAACAGACAAGCGCTTGGCCCGGAATGAATCCGCGGGTCTGGCGGTTGAACCGTCGGCAAGCAGTCCGTACAACCCGGGAGAGAAGCAGATGTCCGTATCGGACGAGACCACCACCGTGAGCGACGGCATCCTCCTGTCCGACGCCGCCGCCGCCAAGGTCAAGGGCCTGCTGGAGCAGGAAGGCCGCGAGGACCTGGCGCTGCGCGTCGCCGTTCAGCCCGGCGGTTGCTCGGGCCTGCGCTACCAGCTCTTCTTCGACGAGCGTTCGCTCGACGGTGACGTGGTGAAGGACTTCGACGGTGTCAAGGTCGTCACCGACCGGATGAGCGCCCCGTACCTGGGCGGCGCCTCCATCGACTTCGTCGACACCATCGAGAAGCAGGGCTTCACGATCGACAACCCGAACGCCACCGGCTCCTGCGCCTGCGGCGACTCCTTCAGCTAAACGCCGGGGGCGGGACACACGGCATACGGCGGGGGGGGGGGGGGGGGGGGGGGGGGGGGGGGGGGGGGGGGGGGGGGGGGGGGGGGCGGCCGGGGCGCCGCCGGCGCCCGGGGCCCGCGCCCCCCGC
>NZ_JAFEUF010000012.1:0-38411 GCF_016901035.1 Streptomyces durocortorensis
GCGGAGGCCCCGTCGTCCACGGCGGAGTGCAGGACCGTACGGGCGTCCGCCGCGCTTCGGACGTCGAGGCGGCCCCCCCCCCCCCCCCCGGCGGGGGGGCCCCGCAGCGGAGGGGACGGTTCAGCGCCTGCGCGAGCCGCCGATCCGGGTACCCGCGCCCACGCCCGCGACGTGGAGGGCGAGGAGCATGAGGCCGAGCAGCATCACGTTGGTCGACGCGAAAACGTCGTTGGTGGAGATGTCGGCCGCGTTGATCAGGAACGCGATGAAGAACAGCACTGCGGCAGCTATACCGAGCATGGGGAGCTCCTTCCGAGCGGTGACCTCCGTATGCCCGGGATCGCGGGACGTACGCCGGGGTGCGCCGGTCTCAACTCCTCAGGCCCAGCCCGTCAGTCGGCCGTGTGGTCCGGATGCCCCTCGGTCCGCCGGGCCGCCTTCATCTCGGCTTCGTAGAGGTGGTCGCGGCCCTCGGCGAGCTCCTGTCGGACCCGCCGTTCGATCGTCCGGAAGACGTCGTAGTAGGTGGTGTTGTACTCCTCGACGATCTGGAACGTCCAGTGCCCGGGGATGACGTTGCGGCCGAGGATCTCCCGTTCGACCTGGTCGGCCTGTGGCCCGTGTCCTGCGGCGCGGAGCAGTCGTACGGCTTCGTCGAGGGCCAGGTCGGCGCTACCGGTGAGCTGGTGGAAGTCGTAGAGGGAGCCACGGGCCCGCTCGGCGGTCTCCAGCGCCTTCGACAGGGCTCCGAGGGCCTCGACGGTCGTGTCGGTGACGCCTTCGGGACGCTGGTGCCGCGGATCGGGCGGCCGGGTTCCGGGATTCATGGGGCTCCTTGTCCACGTGGGCGGCCGTTGGCTTCTCACCTTCCTACCCGGGATCCGCAGCACCCGCCGAGCGCGACCAAACGAGCATACTTCTCTAACCTTCTCTATCTTCTTCCCTGAAGTGACACATAGGGAAGTTTGGAGTATGTTAAGTCGCCATGGGGAGCGATGAGCGCGAGCTCTATTCGATCGGCGAGGTGGCCGAGCGTCTGGGCCTGCATGTACGGACCGTCCGCAACTACGTCCGCGACGGGCGGCTCAAGGCCGTCCGGATCGGCAAGCAGTACCGGGTCAGCAGGGAGGACTTCGAAGCCCTGACCGGTGCATCCGAGGGCGGTACCGCCCCCGGGCCATCAGCGGCCACCGCGGGCGGGCACGTGGAGGTCTCCAGCGTCGTGCAGATCGACGCGCTCGGTCCGGATGCAGCGCACCGCCTGAGCACGTTCCTGACAGCAAGCGCGCAGTCGGCCCGGGGAGCATCGGAGTCCCTGCGCATCCAGACGGTCTACGACAAGGAGCGGACCCGGATGAAGATCGTCGTACTCGGCGGAGCCACCGCCACCGCCGACCTGCTCCACTTGATCGACGGCCTGCTCGGCCCGGACAGCGGCCTCTTCACCTCCTCGTCCCCGGCCGTGGACGAGAAGGGGGCGGACCGTGCCTGACATCGTCGAGCAGCACGGCGTTCCGGTTCTGGTGTGCGAGGCCGACGGAGTGTCGATCGGCACCGTCCAGGACGCCCTGGACCATCTGATCGGTGCCGCGTTCACGGGCGCGGAGGTGGTCGCGGTGCCTTCCCCCCGACTGGACGACCGGTTCTTCGACCTGAGCACCGGCCTCGCCGGAGACATCCTGCAGAAGTTCGCCAACTACCGGCTGCGCCTGGTCGTCATCGGGGACATCGGCCGCCACCTGGCTGCCAGTTCGGCCCTGCCCGACCTGGTCCGCGAAGCCAACCGGGGGCAGGACATCTGGTTCCTCCCGGACCTGGACGCCCTCGCCGACCGACTGGGCCCGGATGGAGCGGGCCGGAAGACGGGCTGATCCCCTTCCGGCCCGGCCCCGGCCCCTTCGGTCAGCCCTCGTCGTCGCCCCCCGCGTCCTCCTCGCCCTCGTCCGCGAGGGCGTCGCCGATCTCGTCGACGACCTCGGCCGCGACCATGCCGCCGACGACGCCCACGGCCACGCCCGCGGCGACCCCGGCCACCACCGCACCCGCGCCGGGGCCCGAACGGTGCCGGTCTCCGTGGGGTTCGCCGTGGTGGTCTCCGTACGGGGACGGCGTGCCGTACCCCTCACGGCCGGCGATGACCTCCTTCAGCCAGGCGTCGACCTGGGCGTTCCAGTCGGTCTGCGGGGCCGCGTGGTGGGAGGCAGTGAAGCGGTGGACCGTGTCGTGGCCCTCGGAGAGGAGCCCGGCGCGCTTGTCCGCCTCGATCACGACCTCCAGACCGCCCGGTGCGGCGATGAAGGTCACCTCGATCTCGTTCACAGCGTGCGCGTGGCCGGCCGGCGGGAGGATCTCGATCTCCTGGTAGCAGGGCAGCTGCTGACCGGTGCCCCGGATGTGGCCGAGCTCCAGGTCCGCGGACCTGAACGCGTAACCGAGCTGCCCGAAGGCCTCCAGGATCGCCTCCTGCGCGGGCAGCGGTCCCACCGCGAGCGCGTCGAGGTCGCCCTTGTCCCGGGCTCCCGCGATCTCCAGCTCCGTGCGGATGCCGAGGACGGGCCCGAGGTGCTGGCCGTGCAGCTCGGTGACCGGCGTCTCCCACGGCAGGGTGACGGTGAAGGGCACCGTGTGTTCGGCCTCCTCCGCCAGCCGGAACCCACCGCCGACGGTGAACCGTTCGAGGACGACCGTGCCCTCGGCCTCCTCCTCCAGGTCCTCCCTCTCGACCCGGGCGACGAGGAGAAGGGAGATCCGGTCGACCGTCACGTCCGACCCGCCGCCCCGCAGGCGGACCTCTCCGGAGAGGAGACCACCGGGCAGCGCCGGGCCGGGCTGCAGAACGGTGTCGACCGAGGGTCCACCGACCCCGAGGGCTCCGAGCAACTTCTTGAACACCATGTGCGGCGTCCGCTCCTTCTGTGGATGGGCGATCGAGGCCGCGTGAGCCACCTCGCCGGGCAGAACCTCCCGGAAAGCAAAGGATTTCCCAAGCCCGCGACCGCTACGCACAGTTCCGGCCACCCAGATCGCAGGCGGCCGCCCGGAATCCGCTCCCCGTCACCCGCCGCGAGGTATTTCCCCTGCACGGCACTCCGTGTGACACCCGCCACTCCCCATTGCTTTGCGTTCCCTTTACTATCTATCAGGCGGGTTCACACCCGTCCCCCACCGTCGATCCCGACGACCCGAACAGAGAAGGAGCTGCGGCACCGCAATGGGTGAGCCTCCCAGTACGAACCGTGTCATCCCTGACCCCGCGCACCAGGGGACGGAGGTGACACGGTGAGCGAAGTGGTCCTTCTCCTCCTCGCCCTCGCGCTGACACTGGCCTGTGCAGTGTTCGTCGCGGCCGAGTTCTCGCTCACGACCATCGAGCGGAGCGAGCTCGAACGCGCCGCGAAGGCCGGTGAGCGCGGCGCCGAGAGCGCACTCAAGGCGGCCAAGCGGCTCACCTTCCAGCTCTCCGGCGCCCAGCTCGGCATCACCGTGACCTCCCTGGTCATCGGCATGCTCGCCGAGCCGTCCCTCGCGGTGCTGCTGCGCGGCCCGCTGGAGTCCGTCGGCCTGCCGGACGGTGCCGTTTCCACGGTCGCCACCCTCCTCGGCGTGGCTGCGTCGACCGTCGTCCTCATGGTCATCGGCGAGCTGGTCCCGAAGAACTGGGCGATCTCCAGCCCGCTCACGGTCGCCAAGGTCGTCTCGACCCCGCAGCGGGCGTTCACGGCCGCTTTCGGTCCGCTGATCCGGCACCTGAACAACACCGCGAACCGCTTCGTGCGACGGCTGGGCCTGGAACCGGCCGAGGAGCTGGCCTCCGCCCGTACGCCGCAGGAGCTGATCGCGCTCGCCCAGCACTCCGCCCGTGAGGGCGCGATCGAGCAGGACTCGGCCGAGCTGTTCGTCCGTACGCTGCACCTGGCGGAGCTGTCCGCCGAGAACGTGATGACGCCGCGCGTCGACGTCCGGGCGCTGGAGGCGCACGCCACCGCCGCCGACGCCGCCAACCTCACCCTGGCCACCGGCCTGTCCCGCTTCCCGGTCTACCGGGACAGCCTGGACGAGGTGATCGGCACGGTCCACATCCGCGACGTCCTCGCCCTGGACGAGTCGGAGCGGCCCCGGACCCCGGTCACCGCGCTGGCCACCGAGCCGCTCCTCGTCCCCGACTCGCTGCCCGTCGACCGGCTGCTGGCGCAGTTGCGCAAGCACCGGACGATGGCCGTGGTGATCGACGAGTACGGCGGTACGGCAGGGGTCGCCACCGTCGAGGACATCGTGGAGGAGGTCGTCGGCGAGGTCCGCGACGAGCACGACCCCCACGAGCGCCCCGACCTCGCACCGGCCGAGCCGCTCGGCGACGGCCGTCAGGTCTGGGCGGCCGAGGGCAGCATCCGGCTGGACCAGCTCGACCGGATCGGGTTCGGCGCGCCGGAAGGCCCGTACGAGACGCTCGCCGGCCTGCTCGCCAACCAGCTGGCCCGCATCCCGGTCCGCACCGACCGGGTGGAGGTCGACGGCTGGCAGTTCGACGTGCTCGACATCGAGCACCACCGGGCCGACCGGGTCCGGATCACCGCGCCCGCTCCGGCGCTGGCCCTCGTGGAGGAGGACGCCCGATGACCACCATTCAGCTCGCCATCGGCGCGCTCACCCTCCTCACCAACGCGTTCTTCGTGGGCGCGGAGTTCGCGCTCATCTCGGTGCGCCGCAGCCAGATCGAGCCGCAGGCCGTCCGGGGCAGCCGGCGCGCCAAGAGCACCCTGTGGGGTCTCGAACACCTGTCGGCCGCGATGGCCACCGCGCAGCTCGGCATCACCATCTCCTCCCTGGTGCTGGGCGCCGTAGCGGAACCGGCCATCGCCCATCTGCTGGAGCCGCCGTTCGACGCGGTCGGTGTGCCCGACGCGCTGGTCCACCCGATCGCCTTCGTGATCGCGCTGACGCTGGCGACGTATCTCCACATGCTCATCGGCGAGATGATCCCGAAGAACATCGCGCTGGCCGCCCCCGTCGCCACGGCGCTGGCGCTGGGGCCGTCCCTGGTGGCCCTGACCCGGGCGCTGCGGCCGGTCATCTTCGGCATCAACGCCTTCGCCAACATGCTGCTGCGGCTGCTCAAGGTGGAGACCAAGGACGAGGTCGCCTCGGTGTTCACCGACGACGAGCTCGTACGGCTGGTGAAGGACTCCAGCGACGCCGGGCTGCTCGCCCCGGCGGACGGCGAGCGCCTGCGGGACGCGCTGGAACTGGGGACGCGGCCGGTGGGCGAGGTGATGGTCCCGCTGAACCGGACCGTCACCGTCGACCTCGGTATCACCCCGCAGGGTCTGGAGCGGGCCGCTGTCGCCTCGGGCTTCTCCCGGCTTCCGGTCACCGGACCCGACGACGGGCTGCTGGGGTACTTCCACATCAAGGACGCCCTCGGCGTCGCGGAGCGCACCAAGGCGCTGCCCAAGAGCGCCCTCCACCCCGTCATCCGGGTCGAGATCGACACCCCGCTCGACGACACCCTCACCGCGATGCGGGCCGCCGGTACGCATCTCGCGGCGGTCGCCGGGGGCAAGGGCACGGTCATCGGCTTCGTGACCATGGAGGACGTCCTGGACGAGCTGGTGGGGGCCGCCGCGGTCTGACCGGGCCCGGCGGTGAACACCACCGTGTGAAGCGGAAGAAGAGGCGGGGCCGCGCCCCCCCCCCCGCCCCCCCCCCCGTGGGGGGGCCCCCCCCCCCCGCCCCCGCCCCGGGCGGCCGGGGGGCGGGGGGGGCGCGGCGGGGGGGGGGGCGGCCCCCCGGGCCCCCCCCCGGGCGCCTCGCCCCCCCCCCCCCCCGGCCGCCCCCCCCCCCCCCCCCCCCCGCCTCTCACGCTTTCCGGCGCACCCCACTGCCGGCCGTGCCCGAGCGCGTAAGCTCGGCGGATGGCCAAGTACTTCGACGTGCACCCCGCAAATCCCCAGCCCCGCACCATCAGCACGGTGGTCGACAGCATCCGGTCCGGTGCGCTCGTCGCGTACCCGACCGACTCGTGCTACGCCCTGGGCTGCCAGTTGGGCAACCGAGACGCCATCGGCCGGATCAAGTCGATCCGGAATCTCGACGACCGCCACCACTTCACGCTGGTGTGCCACGACTTCGCGCAGCTGGCGCAGTTCGTGCGCGTGGACAACGACGTGTTCCGGGCGGTCAAGGCGGCGACGCCCGGCAGCTACACCTTCATCCTCCCGGCGACGAAGGAGGTCCCCCGCCAGTTGCTGCACCCGAAGAAGAAGACGGTCGGGGTGCGCATCCCCGACCATGTCGTCACCCAGGCGCTGGTCGCGGAGCTCGGCGAGCCGCTGCTCTCCAGCACCCTGCTGCTCCCGGACGAGGAGGAGCCGCTGACGCAGGGCTGGGAGATCAAGGAGCGGCTCGACCACGAGGTGGACGCCGTCATCGACTCGGGCGACTGCGGCACCGAGCCGACCACGGTCATCGACTTCTCCGGCGACGAGCCCGAGATCGTACGTCGCGGAGCCGGGGACGTGTCCCGCTTCGAGTAGCCCGTACGGCCGCGGTCCCCGTCCGTCGTCCCTCCCCCGTCGCCCGCGGCGGGGGAGACTGGCGGGCGTGACAGGGACAGGTGAGCGACTGCGGTTCGACGGCTGGATCGCCGGTGTGGGGACCTCCTCGGGTACCCGGCTGGTGGTCGGGCACTGGCCGCGCTCCCCGTTCGGGGCGTTCGCCGACGTCATGGTCGAGCACCCCGACGGCGAGCGGGTCCTGCTGGCCCCGTCCCGGCGGATCGCGGACTTCGTGGCCGCGACGTACCGCTTCGACCGGATCGAGGTGGTGCCCGTGACCGTCACCTCCGTCACCGCCACCGGCGACACCTGGTGCGTCGAGGCGGGACCGCTGCGGCTGCGGCTGCGCACCGGACGCCGGTCCGCCCTCGGCCTGCTGCTGTCCGCCGTACCGGCCCCGCTCGCCCGCAGCCCGCTCTGGGCCGCGCTGTGCGATGTGCCGGCCCGGTTGCTGATGCCCGGCGTACGCACCCTGGGCCAGGCGGCTCCGGGGCGGAGGGAGTGGTACGGGGCGCGGGGGCTGCGCCCGGTCGTGGACGCCGACGCCGTGCTGGCCGGGGTGAGCCTGGGCGCGCTGGCGCCGCTCGATCCGCCCGTGGCCTTCGGGTTCGGCTCCGCCCCGCGCAGCCCCTCCCTGGTGCGCGTCACCACAACGGTGGAACTCGCGCCGGCCGGGAGGTGAGGGCCGCCGCGGCCCCCGGGGAGGCCGCCGGAGCCGTTTCCGTACCGTCTACGGGCCGCTCGCGACGGAGGGCGGCCGGGGATGCGAGGGGGCGGGGCGCGTCGCAGGGTGGACCCATGGCAAATCCCCCGATCGTCATCCACCGTCCGACCCCCTCGGGCGGCCGCCGGGTGACCGTGCACTACGAAGGCCGGGACGAGATACTCGGGCTGGCCCACAGCGACCACGACGTGATCGTGTTCCTGAGCGAGGCCGGCCTCGAAGAAGCGGACCGGATCCTCGACAACCCGGTCTGGGTGGAGTGGCGGGGCGGGCGGGCCCACAGCTACGAGGCGGCCTGAAAGCCCCGCCGCCCGCACCGCCCGCCGTGTCACCCCGCGGCGGCCCGAGGCCTCCGCGGATCACACGCGCAGACCGTCGAGGATGGCCGAAACCGTCTCCTCGGGTGTCTGGCCGGTCGTGTCCAGCCACCGACCGATCCGGGGCGTCCCGCTCCGCAGGTGCGCGTCGAACGCCTCGACCGTCCACTCCCCGTACCCCGTCTTTCCCCGCCCGGCCTCCCTCGCGCGCACGGCCCCGGGTGAAGGGGCGAGCACGATGACGTGGAGCGGGCGGGTGCGGATCCTGTCGACGTAGCGCGGCAGGTCGTCGCCGAGGACGATGTCCTGGACGACGGCCGTCCATCCGTCGTCCGCGTAGGCGTCGGCCACCTGTGCGGAGATCCGCTGGCGCAGGTCGAGCTGGCTCCGCGCCTCCTCCGCCTCGTCGGGGGTCATCTCGGCGCGGCCGGAGACGATCATGCGGCGGAAGACGTCGCCGCGCACATGGACCGCTCGCGGCAGGCTCTCCGCCAGGAGCTGGGCGACGGTGGACTTGCCCGCCGCCATCACTCCGGTGATCAGTACGACACAGGGGCCGGGGTCTGCGCCCATCCGGATCTCCTCCCTCACCTTCTTCTCCGATCGTGCGGCCGGGGTCACCTCGTCCGGTGCGGTCACGCCGTGCCCGCCGGGGTGGATTCCGGGTTTCCGAACAGTTCGCGGACCTCTTCGGCGTCGGTCTCCCGCAGCTCGTCGTCCAGCAGGATCCAGCGGGTGATGTCCACGGATTCCAGGAACGGCAGGTCGTGGCCGGCGATGAGCAGCGCGCCCTCGTAGGACTCCAGGGCGCTCGTCAGCTGCCGCACGCTGGCCAGGTCCAGGTTGTTCGTCGGCTCGTCCAGCAGGAGCAGTTGCGGAGCGGGGGCGGCGAGCATCGTCGCCGCGAGCGCGGCCCGGAACCGTTCGCCGCCCGAGAGGGTGCCCGCCGGCTGCTCGGCGCGGGCCCCCTTGAAGAGGAACCGGGCGAGCTGGGAGCGGATCTGGTTGTCGGTGGTACCCGGGGCGGTGCGGGCGACGTTGTCGGCGACGCTCAGGGCGTCGTCGAGGACGTCGAGGCGCTGCGGGAGGAACTTCAGCGGCACCGCCGCCGTGGCCTCTCCGGCGCTGGGCGCCAGCTCCCCGGTGAGCGTGCGCAGGAAGGTGGTCTTCCCGGCCCCGTTGCGGCCGACCAAGGCGATGCGTTCGGGCCCCTTCACCTGGAGGGCCCCCTCGCGCAGCCGCCCGTAGGGCAGGCTCAGATCCCGTACGGTCAGGACGGTGCGGCCTGCGGGCACCGCGGTGTGGGGCAGGCTCACCTTGATCTCGGCGTCCCGGCGGATGGCTTCGGCGGCTTCCTCCCTGCGCTCCCTGGCCTCGTCGAGGCGGTCCTCGTGCAACCCGCGCAGCCGGTCCCCGGACTCCTGGGCGGAACGCTTGCGCTCGCCGGCGACGATGCGCGGGGCCTTCCGCTGGGCGTTCAGCTTCTTGTCGTGACGCTGGCGGCGGGCCACTTTGATCCGGGTCTCCTCCAGTTCGCGCTGCTGCCGGCGTACGTCGGCGTCGGCGGCGCGCAGCATCCGCCCGGCGGCCTCCTGCTGGGTGGCGAGGGCTTCCTGGTACGCGGACCAGCCGCCCCCGTACCAGCTCACCGAGCCCGACCGCAGTTCGGCGATGCGGTCGACGCGCTCCAGCAGGTCCCGGTCGTGGCTGACGACGATCAGGATTCCGGTGCGCCAGGAGTCGACGGCGTCGTAGAGCCTCCGGCGGGCGAACAGGTCGAGGTTGTTGGTCGGCTCGTCGAGGAGGAGGACGTCCGGGCGTTCCAGGAGCAGTGCGGCCAGGCGCAGCAGGACGGTCTCCCCGCCGGACAACTCCCCCACGGTCCGGTCCAGTTCGACGGCCCCGAGCCCGAGGGTGCCGAGGGTGGCCAGGGCGCGTTCCTCGACGTCCCAGTCGTCGCCGACGGTCTCGAAGTGCTCCTCCCGTACGTCCCCGGATTCGATGGCGCGCAGGGCGGCCCGCCGCTCGGCGATGCCGAGGGCCGCGTCGACGCGGAGGCCGGTGTCCAGGGTGATGTTCTGGGGCAGGTAGGCGAGGTTTCCGCCGACGGTGACGGATCCCGACGCGGGGCGCAGGAGTCCGGCGAACAGGCGGAGCAGGGTCGACTTGCCGGCTCCGTTGGCCCCGGCCAGACCGGTGCGGCCCGGGGGGACCGTGAGGGAGAGCCCGTCGAAGAGGCTGGTGCCGTCGGGCCACTGGAAGGAGAGGTGGGAGACGGCCAGGGAGGCGCTGGGCGCGGTGGGATGGCTCATGGTGGTTCTCGCAGTCGGAAGCGGTGGAGAGGGAAAGGGGCTTCGTATGCGAACAGCACGCGGCGACCCGGCCGGGGGCCGGAAAGTGGTGGGGAGAACAGTCCTGCGAGGCAGAGGGACGGCTCAGCACCGAGGTCGCATCCACGCGGAAGTCACGGGCGGCAGAGATGCCGACAGCGTCGTGACCGTGTACGGGCCAGGCCGTACCGCGCGATGATCGCGGACCTCAGATGCGCAACGTCCACCTCTATCGGAGACAACAGGACTCGCTCAGCGTAGCCGAAGGGCTTGCGGGGCGTCGAGAGGATTGGTTCACGGAGCGTTCTGCGGGGCCGGAGTCGGGGAAGCGGCGGACGTCGAGGGCTGCTGGTCCTCCGCTGTGCACTCGGGGCCGCGCCGACCGGGCAGTCGGACGCCGGGCGGCACGACGGGGGCGCGGCGGATCGCGAGCGTACCGAGGACGACGGCGAGACCGGCGAGAGCGAATCCGTAGGGCGGGGTGGCGCCCATGGGGTGGGTCTCGTACACGAGGGCCGCCGAGAGCACGGTCAGGACGGCGGAGAAGCGGCCGTACTGCTCGGTCGCGGCGACGACGGCCATGCCCCACAGCAGGTACCAGGGCTGGACCATCGGCGAGAGGGCCACCAGCACGAGCAGCGAGAGACCCAGGGCATGGGCGGGCGTCATGCTGCCCCGCATCGCACGGCGGGCCAGCACGACGATCAGGCCGAGCGCGACCGCCAGGCCCAGCGTCTGGACGGCGGACTTCACCGGCTCCGCGTCGACGTCCAGCAGCAGGTGGGCCAGCTCGCCGAGGCCGAGGCCGAGGTCGCTGGTGACGGAGAGCGCGGTATGGATGTTCGCGGCGACGCCCTGGGTGTGGAGCCAGCCGAATCCGGTGCCGCTGATCAGGGTGGCCCCGCCGGCGACCGCGCAGGCGATCAGGCCGGGCGCGAACAGGCCCTTGGCCCAGCGGCGCCACTGGGGGCCCGTCGCGGAGGCGTGCACGAGGACCCCGATGAACAGGAGCGACACGGCCGCCGGTGACTTCACCATGATGGCGAGGCCGACGAGGGCGCTGCCCGCGACCCACTGTCCGCGCAGGGCGAGCACGAAACCGGCGAGCATCAGACCGATCATCAGCCCGTCGTTGTGCACGCCGCCGACCACATGGATCAGCAGCAGCGGGTTGAGGGCGCCCAGCCACAGGGCGCGGCTCTCGCTGTGGCCGTGTTCGCGCGCCAGGCGGCGCAGCGCCCAGACGATCAGGACGAGCGAGAGGAGCGCGACGAGCCGCATCGCCAGGACGGCGGGGACGATCGTGCCGCCGGTGGTCCAGGCGACGGCGGCGGAGATCAGGAGGAAGAGCGGTCCGTAGGGGGCCGGGGTGTCGCGCCAGTGGTTGCCGACGCTCGCGGCGGCGTCGCCGCCGATTCCGCCGGGGTCCAGCGCTGAGGGGCCGACGGTGTAGACGTCGTGCCCTTCGACGACCATCGAGCCCTGGGCGATGTAGCTGTAGACATCGGCGCTGTAGAGCGGGGGCGCGAGCAGGAAGGGGGCTGTCCACCAGGCGAGGGTGACGAGGGTGTCGCGGACGGTGGAGGCGGTCCTGCCGTACTGCCACCAGGCCACGACGAGCACGGTCAGTCCGACGTAGGCGACGGCGGCGGCCACGGCCTTCGTGGCGGACCCGTGGTCGGTCCACAGGCCCCAGGGGTCGTGGACCGGCAGCTTTCCGGCGAACCAGCCGCCGACGACGATCGCCAGGGATCCCACCGCACCCAGCCGTCGGTACCCGACCGCGCTCAAAGCCCACATGACCGGTCAACCTATCGGACGGCCCGGCCCGGCCCCCAGCCGCTCCCCCGGCTTGCCGGGCGCCCGTGGCGTTCAGCCGGAGAGCGAGTGCGCGAGGGCGGCGAGGCCGTCGGCGTAGATGCCGTGGAAGAGAGCGGCGGCCTCGTCGTCACCGATCCCGTCCGGGGTGAAGGTGCCGGACCACTCGACGCGCGACCGGTCGGGGGTCGCGCCCTCGTGCACGGTGATGGTGGACAGGTAGCCGGTGACCGGGAACGGGGCCCGGAGGATGGAGTAGCTGTAGCTGCGCGAGGCGTTGTCGAAGGCTTCGAGGCGTTCGACGATGACGCCTCCCTCCTCGTTGACGAGGGTGCGGACGCGGCCGCCCTCGCCGGCTTCGCTGGTCGGGATGTACGGGAGCCAGTCGGGCAGGGAGTCGAAGCCGCCGATGAGCTGCCAGACGCGGTCGGCGGGTACGGGGAGTTCGGTGGAGGCGGTGGTGCCGGCCATGGGGATGACTTCCTTGACGTGGTCGGTGCGGGTGGTTCAGGCGGTGGGGACGGGGGCGTCGGCGGAGATGAGCTCCTCCTCGCGCAGGGCCGCCCAGAAGGCCGCGGGGATCTTCTCGTCGAGGGCGGCGAGGTCCTCGGCGACGCGGCTGGGGCGGGTGGCGCCGGGGATCGCCGCCGCGATGGCCGGGTGGGCCAGGGCGAACTGGAGGGCGGCGGCCTTGATGCCGATGCCGTGCTGCTCGGCGAGGACCTTGAGGCGCTCGACCTTGGCGACGATGTCCGCGGGGGCCTTCCGGTACTCGAAATGCGCGCCGCCCGCGAGGACGCCGGAGCTGTACGGTCCGCCGACGACGAGATCGACGTCGTGCTCGGCCGCCGCCGGGAGGAGCCGCTGGAGGGCGCGGTCGTGGTCGAGGAGGGTGTAGCGCCCGGCGAGGAGGAACGCGTCGGGGCGTGGTTCGTCGAGGTCGAGGGTGAGTTCGAGCGGCTCGACCTTGTTGACGCCGAGGCCCCAGGCCTTGATGACGCCTTCCTCGCGCAGCCGGGTCAGCACCCGGAAGGCGCCGGTGCGGGCGCTCTCGTAGGCCGCGAGCCACTCGTCGCCGTAGAAGTCCTGGGCGACGTCGTGGACCCAGACGATGTCCAGTCGGTCGGTGCGCAGCCGCTTGAGGCTGTCCTCGATGGAGCGCAGGGTGGCGTCGGCGCTGTAGTCGTTGACCATCTTGTTGGGGCGGCCGTGCTCGAAGAGCCCGCCCTTCTCGCCGAGGTCGCGGGCGGCGGGGTCCTCGGTCTCGTCCAGGACGACCCGGCCGACCTTGCTGGAGAGGACGTAGGCGTCGCGCGGCTGCTGGGCGAGGACGTCGCCGAGGCGGATCTCGGAGAGCCCGGCGCCGTAGAAGGGGGCGGTGTCGAAGTAGCGGATGCCCTGGTCCCAGGCGGCCTGCACGGTGGCGGCGGCCTCGTCGTCGGGGATCGCCCGGAACATGTTGCCGAGCGGTGCGGTGCCGAAGCCGAGGCGGCCGGGGAGGAGGCGGGTGATGCTCACGTGTGTCCTTGAGGGTGGGGAACGAGCCGATCCTTGGTGCGGCTTTGGTCCGGATATATCCGGTTGCGCACGCTCTGTCGGCCTTACGCATTCGAGGTTAGGATCGAGCATTGAGACTGTCCAAGACTTGTCTGGGCTGACTTGAGTCTCCGAAGGTCTTACGAGGACGTGACATGCTCGATCTCCGCCAACTCCGCTATTTCGTCGCCGTCGCCGAGACGGAACACGTCGGCCGCGCCGCCGAACAGCTCCACATCTCCCAGTCGCCGCTCAGTCGGCAGATCGCCCAGTTGGAGAAGGAGCTGGGCCTGGTCCTGTTCGAGCGGGACCGGCAGCGCATCCGCCTGACCTCGGACGGCCGCGTCTTCCTCGCCGAGGCGCAGGCCCTGCTGACCCACGCCGGCCGGCTGGAGAACCTGGGGCGCCGGCTCGGGCGGGGCGAGGAGGGCGGGCTCTGCGTCGGCTACGTACCGGACGCCATGCACACCGGGCTGCTGCCCGCCGCCCTGCGTACGCTGCGTCTGGAGCGTCCCGGGATCCATGTGGCGCTGTACGGGCAGCAGAGCGCCGAGCAGTTCGAGGGGCTGCGGCAGCGCAGCCTGGACATCGCTCTGGTCCAGGAGCCGCCGGCCGAGGACGACCCGGATCTGCGCTCGGCGCTGCTGCTGGAGGATCCGCTGCAGCTCGTGCTGCCGGGCGGCCATCCGCTGGCGGACAAGCCGGATCTCGTGCCGGCCGATCTGGACGGGCAGCCGTGGATCGCGGTGGAGAGCAGCCGCGACCCGGCGTGGCGCGACGCGTTCGTCGCCTCGTGCGTGGCGGCCGGTTTCACCCCGGACATCACGCTGGACGCCGCCGAGCCTCTCACCGCGCTGGGGCTCGTCGCCTCGGGGTTCGGTCTGGCACTGGTGCAACGCAGCATGGTGCGCGGCACGGCGCCCGGCGTGGCCGTGCGGGAACTGCCCTGGCACAGCGGGTCCGCCCGGCTGTGGGCGGCGTGGCACCGGGTCGATCTGCGGCCCGTGGTGGGGGCCTTCCGTGCCACGGTGCTGGGGACCGCGCCCGGTGAACCGGCCGGCGGGGGCATCGGGGCCTGAACCGGTCGGCGGGAGCACCCGGGCGAAAACCAGTCGGCGGCGGGAGCCTTGGAGCGTAAACCGGTTGGCCGGGCATCGGGGCGTAAACCGGTTGGCCGGGGCATCGGGGCGTGCCAGGCTTCACCCTGCAACCAAGGGGCGTAGCTCAGCGGCCAGAGCGGCGGTCTCCAAAACCGTATGTCGCAGGTTCGATTCCTGCCGCCCCTGCCATCACCGTCCGGCCTCCGTCATCGCACGTCGCCACGCCAGTCCCACTGGTGGCTGTCCGGCGACCGCGGCCCGTACTCGGCGCGTCCGCCGGGCCCGTAGGCGCCGATCTCGGTGACCAGCCCGACACCGTCGCGCAGGTCCGCGTCGCCCCAGCCGGTGACGTCGAGGAGCAGCCCGTCGAGCGGGCCGGCGACCAGCTCGCGGTAGTCGTGACCCGGCCTCGGTCCCGGGCGGGGGTCGTCGTGGTCGGTGCCGTACACCCGTCGCTGCCTCATCAGCTCGTCCATGCGGGCAGCATCCCACCGAGCACTGACAACGGCTCGGTACGAGGGTCCATCCGGCCACCGACCGGTGCCGGTCCGTCCGGGCCCGCGGCCGGCGGCCGGCGGCTGGCAGCCGGAAATCGGCGCGCGCCCGCCCTTCGGCTGTGGCACGCTCCACCGATGACCCTCCCACCGCGCCTGATCCCGCTGCTGGAACAGTTCGACTTCGCGTGCGAGCGGCTGCTCGCCCGCCTGGCCGGTCCCGTCATGGACAGCGGCAACGGCGTCGACATCGGCGTCTCCCCGCTCGGCGACGACGAGTACCTCTGGGAGCCCGTGCCCGACTGCTGGTCCGTACGCCGTCGCGGTGACGAACCCGGGGCCCGGGCGACAGCCCTGGCGGGGGCCGGGGACTGGGGGCGGGACTCGGCGGACTCCCCGCATCCGTTCCCCCCGCCGTTCACCACCCTCGCGTGGCGTCTGAGCCATCTCGCCGAGATGCTCACCCTCCGTGCCGACCACACCCACGGCAGCAGGTCGCTCACCCGCGACGGCTATCGCACGCCGGGGGACGCCGCCGGGGCGGTGGCCGCCTTCGAGACCGCGTCCGCCGCCTGGCGGGAGGCCCTGCTCACCGCCGACGACACGGCCCTGGACACCGTCGGGTACAGCACCTACCCGAACGGCAGCGACGCCGAGGACCCCTTCGTCGACATCGTCTGGTGGGTCAACCAGGAGGTGCTGCACCACGGCGCCGAGATCGCCCTGCTCCGCGATCTGTACCGCGCCCGACCGTCCTGAGGAATGCCCCCGGCTGCCGGGGCGCCCGCCGGGGTCGCCGCAGTCACCGCAGTCGCCGCCCGGGGGTGTCCGCCATATGATTCAGGGACTTAACGCACCGCGGAGCGGCACATGAACCGGCGTCGGACTCCCCGCTCAGCTAGCGCCGAAGACCTGCTCACCACCTTGCAGGACCTCACCGCGCGCGCTCGCCGCGAAGTGGAGTTCCACCAGGCCAGGGTGGAACTCGCGCAGGCACTCCAGCGCGACATGCTCCCGGCGACACTGCCGACGTTCCCCGGCCTCCAGTCCGCCGCACGCTACGCGCCCGCCCGCCACGGTCTGGACATCGGCGGTGACTGGTACGACGGCTTCACGCTTGCGGACGGGGCCCTCGGCTTCGCCATCGGCGACGTACAGGGCCATGACGTCGAGGCGGCCGCCTTCATGGGCCAGGTCCGCATCGCGATGCGGGCCATCGCGGGCACGGCGTCCGATCCGGGCGAGGTGCTGGGCCGGACGAACGATCTGCTGCTGTCCGTGGACTCGGGGCTTTTCGCGACCTGTACGTTCATGCGGCTGGACCCGGCGACCTGGGAGCTGCACAGCGCACGGGCCGGGCACGTGGCGTGCGTGTGGGCCACCACGGAGGGCCGGTCCGGTGTCACGGAGGACCCGGGCGGCCTGCCGCTCGGCATCGAGCCCGGCGAGGGCTATCCCGTCACCCGACGCACCCTCGACTCCGACGGGGCGATCGTGCTGCTCACCGACGGTGTCGTCGAGGGGCCGTCGCTGCTGATCGAGGACGGACTCGAACGGGTCCGTCAGCTGGTCGCCGCGCCCCCCCGGGCGCGCGCGCCGCAACTGGCCGACGAGGTCCTGGGCGCGGCGGAGCTGACGGGGCACGAGGACGACGCCGCCGTGCTGGTCCTGCGGCACGGAGCCGCCCGCCGCGGAGCGCGGTGACGCCGGACCGTACCGCGCGTGTCACCTGCCGACTCCCGCCGCGGTCGGTGTCTGATGAGTCGTGTGATCCGCAGCAAGGAAGCCAGACGTCGGGCCGTGTACGTGGCGCAGGTGCTGGGCGTGGCCGGCGCCTACTACCTGGCGGGGCGGCTCGGGCTGATGCGGCAGGTGGTCGTGGACGGCGCGGTCGTCACTCCGCTGTGGCCGCCCACCGGTATCGCCCTGGCCGCGCTGCTGTGCCTGGGCGTCCGTGTCTGGCCGGGCATCGCGCTGGGCACGCTGGTGACGGTCACCGAGATCGGCGACGCGTTCACGGTGAGCCGTCTGGCCATCATGCTCGGCAACACCGTCGCTCCGCTGGCCGCGTACGCCCTGCTGCGGAGGGTCGGGTTCCGCAATGAGCTGGCCCGGCTGCGGGACGGGGTCTGTCTGGTCTTCCTGGGCGCGTTCGCCGGGATGCTGATCAGCGCCACCATCGGCAGTTTCACCCTGTTGCTCGACGACAAGGTTCCGCCGGGGCGGTTCTGGCTGGTCTGGGCGTCCTGGTGGGCGGGGGACGCCATGGGCGTCCTGGTGGTCACCCCCGTCCTGCTGATCCTGCGCGGGGTACGGTGGCCCCGCCCGAGCGACCGGTGGCTGGAGGCGTCGGTCCTCGCGGCCGTCGTGGTCGTGTCGTCGTTGATCGCCACGCGTAGTTCGCTGTCGATGATCTACCTGGTGTTCCCGGTGGTCATCTGGGCGGCCCTACGCTTCCAGCTGCCGGGCAGTGCGCCGTGCGCCCTGGTCGTCTCGGTGCTCGCGATCGTTGCCGGTACGGACGCTCTGGGGCCGTTCGCGGGGCACAGCCTGATGGAGATCATGGCCAACCTCTCGCTGCTCAACGGGTGCGTCGCGCTCACCGCGCTGCTGCTCGGGGCCATCGTCGCGGAGCACAAGAACATCCGCCGTGAGACGGAATACGCCGTCGAGGAACTGGAGGCCCTGGTGGAACAGCTCGCGCCGCTGTCGGGGCCGGCCGCGGCCCGGTACGAGGACAGACCGCGGCGGCACGGCCCGCTCGACGGCGGACCTCACCCGGACCATCGGTGACCCGTGCGGTCACGGGGTCCTCGGTGACCCGTACGGACGCGGATCACCGGCAACTCGTCCGGACGTACCGGCGCCTCGAGAGGGTGGGCGGCGCCGACGGTCAGTACGGCAGAGGGCGGCCCGACGGGGTGCGCAGATCGAGCGGCGGGGGCCCCGAAGGGGGCGGGGGACGACGGACAACGACTCGGATGCGGCCCATTGCCACCACCTCCTCCTGGTCAAACGGTATGTGCCCAGTCGGCGCGGGTTCACACTTCCGGCGCTCCCCGGGCCGGTCAGCCCGGGTCGCCCCGGCCCCGGCGCGGATGCGGGCGGGGCCCGGTGCGGTGACCCTTGATGTGCGGGGGGGCGCAGAGTCGACGAGGAGGACGCATGTCCGCAATGGACAAGATCAAGAAGATGCTCAAGGGCCACGAGGACCAGGCCGGCAAGGGCGTCGACAAGGCCGGCGACATGGTCGACGACCGTACGCAGGGCAAGTACAAGGGTCACGTCGACACCGCCCAGGACAAGCTCAAGCAGCAGCTGGGGACGGACCGCGACCAGGACGGGCCGCCCCGCGCCTGAACCGCCCCGCCGGTGATCGGGCGGCCGATGCCAGGCCGCCTGCAGTCCCGGGGACCGGTCCGTGTCACGGATCACCTTCCGTGACACGGACCGGTGCGCGGAGTACGTCGGGGCCGCTGTGCCCGGTGGTTCCGTGGGCCCGACGAGCCCCGCGGAAGCAGGGGCGGCGGAAGGCCGCGGCGAAGGTTTCCGGGGTTTCCCGCCGGATTCTTGTTATCGTCCCGCCCTCACCCCATCTCCCGAGTGTGGGAAGTGACAGCACCGGACCCCGGAAGAGTGAGCACAGCATGGGCAAGGATCACCCGACGGTCTTGATCGCGGCCGCACAGGGCGGCGACCAGCAGGCCAAGGACCGGCTCGTCTCGGCGTACCTGCCGCTGCTGTACAACGTCGTCGGACGTGCGCTGGACGGTCATGCGGACGTGGACGACGTGGTGCAGGAGACGGTGCTGCGGATGCTCCGGGGCCTGCCCGAGCTGCGCGACCCTGAGCGTTTCCGTTCCTGGCTGGTCGCGATAGCCATGAACGAGATACGCACGCACTGGCGCGAGAAGCAGTCGGGTGCGATGCCGGCGGACCGGCTGGACGCCGCGTACGACTTGCCGGATCCCCGCGCGGACTTCGTCGAGGTGACGATCCTGGAACTGGGCCTGACCGGGCAGCGGCGGCAGGTGGCGGAGGCGACGCGCTGGCTGGACGAGGACGACCGTGCCCTGTTGTCGCTGTGGTGGCTGGAGACCGCCGGGCATCTGTCCCGGGCCGAGGTCGCCGCCGCTCTCGAACTCTCCCCGCAGCACACCGCCGTACGGGTGCAGCGGATGAAGGCCCAGCTGGAGGCGGCGAGGGTCGTGGTGGGCGCGCTGGCGGCGGAGCCGCCGTGCGTGCTGCTGGAGGACATCACGGCCGGTTGGGACGGCGTCCCCTCCGCCCTCTGGCGCAAGCGGCTGGCCCGTCACGCCCGCGAGTGCACGGTGTGCTCGGGCCACGGCTCGGGTCTGGTGCCCGCCGAGGGGCTGCTGGTGGGTCTCGCGCTCGTCCCGGTGGCCGCGGCGGCGGGAGCGGGGGCGGCTCCCGAGCTGCTCGCCACGGCGGCGCACCTCCAGGCGCCCGCTCCGGGCGCCGACAGTGCCGGGGCGGGGCGCGCCGAGCGCAGACGGGTGCAGGCCCGGCGGCGCCGCCGTAACTCGGCGGTCGCCGCCGTGGTCGCGGTCGCGGCACTGGGCACGGGCGGTGCGGCGGTGCACCTCTACACCGACGGCGACGAGCGGGACGCGACGACGGTCACGGCCGACGCTCCGGCCCCCCGTACGGAGGTGCCCACGCCGGCCGCCCCGACGTCGTCCCCCTCCCCCTCGGCGTCCAAGTCGCCCAGTGCGTCGGAGTCCCCGAGCCCCTCGAAGAAGCCGAAGCCCAAGCCGAAGCCGAAGAAGAGCACGACTCCGCCGCCGGCTCCCAGCTCCGCCGCTCCGGCCCCGAAGCCGGACCCGCCCGCGCCCGCACCGCCCGCCCCGTCGGGGATGGCCGACCAGGTCGTCCAGCTGGTCAACGCCGAGCGTTCCAAGGAGGGCTGCGGTCCGGTGTCCGTCAACGACCTCCTGAACACGGCTGCGCAGCGGCACTCCGCCGACATGGAGGCCCAGGACTACTTCTCGCACACGTCGCAGGACGGCCGGGATCCGGGCGACCGGATCACCGCCGCCGGATACCGGTGGTCCACCTATGGCGAGAACATCGCCAAGGGCCAGCGGACGCCGGCCGACGTGATGCAGTCCTGGATGGACAGTCCGGGGCACCGGGCGAACATCCTCAACTGCTCGTTCAAGGAGATCGGCATGGGGAAGCAGGATTCCGGCGGCGGTCCGGTGTGGACGCAGGTGTTCGGGGCCCGCTGAGCCCGCGCACGCGGTGCACGCGGCGTGGCCGGCGGATGCCTACGATGCGGTCATGATCGCTGAGCTGGAGTGCGTGGTCCTGGACTGCCCGGACCCGAGAGAACTGGCCGCCTTCTACGCGTCGTTGCTCGGCGGCGAGGTCGACCGCCCCGACCGGCGGTGGGAGTGCGACGCGGACTGGTCCACCCTGCACACGCCCGGTGGACGCGTCCTCGCGTTCCAGCGGGTGGCCGGCCACCGGCCGCCTCGCTGGGCCGACCAGGACCCGCCCCAGCAGTTCCACCTGGACTTCGGCGTCTCCGACCAGGAACGGGCGCACCAGGAGGTCCTGGAGCGTGGAGCGTCTCTGCTCGACGCCGGGGACGGGGGGCGGAGCTGGCGCGTGTACGCCGATCCCGCCGGCCACCCCTTCTGCTTGGTACGGCACTGACCGTTCCGGCTCCGCTCCCGTGCTTCGGGCTCGTACCACAGCCTCGTACCACGGGGGCATACCACGGGCTCGTGCGGTGCGGCCGGGTGACCCGGCCCCACCGGAGCACGCCGGAGCGCACCGGGATCAGCGCAGGACCAGCGTCAGCGCCGTGCCGAGGCAGGTCGCCGCGGCCACCGCACCGACCGAGAGGGCGATGCAGCGGGCCCGGAGCCGGGCGTAGCGCCCCGTGTACTCCTCGCGCAGTTCGTCCGCGCGGTCACGGATGCGGGTGAGCGACTCCCGGGCGGCGGCGACGCGTTCGGCGATGAACACCCGCTCGACGTCCTCGCGCTGCGCCGTGGTCAGCCAGGGCAACTCGTCGGTGAAGCGGCGTGCCTGCCGTCGTGCCCGTTCCACCTCGGCGTTCCACAGCAGGAAGCCCTCCAGCTGCGCCAGGCCCCGGGCGCTGTCCTTTTCGGGTTTCACCTGTCCTCCTCTGCGTCGCGTCGTCAGGACCGGGGCCGACTTCACTCGTGCCGGTCCCCCGGGGCGACGATCTTGGAGTTGTCGGGACGGTTGGTGGACTCTTGCAGGGAGCGAACCGCCGGGTGGTGCAGGTCGAACGCCGGGGATTCGGAACGGATCCGCGGCAGGGTGACGAAGTTGTGCCGCGGCGGCGGGCAGGAGGTCGCCCACTCCAGCGAACGGCCGTACCCCCAGGGGTCGTCGACCTCGATCTTCTTGCCGTACCTGGCGGTCTTCCAGACGTTGTAGAAGAACGGCAGGAGCGACAGGCCTAGCAGGAACGAGGAGATCGTCGAGATCGTGTTCAGCGCGGTGAAGCCGTCGGCGTCGAGATAGTCCGCGTAACGACGCGGCATGCCCTCGGCGCCGAGCCAGTGCTGAACGAGGAACGTGCCGTGGAATCCGACGAAGAGCGTCCAGAACGTCATCTTCCCGAGCCGTTCGTCCAGCATTTTCCCGGTGAACTTCGGCCACCAGAAGTGGAATCCGGCGAACATCGCGAACACCACCGTGCCGAACACCACGTAGTGGAAGTGGGCGACGACGAAGTACGAGTCAGAGACGTGGAAGTCCAGGGGCGGTGAGGCGAGGATGATCCCGGTCAGACCGCCGAACAGGAAGGTCACCAGGAACCCGACGGCCCACAGCATCGGGGTCTCCAGGGAGAGGGAGCCTTTCCACATCGTGCCGATCCAGTTGAAGAATTTCACCCCGGTCGGCACGGCGATGAGGAACGTCATGAACGAGAAGAACGGCAGCAGCACACCGCCGGTGACGAACATATGGTGCGCCCATACCGTCGCGGACAGCCCCGCGATGGCGATGGTGGCCGCGATCAGTCCGATATAGCCGAAGACCGGTTTGCGGCTGAAGACCGGGAAGATCTCGGTGACGATGCCGAAGAACGGCAGGGCGATGATGTAGACCTCGGGGTGGCCGAAGAACCAGAAGAGGTGCTGCCACAGCAGTGCGCCGCCGTTGGCCGCGTCGAAGACATGGGCGCCGAATTTACGGTCGGCCTCCAGCACCAGCAGAGCCGCGGCGAGGACCGGGAAGGCCAGCAGGACCAGGACACCGGTCAGCAGGACGTTCCAGGTGAAGATCGGCATGCGGAACATCGTCATGCCGGGGGCGCGCATGCAGATGATCGTGGTGATGAAGTTCACCGAACCGAGGATCGTGCCGAAGCCGGAGAACGCGAGCCCCATGATCCACATGTCGGCGCCGATACCGGGCGAGCGGACCGCATCGTTGAGCGGGGCATAGGCGAACCAACCGAAGTCCGCCGCCCCCTGAGGGGTAAGAAAGCCCGCCACCACGATGAGCGAGCCGAAGAGATACAGCCAGTACGCGAACATGTTCAGCCGCGGGAACGCCACGTCGGGCGCGCCGATCTGCAGCGGCATGATCCAGTTCGCGAATCCGGCGAACAGCGGCGTCGCGAACATCAGCAGCATGATCGTGCCGTGCATCGTGAACGCCTGGTTGAACTGCTCGTTCGAGATCATCTGGATACCGGGACGAGCCAGCTCGGCCCGCATCACCAGGGCCAGGAGTCCCCCCACGCAGAAGAACGCGAAGGAGGTGACGAGGTAGAGCGTACCGATCGTCTTGTGGTCCGTCGTGGTCATCCACTTGATGACCACATTGCCGGGTTCCCTGCGCCGTACCGGCATTTCGTCCTGGTCGGCGGTATCGGTCTCCACCGGTTGCGAGATGCCCCTCGTCGTCACTACGACGCTCCTTCGGTCGACGGCCCGTGTGGACTCGGCGACCAGAATGGACCCGCGGCGATCGGTGCGGTGGGACATCCTTCCCCGTCCGGTGCGAGCGGCCGACAAGGACACTCAAATGGCCTACGGCGAATGGTCCGCCCTCGGTCCGCGCAATCGAAAGCGCATTTCAACGCCCGGGAGCCGATCGAATATTCCCTCGCGGAGAACGGAATAGCTTCTCAGGAAGCGGAGTTGGTGAAGCGACAGAACCACCTCCCTCCGCTCACCCTCGCTTCTCTCCACTCCTCCCCCCATCGTCCAACCCACTCGGCAAGCTTCGAAAGGTCGGATCCATGAAGATCGGCATCATCGGCGCGGGCAACATCGGCGGCAACCTGACGCGGCGGCTGACCGCCCTCGGTCACGAGGTCGCGGTCGCCAACTCCCGCGGCCCCCATACGCTCACCGCTCTCGCCGAAGAGACCGGGGCGAAGCCGGTGACCGCGTCGGACGCCGCGAAGGGCGCCCAGGTGGTCGTGGTCACCGTGCCGCTCAAGGCCGTGCCCGACCTGCCCGTCGGCTTCCTCGACGGCGTCGCGGAGGGCGCCGCGGTCATCGACACGGGCAACTACTACCCACAGCAGCGCGACGGCCGCATCGCCGCTATCGAGGACGGGCTGCCCGAGAGCCGGTGGACGGAGCAGCAGATCGGCCACCCCGTGATCAAGGCGTTCAACGGCACGTACGCCCAGGACATCCTGGACCGGGGCCACCCGCAGGGCACCCGGGGCCGGCAGGCGCTCCCGGTGGCCGGCGACGACCCGCGGGCGAAGCAGGTGGTGCGCGACCTCATCGACGAGCTGGGCTTCGACACGGTCGACAGCGGCGGCCTGGACGACTCGTGGCGCCAGCAGCCCGGCACGCCGGTGTACGGCAGCCGGGGCGATGTCGACGACATCGCGAAGGCGCTCGCGGAAGCGTCCCCGGAGCGCACGGCGGAGTGGCGCGCCTGACAGCGGGCGTCCTTCTGTGAGGGAAGACCGGCGAAGACTCCGGCCGGGCGGGCGACGGGGGTATCCGCCCGGCCGGATCGTCGGCTGCCCGAAACATTCCCCTCACATCGTCGGTTTGTCCTTGGACCGCGCCGTCACCTCATCCGATGCCCTCCGACCACACGGTCACATCGTCGACCGCCGTCAGACCACTCCAGTCACGGTGATCCGCACCGAGACTGCGGGCTCCTCGGGCAACGCCGCGAGGACCGCCGTCCGTACGGCCCGGGTCACGTCGAGCGCCCGGTGACCGCGGCGCAGCACGAGCCGGATGTCCAGGCGCCAGCCGCCGCCCTCGTCCCGGCCGACCCGCACGCCGGGCGTCCGGTTCCCGGTGAGTGGGGCACGGCGCTGGGTGCGGTCGGTGATCCGGGTGCGCAGCAGGTCCGCGACGCCGGGGCGCAGGAAGGCGACGCCCGGCACGCCGCGAGCAGCCTCGGCCGCCGCCCCGGCCACCCGGTCCCGGCTTGTGTCCGCGGTCATCGCGCTGCTCCCGTCCCGTATCCGTCGGCCCGGCCGTCCGCGTGATCGCCGGTGGCTGTGTCCGTGCCGTCGTTCCCTTCGCCGTATCCGCCGTGGCCGGAGGCCTCGTAGAAGACGTCAAGGCTGTCGACGGGGTCGAGGATGTCGACGACGAGGACGTCCGTGGTGGCGAGGCGGATGCCGATGTCCCGGTCGGCGACCTCGGCGATCCGTGCGCGCACGGCGTCGGCCAGGTCCCGCATGGGCACGCCGAGACTCGCCGCGACTTCGACCCGGACGTGCAGTTCCCCGGTGGGGTCCTCATGGTCGAGGGGGGTGACGCGGCAGCTCCCGGCCCGCACCCCGGGCAGCCCGTCGACCGCCGCCCGCAGCATCCGCGCGACCGCGGCCTCGACCATCCAGTGGTCCTCCTCCGGTTCCCCGAGCGGCAGCGGACGGCCCGGGCGCAGTTCGAGCCGTACGAGGTCCATCACACGGGCTGTCACGGCCGTGGCGTCCGGTGGGCCGGGCTCCTGCGCACAGGAGCGGCGCACCGCGTCACCGAGGCCCTTGAGGTCGGCCAGGGCTGCCGAGCAGTGGGGGCAGTCTGCGAAGTGGGGGTCGTCCGACGAACGGCCGGTGTCCCAGGCGTCCCAGACGTCGGTGAGCAGTCGCCCGCAGTCGAGCCGCTCGTCCTCCTCCTCGTACCGGCTGTCCTCCGGCCGGTCCCGGTTGGCGCTCATCGCCATGCGCTCATCGCCTCCGTCAGGGAGCGGCGGGCACGGAAGACCCGGCCACGGACCGCCTGCAGACTGATTCCGACCGTTTCCGCGATGCTCTCGTACGACAGTCCCTGCATCTCGCGCAGCACCCAGCACACGCGCTGTTCGGGTGAGAGGGCCGCCATCGCCTTGGCCAGCGCGTCGGCGGCGGCCCGCGACTCCGCCGCACGGGCGGGGGACGCCTGGTGCTCGGGGGCGGCCTGCTCGGGCACCGAGTCGAGGTCCGCCGCGGGTCTGCGGGCTCTGAGCCGGTTGAGGCACCGGTTGGTGACGATGCGGTAGAGCCAGGTGTGGAAGGAGGCGTCACGGCGGAACTCGGGGAGTTTGCGCCAGGCGCTCACGAAGGCGTCCTGCACGGCGTCCTCGGCGTCCGCCCGGTCCCCGAGGACGCGCGTCGCCAGCTGCAGCATCGTGGGACCGTGCCTGCGCACCAGCACTTCGAAGGCATCCTCGTCCCCCTCCCCGGCCCGCACGACCAACAGCGCCTCGTCGGACGGCACGGCGTCCGGCACGCGCTCCGTCAGCTGATTCCCGTCACCGGGCACGGACCAACTCCTTCCCTGCTCATTTCCACGACGCTCGCTCCCGCTTCTTTCCCAGCGTCCTCATGACCGCTTCTCGTGGTTGGACACGGCGCCGGACCGAACGTCACGCACCCGCGGGAGAAATTTCTGCGAACCCGCGTGACGAATCGGCGGACGGCGTGTCCAACGAGATGTCAGGCAGAACGAGCCGAGCGATATGCGAGGAGTTTCCATGACCACCACCCAGGCAGCAGCAGCCTTTCCCGCCGCGGGCACCCCTTCGGGCGCGGGCGGGCCGAAGCAGAGCGGCTCCACGGGCGGGACGACCACGCTCGGCAGCGGGGCCACCGGTGCGGCCGAGCCCGCGGCGACGCGGGGGCGCACCTCCATCGCGGACACGGTCGTCGTGAAGATCGCGGGGATGGCTGCCCGGGAGATCCCCGGCGTTCACGACATGGGCGGCGGCCTCTCCCGCACCCTCGGCGCGGTCCGCGACCGGGTGCCGGGCGGGCGTCCGAACATCGGGCGGGGCGTCAAGGTCGAGGTGGGCGAGCGCCAGACCGCCATCGACCTCGATCTCGTCGTCGAGTACGGGGTCGCGATCACCGATGTGGCGCATGACGTCCGGGAGAACGTCATCGCGGCGGTGGAGCGGACCACGGGCCTTGAGGTCGTCGAGGTCAACGTGACGGTGAACGACGTGCATCTGCCCGAGGACGACGACGAGGCCGCCCCGGCCGAGACCCGCGTGGCGTGACGGCGTGACACGGCGGATGGACGAATCGGGCCCGGCGGGCGGTGCGCCCGGCCGGGGCGTGGTCGGGGCTGCCGCGGGCATGGCGCTGGGATTCGCGGGCTGGTTCGGGGGGTTCGGGGCGTTTCTCGTGGTCGCGTCGCTCGGCGCGGTGGGCTGGTTCGCCGGGCACCTCGTGGACCGTGGGACCAGCTTGCGCGAGTTCCTGGACGCGGTGGCGGGGCGGCGGCCATGACGGTCCCCGCCACCGGGCGTGGCACGACGACGGTGGCTCCTCGCGCCGTGCGGCGGATCGCCGAACGGGCGGCGGCAGAGGCTCTGCCCGACGGCGGCGCGGTGACCCGTGGCTCCGCGTCGGTGCGCGGCGCCTCCGCGCGGGTGACGCTCCGCCTCCGACTGCCGTATCCGGTACGGGCAGATGAGACGGCCGGGCTGATCCGCGACCGTGCGCGGAGCCGGACGGCGGCACTGACGGGCCTGTTCGTCCCCCACGCCGACATCCGGATCGACGCGCTCTCGGTACTCCCCGTGCCACCGGCCCGGCAGCTCACGGACGGTCAGCCCCCAGGGGCCGACGCTACGGCTAGCGGAGTTGAAGCCGCCGCCGGGATCGGTGGACGGGGCGGCCGGATCCGTGCTCAGCGCCGGCTCCCTGCGGCGGTGACGGCGATCGTGGGGGCCGCCGGCTGCGCGCTGCTCCTGGTCGACGTCATCTCCGTCCGGCTCGGCGGCACGCCGGCCGCCTGGCGGACCTGGCTGGTCGACTGGGCGGCGACGCACAGCCCGGCGGACGCGGCGGTCAGGGTCGGCGGAGTGGTGGCAGCGCTGACCGGTCTCTGGCTGCTGGGGTGCGCCCTGCTGCCGGGGCTGCGGCGCGGGCTGACCATGGCCGAGCCCGGGCCGCAACTGCGGGCGGCGCTCGACCGAACGGCCGCCGCTCGGATCGTCCAGGACAGGGCCGCCACCGTGCCCGGGGTGGTTCGGGTCCGGGTGCGTGTGCGGCGGCGGCGCGTGCGGGTGCGGGCAGATGTGGGGTTCGGCGATCCGCAGCAGGTACGCGCCGAGGTGGTACGGGTCGTCGGAGCTGCCCTGCCGGAGCTGGCCCTGGCGCGAACGCCCGCCCTGCGGGTCCGGGTCCGGAGTGAGCCGCGCGGGCTGCCGCCGACGACCGAGGAGTCGGCGGAGTCCCCGGCGGCTTCGCCTGGAGTGCCGGCAGCTTCGGCTGCGGCTTCGACTGAACGGCAAGAGGGGTGAGGGAATGTCGGTGATCAGGCGGGGCGTGGTCAACCGGTCGCTGCTCGGTGCTGTCGGGCTGGTGCTGCTGGCCGGCGGCAGCTGGCTGGCCGTGGGTGACGGTTCGGCGTGGGCCCCGATGGAGAACCGTCTGCCGCACTGGTGGCCGGTGCCTCCGGCGGACGGGGTGCTGCTGGACCGCGGGCTGCTGGCACGGCTCCGGGAGAACGGCTGGTGGAGTCCCGCGCTGATCGCCGGGCTCGCCGTCGTCCTGTCTCTGCTGGTGTGGTGGCTGGCCCGTCAGGCGTTGTCGGGCGGTCCCCGGTGGGCGGTGCTGCCGCGGACCGGGCCGGTGCTGCGCAGGCGCGCGTGGGAGCGGGCGATGACAGCGCAGGCAGCGGCGTTCGACGACGTGGCGCGCGCCCGGGTGCGCCTGGTGGACCGGCCTCTGCGGGCCGCTGTCACGGTGGTCGTGGAGCCCGGGGCTCGGCCGGCGGAGGTGGTGCGATCCGTGGCCGGGGTCATCGCGGACGCCCGTGCCAGCAGCGGAGTCCGTAGCCTGTCGGCCGACGTACGGATACGGGTCGTGAACCGACGGGAGCGGCGGACGCGTTGAAGCACTGCGGACCCGGGTTCGGGGCGGGGCGGGACGGGAATGCGCCACGGTCGTCCGGTCGGTGCCACCCACGGTGAGCGAATCCGTGCCTGCCTCGGTGCACTGTCCCATCCCGTCACCCGACAGAATCTACCCGCGAGTAAGGTATGGCCTCCGGGATGTCGGCTCCACGGTCCGTACGGCACCCGGGCGTGGTCCGTCGACGGCCGTGGACAAGGAGTCGCGCCATGCCCCGCACCATGTCCGTAGCGGACAGCATCATCATCGACGCCTCCCCGGCACGGGTCTACGAACAGCTCAGCGACCCCACGGCGATGGGGCGTTGGAGCCCCGAGAACCGGGGCGCGACCGTGCACGGCGACCGGCACGACGCGTACGTCGGGATGGTCTTCGAGGGCCGGAACAAGCGCGGTGCCGCCCGCTGGACGACCCGGTGCACGGTGACGGCGGCCGACCCCGGCGAACGCTTCGCCTTCCGGGTGCACGCGATCGGCCTGCGACGCCCTCTGCTCCCGGGGCCGATCGCCACATGGGAATACCGTTTCGAGGCTGTGGACGGGGCGACCCGGGTGACCGAGACCTGGACCGACGACCGCCGTCGCTGGCCGGACTTCCTCGCCAACGCCTTCGACCGCGTGGCGACGGGCGGGAAGACCTTCGCGCAGTTCCAGGGCGGCAACATCCGTACGACGCTGAAGCGTCTCAAGGCGGCGCTGGAGGCAGACGCCCCAGGAGCCGGAAACTAGCCCGCCGGAGCGGCTAGTACTCCAGCCGGACTTCGGTGTATGTCCTGGTCAACGGCTTGAGCGTGGGGATTTTAGCGGGGTGGTGCCGGGTGTGGGGCGGGTTCGCCTGTCCTGTCCCGCGAAGGAGTGGCCGCGCCGTGTGTAGTGACAGCGGCGGGCCCGGGCCTGGTGTCGGCGGCGCCATCTCGACCACTGCATTGCATGGTTGCCCTGTCGAGCAGGACGTCGGCGGGTAGTTGCCAGTAGACGGCGGATCTCGGCCGGGGTGAGGTCCACGAGGTCGGGTGTGTCGTGACCGGCTCCCCCTTTTGGCGCTCTTGAGCGGCGGTAACGGCGAGAAACGCGTGGGCGAGCATGGCGAGGGTGATGTGCCGGTGCCAGCCGACGTAGCGGCGGACTTCGTACTGGTCCAGGCCGCATTCGTTCTTCGCGCTCTGGAAGCACTCCTCGATCTTCCAGCGGCACCCGGCGACCTGAACGAGATCGGCGACGGTGGCGTCCAAGGGGGCTGATGCGAGGAAGTAGGCGAGCTCGTCGGGCTTGGCGATGCTGCGGCGGGCGAGCATCCAGCGTTGTCGGGTGGGCTCGTCGCCGTCGAACTCCCAGACGGCCGGCAGACGGGCGGCAGCCCAGTCGTAGAGCCGAGGTCCCTTGGCGCCGTCGCCGCAGGAGAGCCGCTGCCATGCCTCGTCGGGGGCCTGGCCGATGAGGTGGTCGATGCGGGGGCCGTGGACCTGCTGGGATTTGGGCACTGCCATGACGTAGGACAGGCTGGCGTCCTCCAGAAAGCGTCGGAAGCGGGAGTCCTGTCCGTAGGCGGCATCGGCCGCGACCCAGGTGACGGGCAGGGGGCCGGCCTGCGCGCGCAGGACCATGGTGCGGGCCAGCTCGTTCTTGGTCGCGAATGGGCGATTTTCGGGGATGCGGGCTGTGCGGCAGCGTTCGGGGTCGTCGGTCCAGGACTTGGGGAGGTAGAGCTCGCGATCGACGAGAGCGTGGCCGCGGGTGGTGGCGTAGGCGGCGAAGACGCCGATCTGGCAGTTCTCGGTGCGGCCGGCGGTTCCGGAGTACTGCCGTTGCACCCCGGCGGAGGTGGTGCCCTTCTTGACGAATCCGGTGTCATCAATGATCAGGATGCCCTCGTCGGTGCCGAGGTGTTCGGCGACGTATCCCTGCAGGTCGTTGCGTATCCCGTCGGCCTCCCAGCGGCTCTTCCCCAGGAGGTGCTGCAGCCCGTCAGGGGTGGGGTGCCCGGCGAACTCGGCCAGTTGCCAGGAGTTCTTGCGCCCCACGGGCCCGAGCAGTCCTCGCACGTAGTCCCGCATCCGGCGTCTGGGCTCGACGCGGGGGAAACGGTGTCCGATCCGCAAGAAGAGTTCTTCCAGCTCTTGTTCCCACACGGAGGCGGGTACGTCATCGATCACATGCGATGGCTGTCCCCGCCACTGTCACTACACACGGCGCGGCCACTCCTTCGCGGGACAGGACAGGCGAACCCGCCCCACACCCGGCACCACCCCGCTAAAATCCCCACGCTCAAGCCGTTGACCAGGACATACACCGAAGTCCGGCTGGAGTACTAGGCGGCCCAGTGCGGAGGGCGGCTCAGAGATGTGGGGAGGGCTGTATTCGCGTTGCCCTTCGCGGCGTTGAGCTGGGCCTGGGTCAGGAACAGGCTTCCCGTCAGGTCGGCGCCCGAGAGATCGGCGTCACGGAAGTCCGCGCCGATGAGGTCGGCCAGGCGGAGATCGGCGCCGGTGAGATCGGCGGCGATCAGATAGGCCCCGCGAAGGTCCGCTCCGCGCAGGTCGGCGCCACGCAGGCGGGCCCCGATGAGGTCGGCACCACGGTGGTTGCGCTTCTTACGGCGGGGCGCGGCGGCCCGGACGAGTTCGCTGGTGCGCAGAAGCAGACCGGCGACTCGGTCACGGTGACCGGCGACGTCGAGTTCGGCGAAGTCGACGGCGGGGCGCTCGGTGTGCCGTTCCGTCTCTTCCAGGGCTCGGCGGATCTCGGTGTGCAGGGGGCGTGCGTCCGGGAGCGTGAGGGCCTCGGTGAGGTACCACAGCAGTTCGTGGAGCTGCCTCATGACCGGGAACACCTGGAACATCTGGGCGGCGAGGTCGGGGGACGAACGCCAGTCGCGGCCCCCGTACGTCGCCTGGGAGACCTTCTGCCCGGCGCCGAAGCAGTCGTACACGGTGCAGCCGGAGAAGCCCTTCGGGCGCAGCCGGGTGTGGATGCCGCAGCGGAAATCGTCCTGAAGGTTGGGGCAGGGCCGCCCGGCGTCCTTGTCGATGGCGAAGTCCGACGAAGCCGTCAGCGTGAGTGCGACACAGCAGAGAGCGAAACAGTTGGTGCAGTCCGCGCGCAGAGCCTCCCGTGCATGGTCGGGCACGGCGATCGAATCGTGGTCGGGCACGGGTGGCGGATCCTCGCTTGGATGGTGCTGCGGACAGTGCGGGTGTAGAGCACACGAGTCTACCGAGGAGCCGGGGAGCGGCGCTTGTGCCTGCTGCTGCCGGTGCACACTGGGCGCCGTAGGTACGACGAGGGGGGCGTATGAGCAGCGAGGAGAACACCGGGTTCGAGCCCGCGACCGGCGACGGTCCACCGCCTGCCGAGCCCGCGGCGGTACGGGCCGCTTCGGTGCGGACCGCGTTCGAGGGGCTGCTGCAGATCCGTCGGCTGACGGGTGATGGGCGGCCCGACCCTGTGGCGGCCCCGGCTCCGTGGGAGCTGAACCGCCCGGTGCGGGCGGTCGCCTTGGCGCTGGAGAGCTCGGGGGCGACGCCTTCGGCCGTCGACCCGTCGGGGCGTCGTGTGTCGGCCGGATACCGGGTGGGTGACGGGGAGTCGGCGGGTTCGGTACGGGTCGAGTGGGCCGGGCCGCCCGGCAGCGGGGCCGCCCACGACGAGGAGGAGGCGCTGGCCGGCTGTGCTTCGGCCTTGCGGGAGCTGGGTTGGACGGTGCTGCTCTACCGGGGGCCCCGCAGGCGGCGCTACCTGGAGGTGGAGCCGCCGAGCGGGTTGTCCGGCGGGCACGGCCGGGCTTGAGGCGGCGTTGTCAGACCCATGAGAGATGCTTGACGGTCCGACAGCTCTGAGGAGGAGATGCTGAGATGGACAGCGACGAACTCGCGGCGGCGCAGGCGTACGTCCGCCTGTTGGAGGCCACCCGGGCAGCACTCGCGGACCCCGGCGGCGCACCGGTCTACCTGCCGCTGCTCACCTCTCCGATGAGGGAGGCCGACCAGGCCCTACGCAGCGCGGGGCTGACGGGCAACGAGGACCGGCTGTTCGCTCTCGTCCGGGCGTTGCAACCGAGCCTTTCCGGCAGCGACAGATAGGCGCGCCGCAGGGGCGGCGGTGGGCGAAGCCGCGTCGGGCCACCCCCTACCCGGCCTGTTCCTCCCTAGGTGGGGGTGTCGGTAGTGGGGGTGTCCGTGGGGCCCGGAGCGAGACCGAGTTCTTGTTCGCCGGGGCCGAGCGGTGCGAAGAACCGGTCGACCTCCTGGTCGTCGACCTCGGCGAGGGAGCCCGGCTTCCACTGCGGGGCGTTGTCCTTGTCGATGATCCGGGCGCGCACGCCTTCCACGAAGTCGGGGTGCTCGAACGCCCGGCTGGAGACCCGGAACTCCTGGTCGAGGACGGCTTCCAGGCTGTCGAGTCGGGCTGCCCGGCGAACCGCGGCGAGCGTGACCTTGAGGGCGAGGGGCGACTTGGTCAGCAGTTCGTCCGCCGCCGTCCGCGCTGCGGGCACGCCGCTCTCGCGCAGCCTCCGGACGATGTCCTCCACGGTGTCCGCCGCATAGCAGGCGTCGATCCAGTCGCGTTGCGCGGCGAGCTCGCCGGTGGTCGCCTCCGTGGTGAACCCCTGGACGATGCCAGCAGCCGAAGCGTCCGAATCGGCCGGCTCGCCCAGTGCTTCGGTCAGAGCCGGCAGGAGGTGGGCAGGAACGTGGTGATCGGCCAGGCCGCAGAGAAGGGCGTCGGCCGCCCCGACGGAGCGGCCGGTGAGCGCCAGGTGGGTGCCCAGTTCGCCGGGGGCGGCGGCCAGCAGGCGGGTGCCTCCGACATCGGGCACGAAGCCGATCGCGGTCTCGGGCATGGCGACGCGTGAGCGTTCGGTGACGACCCGGATTCCGGCGTGGGCCGACACCCCGACCCCGCCGCCCATCACGATGCCGTCCATCAGGGCGACGTAGGGCTTGGGGAATCGGGCGATGCGGGCGTTCAGGCGGTACTCGTCCCGCCAGAACTCCAGGGATGCGCGTCCCGAGGCCCGGGCGTCGTCGTGCAGAGCCCGGATGTCGCCGCCGGCGCACAGGCCCCGGTCGCCCGCCCCGGACAGCAGCACCGAGTCGATCGCCTCGTCCTGCCCGGCGCGGGCCAGGGCCTCGTCGAGGAGCCGCACCATGGTGTGGCTGAGGGCGTTGAGGGCCCTGGGACGGTTCAGTGTGAGGTGCATGCATGTGCCCCTCGTCTCCAGCAGGACGGGTCGGTCGTCGTTCATGCGTGCGCTCCGCTCGCTGGGCTCATGGACACGTAGGACGCATCCATGGTCGCGGACGGCCCTCGGTTGCCGTTCCGCGGCCCCCGGACCGGCCGCTGTGGCACTTCGCTGGATGCGGCTCGACAATTGAGGCCTACGGGGCGCGCCGACGCACTGCCCCGCCGGACGACCTCCGGAGCAGGAATGACCGACGACGAACGGCGGCAGGACGCCGAAGCCTCTCCGCTCCGCCGGATCGACCGGAAGACCAACGGTGAGATCCGGCCGACGGAACGCCTCGCCATGAATCGGACCGGCAGCTTCGACTGGGATCTGGACTCCCGGACTCTGGACATCGACGAGGCCGGGCTCATGGTGTTCGGCGTGGATCCGGCGACGTACGACGCACGGCCGGGTGCCCTGCTGGAGCACCTGGAACCGGCGGAACGGGCCCGGCTCGACGTCACGATCGACGAGGCCATCACCGGCGGCAGCAATTCCTACAGCGTCCATTTCCGCGTACCGCTGGACGACGGGACCACGCAGTGGACCCATGTCCAGGCCCGCATCCTCCGATCGAAGGACGGAAGAGCGCACCGGATCGTGGGCGTCGTCCGGGACGCGACGGCTGAGGTCACCCATTCGGCCTTCGTTCTCGATCTGGAAAAGCGGCGGCAGCGCCAGACCAATATCGTTGAACGCACAACGAGTGCGATGTCCCGCGCGGTGACCGTGGACGATGTGACGGCCGCCCTCACCGGACCCGGCGGGCTGGCCCGGCTCGGTGCGGACGGTCTCGCGCTGGGGCTCGTGGAGAACTCCGCGCTGAACATCGTCGCGCTGAGCGGGGAATCGCTCGAAGTGCTCGACGGGCTCGGCTCCGGCGACCTCGACCGCAACCTCCCGCTCGCGGACACCATCCGCAGCGGACGCCCCCGCTTCATCACCTCGCTCGCCGCACTGGCCCGGCGCTACCCGGAACTGGAGCCGCATCTCGGCAGGCTCAGGTTCCGGGCGGCGGCGTATCTCCCGCTGGTGGCCCAGGCCCGGTCGCTCGGCGGGCTGGCCCTCTTCTACCGCGAGCGCACGGTCTTCAACGCCGACGAGCGCATTCTGTGCCTAGGGCTCGCCGCCATCGTGGCCCAGTCCCTGCAACGGGCGATGCTCTTCGACGAGGAGCGGGAGTTCGCCACCCAGCTCCAGTCCGCGATGCTCCCGCCCCGGATACAGGACGTCGAGGGCGGCGAGATCGCGGTCCGCTACCACGCCGCGTGGAGCGGCCGGCAGGTCGGCGGCGACTGGTACGACGTGATCACCCTGCCCAAGAACCGTTACGGGCTGGTCGTGGGGGACGTCCAGGGGCACGACACCCACGCGGCCGCGATCATGGGCCAGTTGCGCATCGCCCTGCGCGCGTACGCCTCCGAGGGGCACCCGCCGGCCACCGTGCTGGCACGGGCCTCCCGCTTCCTCGCCGAACTGGACACCGAGCGCTTCGCCACGTGCACGTACGCCCAGGTCGACCTGGCGTCCGGAGCGGTGCAGGTGGTGCGGGCCGGGCACCTCGGCCCGTTGATCCGCCACGTCGACGGGCGGGTCGGCAGTCCGCAGGTGCGCGGCGGGCTGCCGCTCGGCACTTCCACGGATCTTCTGGACGAGGAGTATCCGGAGACCCGCCTCGACCTGGTGCCCGGTGAGACGTTCGTGCTGTACACGGACGGGTTGGTGGAGGAACCCGGGGCCGATCTCGACGCCGGGATCGACGCGCTGCGCAACGAGGTCAGCGCCGGGCCCGCAGGAGCGGAGGCGTTGGCCGATCACCTGTCGGAACGGCTGTGGGAACGGTGGGGGTCGGGGGACGATGTGGCGCTTCTGGTCCTGCGCCGCAGCCCGGACGTGGGTTCGTCGCACGCGCCGCGGCTCCACCAGTACATCCACCAGGCGGACCCGGAAGGGCTCTCGGACGCCCGGGCGATCGTTCGGCAGGCCCTCGCCGACTGGGACATGGCCGAGTTCGCCGACGACGCGGAACTCGTCACGGGCGAGCTGTTGGTGAACGTGCTCCTGCACACCGAGGGCGGGGCGGTGCTGACGTTGGAGGTGCTGCCCGAACCGGTACGGCGGATCCGGCTGTCGGTCCAGGACCGGTCCAGTGCCTGGCCCCGGCGGCGGACACCGGGTGAGACGTCCACCTCCGGCCGGGGACTGCTCCTGCTCGACGCGGTCGCCACGCGCTGGGGGATCGAGCCCCGCGGCGAGGGCAAGGCCGTCTGGTGCGAGATCGGCCCCACTCCCCCGCCGGCCACCGCGCCGCCGCCGGCGGTCGCGGAGCGGTGACGGACGAAGAGGGGGGGGGGGGGGGGGCGGGGGGGGGGGGGGGGGGGGGGCGGCCCCACGGACGCGGGCGCGCCCGCGCCGCCCCCCCCGCCCGCCCGCCGGCGCGGGCGGGGGGGGGGGGGGGGGGGGGGGGGTGTGGTGGGTTGGGGGGGTGTCTCTCCGGCCGTGGGCCCCCCCCCCCCCACCCCCTGACCACGGCTCGTACGGCCTCAACCGCGGCTCATGCGGCCTCGACCGCCGGTGTCGGACGGCTCCCGGCCGCTTCCTGCGTTCCTGCGGCTCATGAGGTCCGCTGCCACATACTGCCGACGCGGGCCGCTGAGCGCGGGAGCGTCAGTTCTGGGCGGTACGGCGCTTGCGGACGGCCCACAGGATGCCGCCACCGGCCAGCAGCACGGCGACAGCGGCGCCGCCGATGACCGGGGTCGTCGACGACGAACCGGTCTCGGCCAGGTCCGGCGAGCTCGGGCTCGGGGCGGGCACGGCGGGCGCGGACTCCGAAGGCTCCTCGCTGGGCGTGTCGCTCGGCTCGGGCGTCCCGGTGGACGGCGTCTGCGACGGGGTGGGCTCGCTCGGAGTCTCCTCGGGCGGCGTGGGGCTGGGCTCCTCGTCGCACACCTTCGCCGTCTCCGACTTGTCGATGGAGTGCTTGCCGTCGCCGTCGGCGTCCTTGACGACCAGTCGGACGGTCACCGGCTTGTCGTGCTCGGGGAGCGTCAGCTTCTTGTGGAACTCACGGCCGAACGTCTCGGTGGGGAGCAGGTCCTTGCCGTCCACCGTGACGGTCACCGTGTTGGGGACGTCGCTCGTGTAGTTGGTGAGGTCGACAGTCACCTCGGAGCAGGTCACGGCCCAGGTGGGGGTGTGAGCCGCGGCCGGACCGGCGGAGATGACGCCTCCGGTCAGACCGACGACCGCAGCGGCCACGAGTGCTCCCGCGCCACGCCACGATCTCCTGGGTATGGTCATGGATTCTTCCTCCAGATACATCTCATCGCCCGAATGGCGGTGAGGCGCACAGTACTGCCATCGCCCGCGAGCACCGCAGCCGCCCCGTGCGTTACCGGACGCACCAACTCCGGTCATATCGCCGCTACTTCCGGCAAGGCGGGCAGCCACCCCGTCGTCCTGTCCTTCGGCGGTGGCCGGATGAGAGCGTGGACTGCGCATCTATCTGAAGCCGTTCCCTTCAGCCTCCGCGCCTGCTCCTGCTGATCGGGATGTGGCGACGTGAGCCCCGCGTCGTCACAGAGCCTTGTGCATGATGTGAATTCCCACATAGCCCTGGGTCGGGTGGTTGAAGCCCTCCGGAAGGGTGCCGATCACGTCGAAGCCGATCGACCTGTACAGCTTGAGGGCATGGGTGTTCGTCTCGACCACCGCGTTGAACTGCATCGCTCGATACCCTTCGGCCCGAGCCCAGTCGACCGAGTGCTCGCACAGCGCCCGCCCCACGCCACGGCCGGAGTGCGCGGGGTCGACCAGGTAGGTGGCGCTGGCGATGTGGGAGCCGTTACCCATGTGGTTGCGGTTCATCTTCGCCGTGCCGAGCACCGTTCCGGCGTCGTCGACGGCGACGACCACGCGGCTCGGCGCCGGGACGAACCACCATCCCTCGGCGTCCTCCTTGCCGAGGTCGAGCGGGTAGGTGAGCGTCTCGCCCGCGGAGACGATCGCATGGAAGAACGGCCAGATGGCGGGCCAGTCCTCGGAGGTTGCTTCCCTGATCAACATCCGGACAGGATGCCCCATCCGAAGGATCGGCGCGAAACGTTATCCAGCGCCCCGACCACGCCATCCCAACCTGGCGAGCAGCCCCTTCCCGGTCGGCCGGTGCGCCGTAGCGGAACGTAGTGCCCCGGTGCCGGCGGGCGGCGTCGCCCGGGCTCCCCCGTCGTCCCCGGGGCGAGGGGCCGGCCGGTCCTCGCGTGCCCGGTCCAGCTCCAGGGTCAGGTTGACCCGCCGCCAGAGAATTTCGTCGGGGTCGTCGGCCAGCATCAACTCAGCCATGGCCTCCCTCGCCGCCATGGACCCCGGGCGTCCGAAGACCGGGTCGGGCCGGACCCGTACGAGATAGGCGCGTTCATAGGGGTCGTCCACCACTTCGGCCAGTTGCACCGGGTCCAGTGCCGACGCCTGGACCGCCGTGCGCGCCCAGGGGTCCGTCGTGCGGTTCAGCAGCCGGTCGATGCGTTGCGAACGCCAGTTGCGCGCCCGCCGGTCGTCGCCCGCATCCAGCATCGTGCGCATCCCCACAGGCGTCCGCCCGGCGAGCAGCGCGGGCTCCCGTGCCGCGAAGGCGGCGAGCTCGTCCGCGAGGTAGAGCCAGACCACCGCGCGATACCGGTTCAGATAGAACGTGACCGGTGATACGCAGCCCGTCCGGGCCAGCCGGGTGAACCGTGCCGGTGCGATGTCCAGCAGGGCCGCTCCTTGCGCCGTGCCGACCGTGCGGACCCGCTCCACCAAGGCGTCGGGGAAGCCCGGTTGCTCCCGCAGGCGCGCGATCTCCTCCTCATGCACCCGTGGTCGCCCCCCCCCCCGGGCGGCGCCGGCCGCCGCCCGCCCCCCCCCGCCCCCCCGCACCCCCCCCCCCCCCCCCCACCCCCCCCACCCCCCCCCCCGCCCCCCCA
>NZ_JAFEUF010000012.1:38420-61828 GCF_016901035.1 Streptomyces durocortorensis
CCACACGGGCGTGGGGGAAGCCGGGTGGCTCCCGCGGGGGCGTTATCGCCCCCCCCCCCCCGGGGGGGGCCCCCCCCCCGGGGGGGGCGACGACGGCGACCAGCCCCAGGTGCACCGCCAGCTCCAACTCCGCACGCCGGATGCCCAGCTCCTGGGCCGCGCGCCCGGCCGCCACCGTCGCCGCCGGGGAGGCGGGCGAGGTGCGGCCGCCCCCGCACTCCGCCTCCGCGCTCGCGTCCCCGGCATGGGCACCGGCCCGCACACGCGTGCTTTCGCCCTCCGCGTCCTGGGCCCTGACGTGTGATCGGTGCACTTCCCTGACTGCCACGACTGTTCTCCCCCGTCGGCTCGAATACTCTCCGTAATGACGGTAGCCTGAAGGAGTCACTGCGCGTCAGCCCTGTGGATAACTCTCTAACGGCGACGAAAAGTGCAGGTCAGGAGGGCGAGAAGGGATCGATGCCCTCGGGCCCGCCCTGTCGGACGGAGACGCCGAGGTGTTCTCCGACCCGGTTGACGAGCAGGGTCATCTCGTACGCGACCTGGCCGACGTCGGCCTCGGCCGCGGTCAGCACGCACAGGCAACTGCCGTCGCCCGCCGCCGTCACGAAGAGCAGTGCCTCGTCGAACTCGACCATCGTCTGGCGGGCCCGACCCGCCCGGAAGTGGCGCCCGGAGCCGCGCGCCAGACTCTGCAGGCCGGACGAGACCGCCGCCAGGTGCTCCGCGTCCTCGCGTGCGAGCCCGGTGCTGGCCCCGGTGACCAGTCCGTCGTTCGACAGCACCAATGCGTGCCGTATGTACTGCACCCTGCTGGTGAGATCGTCCAGCAGCCAGTCAAGTCCCCGGTCAAGCGGCATGTGCTCGTCCTCCCCGTACCCTCGTTCCCCGTACCCCCCGCTACGCGCGTAAGCCTTGCGCAACGGATCCGTGGGGGCAAGCGTCCCTCACCTCCCGAGGTGCCGCTTCGCGCCATGCGGCGATCGGGCTCAGGATGGGCCCATGGCACACCACATGACCGATGAAGAATGGCGGGCCTTCCTCTCGGAGGGCACCCGCACGGCGAAGGTCTCGACGGTGCGGGCCGACGGCAGTCCGCACATCGCACCCGTCTGGTTCCTTCTCGACGGCGACTCGGTGGTCTTCAACACCGGCAAGGAGAGCGTGAAGGGGCGCAACCTCGCACGGGACGGGCGGGTCGCCCTGTGCATCGACGACGACCGGCCTCCGTACGCGTTCGCGGTGGTGCAGGGGCACGCCGAGCTGAGCGAGGACCCCGGCGAACTCCTGCGGTGGGCGACGCTGATCGCCGGCCGCTACGTGGAGGCCGACGCCGCCGAGGAGTTCGGCCGGCGCAACGGTGTGCCCGGCGAACTGGTCGTACGGGTGCGGATCGACAAGGTGGTCGCGATGGCCGACATGGCCGACTGACGGAAGGCCCCGGCGCCGGGTCGTCAGCCCACGGAGGCGAGGAGCCGGGCCGTGTGCATGCGCCCGGCATACTCGACCGTACGGATCAGGACTTCTTTCCCGGAGGCCCGGTCGCGGGCGTCGCACAGCACGACCGGGGTGCCCCGGTCGAGGTCGAGCGCCTGCGCGACATCGTGCTCCGTATGGTCGGGAGCGCCGGGGAAGAGGTTGACGGCGACGACGAACGGGATCCGCCTGCGCTCGAAGTAGTCGACGGCGGCGAAGCAGTCCTCCAGGCGCCGGGTGTCGGCGAGCACGACGGCGGCGAGGGCGCCCTCGCACAGCTCGTCCCAGAGAAACCAGAAACGATCTTGGCCCGGCGTGCCGAACAGATAGAGCGACAGGCCGGAGTGGACGGTGATACGGCCGAAATCCATCGCTACGGTCGTGGTGGACTTCTGTTCCACCCCGCCGGTGTCGTCCCGGTCCCGCCCGCTCTCGCTCAGCGTCTCCTCCCAGTACAGCGGACGGATCTCGCTGACCGAGCCGACCAAGGTCGACTTCCCGGCCCCGAAGCCGCCCGCCACGACGATCTTCAGGGTGAGCGCGATGTCCTCTCCGATCATGCTCCTGCCGACATCCCCGGAGCTGCGGTGGGTGGTGCGGAGGTTTTCGTCGCTGTCGACGGACTCGGAGGGCATGCGTCCCTTCTCTCTTCGGGAGTCACTTCGGACTGTCGGAGCACCGGCGTCGGGGCGGGCTTCAGGAATCGGGTCGGGGCGACAGCATGGCAACCGGTCGGCTTCGCTCGAGTGAGTTGATCGTTCTTGACCGAAGGAGCTTCGGCTTGGTTACTGCTCTTGCCGTATCCCGACCTCATTGCGTCTCTCTATAGACAGCCGGAGACGGGACGGTGGCGGGGCGGGCATCCCGTGCGAGCCGCAGGCCCTCCCGGGGCGGCCCCTACACTGGTCTTTTCGGCCGTCCGGAACGGGCAAGGGAGCCGGGTCCGGCTGACGGCCCGGGGACGAGGAGATACGAGCGTGTCGACAGGTTCCGGCGGCTTCCAGGATCCGCCCGCGGAGGTGCTGGCGGAGGCCGCGGCGGCGTTCGGGCTCCTGGCGACACCGGCACGGCTGCACATCGTGTGGGCACTGGCCCAGGGCGAGAGCGATGTGACCGGGCTCGCGGAGCGGGTGGGCGGGACGCTTCCCTCGGTCAGTCAGCATCTGACGAAGCTGAAGCTGGCAGGTCTCGTCCGGTCGCGCCGTGAGGGCCGACGCCAGGTCTATCTGGTCGACGACCCCGATGTGGTGACGGTCGTCCGGATCATGGTCGGCCAGTTGGCCGAACGCGCCGGGCACCACTCCCCCGAGCCTGTCCGCCTGCGTGAGCTCGGTGCCTGAGAGCAGTCCAGCCGCGAGCCCCGGACACATCACCGCCGGCACGCCGGCCTCCGTCGCCCCGTTCCCCGGCGCCGTGCCCACCGCTCTGCAGACGCTGCGTGCCCTCGACAGCGGGCCGCGCGGGCTGCTGGAGACGGAGGCCGAGGTCCGGCTCGGCAGGATCGGCGAGAACGTGCTGCCCGCCCGGCGGCCCGTGCCCTGGCCCCGCCGTCTCCTGCGCAGCCTCCGGGATCCCTTCACCTCCGTGCTTCTCTGCCTGGGCCTGGTGTCGGCCCTCGTCTCGGCCTGGGGAACCGCGTGCGTCATCCTGGCCCTCGTCGCGGTGAGCTGTCTGCTGCGTTCGGCCGAGGAGCACCGCGCCGACCGGTCGACTGCGGCGCTGCGCGAACTGGTGGCGACCACGGCGACCGTGGTGCGTCGCGCATCGGACGACTCCCCTCCCCGGGAACGCGAGGTGCCGGTCGCCGACCTGGTGCCGGGGGACGTGATCCGCCTGCGGCCCGGCGATCTCGTGCCCGCCGACGTGCAGCTGCTGCGCACCGACGGGCTCACCGTGCATCAGTCGGCCCTGACCGGGGAGTCGGCCCCGGTGGTCAAGCAGGCCCTCGACATCCCCGACCCCGCCCTGTCCGATGCCGGGCCGTTCGCGCAACCGCAGTGGTGTTTCCAGGGCAGCAGTGTCACCTCCGGCAGCGGTACGGCGGTGGTCGTGGCCACCGGCGGGGAGACGCGGTTCGCCGCCACCCATGACGGCCGGGCCTCACAGCGGGGCGCGAGCGCCTTCGACCGTTCGGTCCAGGGGATCTCCTGGACCCTCATCCGTTTCATGCTCCTGACCCCGCCCCTGGTGCTGATGGCCAACGCGGCGCTCCGGGGCCGAGGCCTGGAGACCTTGCCCTTTGCCGTGGCCGTAGCCGTGGGACTCACCCCGGAGATGCTGCCGGTCATCGTCACGACGACCCTCGCGCGGGGCGCGGCCCGGCTGGCCCGTACCAGCGGTGTGATCGTCAAACGGCTTCCGGCGCTGCACGACCTGGGGGCGGTCGATGTGCTGTGCCTGGACAAGACCGGCACGCTGACCGAGGACCGGCCGGTCGTCGCGGCGGCGACCGATGGTGCGGACCGGCCCGATGCCGACGTACTGCGGTGGGCGGCGGTCAACGCGCTGTGGACGCTCCAGCTGGCGGAGCTGCCCGCCCCCGACGCGCTCGACGAAGCGGTGCTGGACGCCGCCGAAGCCCTCGACAGAGGCGGGCTCGGCGCCGCCGACGCGCTCGGCGAGGAAGGGCCGGACGTCGCCGACACTGATGGTTCGTCCGCTGCCGGGGAGGTGGATCCGGACGCGTACGAGGGCGTCGCAGTGCTGCCCTTCGATCCGGTGCGCCGCGTCGCGACCGCCGTGGTGAGGCGGCCCGGCCGGCTCGGCGTCCACACCCTGGTCACCAAGGGCGCCGTCGAGGCCGTGCTCGACCGGTGTGACCTGGACCGGGACGAGCGCGACCGGTTGCTCGCCCTGGCGGACCGGAAGGCCGGATCCGGGCTGCGCCTGCTGGCCGTGGCCCGTGCCGACCGGGCGGCCCGGGCGGGCACGTACACCCCGGCGGACGAGCGGGGCCTGACCTTCCTGGGGCTGGTGGCGCTGCGGGACGTTCCGGCCCCGAGCGCCGCCGACGCGCTCGGGGTGCTCGCGCGGCGGGGGGTGAGCGTCAAGGTGCTCACCGGCGACCATCCGGGCACGGCGGCCCGGGCGTGCGCGGACCTCGGTCTGCGCCCGGAGGGCCGCACCGGCCCCGACGATGTGGTGACGGCCGAGGTGCTGGACACCCTGTCGGACGCGGAGCTGGTCGGGGTGGCGGACCGGGCCACGGTGTTCGCGCGCTGCACTCCTGAGCACAAGGCCCGGATCGTCACGGCCCTGCGCGCCGGCGGGCACACGACCGGCTTCCTCGGCGACGGCGTCAACGACCTGCCCGCCCTGCACGCCGCCGACGTCGGCATCTGCCCCCGCAACGCAGTGGACGTGGCCCGGGAGGCGGCCGATGTCGTGCTGGCGGAGAAGGACCTCACCGCGATCGACCGTGCGGTGCTGGCGGGGCGGCGCAGCAGCGGGAACATCGCCGCCTATCTGCGGATCACCCTCTCGTCGAACCTCGGCAATGTCATCGCGATGCTGACGGCCGGGCTGATGCTGCCCTTCCTCCCGATGCTCCCGGCGCAGGTGCTGGTGCAGAACCTCTGCTTCGACGCGGCGCAGCTGGCGTTCGCGTTCGACCGCCCGGCGGCCTCGGCCCTGCGCCGCCCCACCGTGCTGCGGCCGCGTGACTTCCTGCGCTTCATCACGGGTTTCGGCCTGCTCAACGCAGCCGCCGACCTCGCCACCTTCGGGGTGCTCGCGCTCGCCCTGCACAACGCGTCCGGGGATGGCGAGGCGGCGTTCCACACCGGGTGGTTCACGGAGAACCTGCTCACCCAGGCCCTCGTGATGATCCTGCTGCGGACCGGTCGCAGTGCCGCCGAACGCCGGGCGGGCGGGCCTCTGCGGGGAGCAGCGGCGGGTCTCGCCGCGGTCGGCGTCGCCCTCCCGCTCACGCCGCTCGGGCCGTTGCTCGGTATGAGCGCCCTGCCGCCCCTCTACTACCTCCTTCTCGGCTCCGTCCTGGGGCTGTACGCGGTCGGGCTCACGGCGGCCCGTCGCCGGTACGAGCGCCGCCACACCTGCCCGAAGCCGCACCGGACCGCGTACGGCAAGGAAGGCGGGAACGAAGGCGGCGTGTGCGGGAAGGGCGCGCCGGGGAGTTGAGGGGCGCTCGTTCCGACCACCGACATTAGTTGTACGGTTGCGCAATGCGGCAACTGTTGTTGCGTACCGAGAGAAGGGTGGGACCAGATGCTGCGCAACGGCCTGGAGCCCTGGCACCTGCTGATCCTGGCGGTCGTCGTGATCGCCGTCTTCGGCTCGAAGAAGCTGCCGGACACGGCCCGCGCGCTGGGCAAGTCCATGCGCATCCTCAAGAGCGAGGCCAGGGCGATGAAGGACGAGAACGCCCGCTGACCCCCACGGGCGCGCCCGGGCCGGGCGAGGGACCGGGCCTTCGGGCCGCTGCTCGGTTCATGGCTTGCGCAATCCGGGAACCCGGAGCGGCGCGTCGAGCGTTTGTACAGACAGCGGCCACAAGAGTGACAAGTGACAGCAGAACGGCACCGGTCTCCGGACCCGGACGCGGTGAAGCCGCAGGGTTCCGGATCGCAGGTGCGGACCGACGGAACACTGGAGGAAATTCATGGGCGTGACCCTGGCCAAGGGCGGCAATGTCTCCCTGTCGAAGGAAGCCCCCGGCCTGACCGCCGTCACGGTCGGGCTCGGATGGGACGTACGGACCACGACCGGGGCCGATCACGACCTGGATGCCAGTGCGCTGCTGTGCTCCGCGGCGGGCAAGGTCCTCTCCGACAGCCATTTCGTCTTCTACAACAACCTCAACAGCCCCGACGGTTCCGTCCGCCACACCGGCGACAACCTGACGGGTGAGGGCGAGGGCGACGACGAGTCGGTCGAGGTCGACCTGTCGTCGGTCCCCGCCGAGATCGAGAAGATCGTGTTCCCCGTCTCGATCCACGACGCCGAGAGCCGTGGCCAGAGCTTCGGTCAGGTGCGCAACGCGTTCATCCGCGTGGTGAACCGGGCCAACGGCGTCGAGCTCGCCCGTTACGACCTGAGCGAGGACGCCTCCACCGAGACGGCGATGGTCTTCGGCGAGCTGTACCGACACGGCGCCGAGTGGAAGTTCCGTGCGGTCGGCCAGGGTTATGCCTCCGGCCTGGCGGGCATCGCGTCGGACTACGGCGTCAACGTCTGACGGGTCGGGTCGGATCCCGGCGCTCGCACGCCGCGTGCGGTTGCGCGAGCATGTCCCCCATGACTGACGCCCACACCCATGTCCTGGACTTCTTCACCCCGCGTGCGGCCGATTGGGACAGCCGCTTCCCCGACGACGGCCCCGCCTATGCCGCGGCGGCCTGCCTGCTGGGGCTGCGGCCCGGCGATGCCGTGCTCGACGCGGGCTGCGGGACGGGGCGCGCGCTGCCCGCGCTGCGGGCGGCGGTCGGGCCGCAGGGCACCGTGCTGGGCGCCGACCTCACCCCGGCCATGCTGGAGGCGGCGGCACGGGCCGGACGTGGCGACAGCGGGACGCTTCTCCGTGCCGACGTGGCGCGGCTGCCACTGCGCGACGGAGCGCTGGACGCGGTGTTCGGAGCCGGGCTGATCTCACATGTGGCCCGGCCCGAGGCCGATACGGCGGAACTCGCCCGCGTGGTCCGGCCGGGCGGGGTCCTGGCGCTGTTCCACCCGATCGGCCGGACGGCCCTCGCCGCGCGCCACGGGCGCACGGTCACCGACGACGATCTACGGGCCGAGCCCCGGCTGCGTGAGCTGCTGGCCGGTGCGGGGTGGCGGCTGGAGTCCTACACCGACGAGGACGATCGCTTTCTCGCCCTCGCCGTCAGGCAGGTGTGAGGCCGGGCCGTCTCCGGCGGGCATCGGCCCGGCGGCAACGGCGTACCGGTCGGAGCGGTCGGAGCGGTCGCGTCATTCGGCGGGCGTCTGCGACGCCCCCCGGCCGGGCACCGGGCAGCCACGGACGCCCGGTGTGGGGAACGTGCCGAGCCCCGCGATCTCGTACCCGTCCGGATAGCCCTTGATCTCGGGATTCTGGCGCGCGTAGTGGGGCGCCCGCCGGGGCGGCAGGAGCCGGACGGCACGGGCCCGGAGCCGGAGCGCACCCCTGGTCACTCCGCGAGCGACCGGCCCCGGGCGGCGGTAGCGGAACGCTTCGAGCAGAGAGTCGTCCAGGAGCGCGAGGCTCGCCCCGCGCACCACCGGGGCGAGCGGGGCCGGATACCAGGACCCCATCAGCGCCAGGGTGGCGTCGGAGACCCGTCGGGCTCCTTCGTCCCAGCCGAAGTGCTCGTGCTCGTAGGCGTCGAGGGTGCGCTCGAAGTCGTCGTAGGTCTCCGGAACGCCAGTGATGCCCATCCGTGCGCCGAGCGTGCGGTAGTAGGCGGCGAAGGCGGCCCGCTCGTGGCAGCAGAGGCGTCGCCAGCCGAAACTGTCCAGCCAGCGCTTCGGGGTGACGACGAACGTGCACAAGACGTAGCGCATGTCGTCGTTGCTGATGGCGTAGCTGCGGTGCATCTGGTTGATCCGGCGGACGGCCGTGCGGCCTTCGTCGGTGTCGAAGCCGTGTTCCACCACCGTGTCGAGCAGCAGGGCGGTGTCGTCGTAGCGCTTCTGCGAGCGCTCCGTCAACTCCGCTGTCTCGTTGAGGAGTCGGCCGATGCTGGGCACGGCATAGGTGCGGTAGAGGGCCAGTTCGAGGGCGCGGGTGATGTCCCAGGGGAACTCGTAGGTGACGGTGAGGCGGTAGATCTCCAAGAAGTCCCGCTCGGGGTCCAGCCGCTGAATCTCTTTCAGCCGGTCGTACCGCTTCACCATGCTGTCCCCCTCGTTCGGCCCGATGGTCCAACCTTACGCGGAGGCCTCCGGCGCGCCCGGCCCTTCGCCCCCGCCTGACCCGGACGGGGCGGGCGCGGGTCCGGCTCGTCGCTGCTCGTCAGGGCCTCGACGAGGGGGTTACCGAGTAGTTAGGGTGCGCCGACGGACCGAGGGACGCAGGACCGGGCGATGGGCGGTTCCGCGATGAGGGATGAGCGATGAGCGATGGGGAGGACACCGTGGGCGGTGCGGATGATGCGGACGCCGATGACGCGCTGCTGGTGCTGACCGCGATGCTGCTGACGCCGGCGCGGTTCCCCAGCGTGCTGGGTGACGACTATGTGGCCGCGTGCGGCGCTCTCGCACTCGAACCGTACGAGGAGGGCTACGGGCTCATCCTCGGGCAGGACGGGGAGGGGGCCCGGTGGACGGTGGTCGTCGAGGACCCGTCCCAGGTGGCGGTCGCCATCGCCGCGTGGGACTGCGGCATGGAGCACGACCTCTCCCCCGACGAGCGTTCCATGGTGTGCGCCCTGCCGGGCTGGCCGATGGACCTGGCCGTCTCGGCACCCGGCGTCCCGGATCCGCACGATCCGGATACGGACGGGGAGGGCCCCGCGCCCCTCACCCCTCCCGACACGGAGGCCTGGGGTCCGGCGCAGCGACGGCTCGGCGCGGATGAGATCGCCGCGCAGTGGTCGGTGTGGCGCGAGCAGATCGACGAGACGCAGTTCCCGCAGCCGGGTGCGGCCGGAGGGGCGGAGACCGCCACCGGGGGTGAGGCGGAGAGCGCCGCCTCCGGGTCGCTCCGGCACCCCGGTGTTCGGCGGGCCCTGTCGGAGGCGAGCGCCTATACGGAGGCTCCGCCGCCACCCGGCCGGATCCGCTCCTCGTACGCCACCGCCGACGCACGCACGCTGCGCGTCGACGGCCCGGGGTGGTCGATGGTGGCCCGGACCAATGACATCGCCCTGTTCCTGCTGGACGAGGAGCCGGGGACGGTCATTCCCGTCGGCCGTGGAGACGCGCTGCCCGGCCTGCTCGCGGCCCTGGACGGGCTCGCCGTCCAGGGCCCGTGACGTCCAGGGTTTGTGACGTCCAGGGTTTGTGACGTCCTCGCTCAGCGTCCGATCTCCTGGACGTCCTCGGTCAGCGTCCGATCTCCTTGCGGTTGATCCTGCGGAGCCTGCGCCGCTGGGACGGGTCCAGCAGGAGATAGCCCGCCACGGGAACCCCGATCACGATCAGCAGCGCCCACCAGAATCCGAGCAGGGGCCACAGGATGGCTGCCGCGAGAACTCCCCCGACAGCGACCTTCGCACCATTCGACATGGTCCACGCCTCCTTCGCGGCCGGCGCCGCTCCTGTTGTGTGAACGCGTCCGCGCGTCCTTACGTTCCCCACGTTCCCGGGCGGCCGCGCCGCCCGGCGTACTACCGCAGCGGTTCACCGACGTCGTGCATGTGCGCCAGCGCCTGCCGGTAGGACTCGATGAGCCCGGTCTCCACGTACGGCATGCCGATGCCCGCGCAGTGCGCCCTGACCAGGGGCTGGGCAAGGCGCAGATGAGGGCGGGGCATGCTCGGGAAGAGGTGGTGCTCGATCTGGTAGTTCAGCCCGCCGAGGAACCAGTCGGTCAGAACGGCGCCGCGTACGTTGCGCGAGGTCAGGACCTGCCGCTGGAGGTGGCCCCAGCGCTCACCGTCGGGGTCGGGCATCTCCATCCCCTTGTGGTTGGGGGCGAAGGCCAGGCCCAGGTGGAGACCGAACAGCGCGTGCAGCACCAGGGCGAAGACGATCGCCTTGCCCGGGGACAGCGTGCTGAGCAGCAGCGTCGCGTAGAGGGCGACGTGCGCGGTCAGCAGCAGCGCCGAGACGGCCCGCTCCCGGAGGGGCTGACGGCGCAGGAACTGGAATCCGTAGATCTTCAGCGCGATGCCTTCGAGCAGCAGCATCGGGAAGAACAGCCGGGCCTGGTTCCTGGTCAGCCAGCGGGCGAATCCCTCCCGCTGCGCCGCCTGCTTCTGGGTCCAGACCAGGGCGCCGACACCGACATCGGGGTCCTTGTCGATGTGGTTGGGGTTGGCGTGGTGGCGTACGTGCTTGTCGTTCCACCACGCTTCGTTCATACCGAGCAGCAGATTGGCGTGTACGAGGGCGATCAGCCGGCTCGTCCGGCGGTCGCCGGATATCTGCGCATGACCCGCGTCGTGGGCGACGAAGGCCGTACGGGTCCACAGGACCGCCAGCGGCAGGGCGAGCAGCAGGCTCCACCAGGAGTCGCCCACCAGGACGAGGCCGGTGACCACCGCACCCAGGGCCAGCAGATTGGCGGCGATGCCGAGCACGTACCTGTCGGTGCGGCGCTCCAGCAGGCCCTGGTCCCTCACCGCACGCAGCAGCGGCGCGAAGTCGCTTCCGGCCGTTGCCCCGCGGGCGTCGGCCGGGCGGGCGTCGGCCGGGCGGTCGGGACCGCTTTCGTCGGCGGGGTCCGCAACAGTGGCTGTCGCCTGGGGCATGACGTCTCCGGTCTCTGGAACCTGTGCGCTGACCTCATCGAACGTACGGATCGGGGGCCGGTGGGAGCCATGGCGCCACCACCCTGGTCCCCCTGGGGCAGACCCCCGTATCCAGGGGTGGGGCTGGCTGCACCACCGAGACCGGAGGCGGAGCAGGAGTGATGCACGCCACAGATCCGCACGGCCTGTCATCGGGCGAAGTGGAGTACCCTCGGCGACTCCGCCCACTAGTCAAGTTTGAGGAATCAGACATCGCTGTGCACAGGCACCCCGCGGCAACGCCCTCCGAGATCGCCGAACTGTCCCGCTGCTCCGCGGTCTTCGTCCCCGCGGATCCGGCTCGTACCGGCAGGATCGCGTTCTGGGATCCGGACGGCAGCACCCCCTGCGACACCCCTGGGGCCGGGTCGGAGCTGACCGTGGTCGGAGCCGACCTGCGACCCCGTACGGTCCCGGCGCGGTTCCTTCCCGTGCGGGACGCTCTGCCGGTGCTGACCCGGGCACGGGCCGCCGCGCAGGCCTCGCCCGCCACCGCCTTCTGGGGCGCCGCCGCGCTCCTCGCTCTCCAGTTCGTCGCCCGCGGCCTGCTGCTGCCGGGGCTGAGCACCACCGACCATGACGCCTGGCGGATCGGACCGTTGAGCGCCGAGGACCTCGAACGGATCCGGGAGCTCGCGGCATCGATGCCGCCGACCGCGCACGCGACGCCCGTTCCGGACGGGGAGGGTGGAGAGGACGGGGAGGACGGGGAGCCGTTGCTGCCCGAACCGGAGCGCCTGCTGCGGGCGTTCCTCGATGCCGTGGCCGACGCGATGCCCCGTACCCCGCTCGTCGGGTTCGCCGCCGCCGGCCCAGCGCTCACCGCCCAGCAGCCCCAGCACCTGCCCGAGGGACGGGCCTGGGCGGCCGATGTGGCGGCCGGTCACGACGCGGGCGTACGGCTCTCGTTGCGTATCGAGGTCACGGGGGTGGCCGCGGGGCGGACCGGCGCGGAGCCGGGCTCCGACGCCGCCGCGGGAGCGGTGGGGCCGGGGTCCGGTACCGACGTGGCCGCGCCGTCGTTCCGTGCCGTGCTGCAGATCCACAGCGTCAGCGATCCCTCCCTGGTCGCCGATGCGGCCGAGGTGTGGGCGGGCGACTCGCGGACCGCGGCCGCGTTCGGGCCGGGGGCCCGGATGGACGCCCTCCTCACCCTGCGGCGGGCCGCCCGCGCCTGGCCCCCGCTGGCCCCGTTGCTCTCCGCCGCGGTGCCGGACGCGGTGGAACCTGCCGACGAGGAGATCGCCGAACTGCTGGGATCCGCCTCGCGTGCCCTGGCCGCCGCCGGTGTGCAGGTGCACTGGCCCAGGGAACTGGCCGGGAAGCTCACCGCGCGCGCCGTGATCGGCCCGGACGACGCGCACGACGCGCACGACGCGGACCGGGAGGGTGACGGGCAGGGGGCCGGGCCACGGGGGCGTACCGCAGGGGACACGCCCTCGTTCCTCTCCGCCGACGCCCTGTTGTCCTTCGACTGGCGGTTCGCGCTGGGCGACCGGAAGCTGACCCGCGAGGAGCTGGACCGGCTCGCCGAGTCCAGCAGGCCCATCGTGCGACTGCGCGACCAGTGGGTGCTCATCGACCCAGAGGAGGCGCGCCGGGCCCGGGAGGCCCGGGACCACAAGGTCACCCCGATCGACGCGCTCGGCGCGGTGCTGACCGGTTCGACGGAGGTGGACGGCCGTCGCGTCGAGGTGGCGGCGACCGGCTGGCTCCAGCAGCTGCGGGACCGGCTGGCCGACCCGGAGTCCGCCGCCCAGCAGTCGATCGGACAGCCCCAGAAGCTCACCGCGACCCTGCGCGACTACCAGTTGCGGGGCCTGAACTGGCTGAACACCATGACCTCGCTCGGCCTCGGGGCCTGCCTCGCCGACGACATGGGCCTCGGCAAGACGATCACGCTCATCGCCCTGCACCTGCACCGGCAGAGCGACCGGGACGCGGCAGGGCCGACGCTGGTGGTGTGCCCGACGTCGTTGATGGGGAACTGGCAGCGGGAGATCGAGCGGTTCGCGCCGGGCACCCCGGTCCGCCGCTTCCACGGCGCGTCGCGTTCCCTGGAAGGCCTGGTGGACGGCGAGTTCGTGCTGACGACGTACGGCACGATGCGCCTCGACGCGCCGCGGCTCGCGGCCGTGTCCTGGGGCATGGTCGTCATCGACGAGGCGCAGCACGTGAAGAACCCGCACTCGGCGACGGCCAAGCAGTTGCGGACGATCGGCGCCCGGGCCCGCGTCGCGCTCACCGGCACCCCCGTGGAGAACAACCTCTCCGAGCTGTGGGCGATCCTGGACTGGACGACGCCAGGTCTGCTCGGCCGGCTCGGTACCTTCCGTACGCGGTACGCCGCCGCGGTCGAGGGCGGCAACGATCCGGGCGCAGCCGAGCGACTCGCCGCGCTCGTACGGCCGTTCCTGCTGCGGCGGCGCAAGTCCGACCCGGGGATCGCGCCCGAGCTGCCGCCGAAGACCGAGACCGACCGGGCCGTGTCGCTGACGCCGGAACAGACCGTTCTGTACGAGGCGGTGATCCGCGAGACCCTGGCGGAGATCTCCGCCGCCGACGGCTTCGAGCGGCGGGGCCTCGTGATGAAGCTGCTGACGGCGCTGAAGCAGATCTGCAATCATCCGGCGCAGTACCTGAAGGAGGAGCAGCCGCGGATCGCGGACCGGTCGGGGAAGGTCGAGCTGCTGGACGAACTCCTGGACACGATCCTGGCCGAGCAGGGTTCGGTGCTGGTCTTCACGCAGTACGTGCAGATGGCCCGGCTGTTGGAGGAACACCTGGCCGTGCGCGGGGTGCCCACCCAGTTCCTGCACGGCGGTACGCCGGTGGCCCGGCGTGAGGAGATGGTGGCTCGCTTCCAGACGGGCGAGGCCCCGGTGTTCCTGTTGTCCCTCAAAGCGGCGGGCACCGGGCTCAACCTCACCCGCGCCGGTCATGTCGTGCACTTCGACCGCTGGTGGAATCCGGCGGTCGAGGCGCAGGCGACGGACCGGGCGTACCGGATCGGCCAGACGCAGCCGGTGCAGGTGCACCGGCTGATCGCGGAGGGCACGATCGAGGACCGGATCGCCGCGATGCTCGCCCGCAAGCAGGGCCTCGCGGACGCGGTGCTCGGCTCCGGCGAGGCGGCTCTGACCGAACTGACCGATGCGGAACTGGCCGACCTGGTCGAGCTGCGAGGGGGCGCACGATGAGCGACGACTACGGCTTCGAGGACGACGACGCGTACGGGGCGGAGTACGGGACGGACGAGGCGGACGCCTCGGGCGGGGTGGACGGCGGGGGCGACGACGGTGGTGCGTCGCGGGGCGGCCGGCGCGGACCGGAGCGTACGTTCGCGGCGCTTCCCCCGGCGCAGGGCCGGGGTTTCGCCACGTCCTGGTGGGGCCGGGCGTGGCTCAAGGCGCTGGAGGACACGGCGCTCGACGGCCAACAGCTCAAGCAGGGAAGGCGGCTGGCCCGGGAGGGCAGGGTCGGTGCGGTCTCCGTACGGCCGGGGCGGATCACGGCCGTGGTGCGGGACCGCGACGGCACGGCCCACCGCAGCGACGTCCTGCTGCAACAACTCGGGGCGGACGCCTGGGACCGGTTCCTGGACATGGCGGTGGACCGGGCCGGGCACATCGCGGCGCTGCTGGACCGGGACATGCCACCGCACCTGGTGGAGGACGCGGCGAGCGCCGGGGTCGAGCTGCTGCCCGGCATCGGCGATCTGGAGCCGGAGTGCACCTGCGGGACCTGGGACCACTGCCCGCACTCGGGTGCTCTCTGCTACCAGGTGGCGCGCTTGCTGGACGAGGACCCGTTCGTCCTGCTGCTGATGCGGGGGCGCGACGAGCGGCGGCTGCTGGACGAGCTCCAGGTGCGCAGCGCCGCTCGTGCGGTCCGGGACGGCGACGGCGGACCCCGGGAGGCCGACGACGGGCCGGAGCGGGGGGTTCGCGGGGTGCCGGCCGGGGAAGCGTTCGCGGCGGCCGGGATCCTGCCGCCGCTGCCCGCTCCCCCGTCGCCCCCCGACGCGCCGGGGCTCGGGCCTTCGCTGGACACGGAGACCGCACCCGCGCCCGGGATCGACCCGGCGGCGCTGGAAGTGCTCGCGGCCGACAGTGCGGTGCGGGCCCACCGGATGCTGCTGGACGCCTTGGCCCCGGGGCACGAAGGGCAGCCGATCCCGGCGGAGCTGACCCCGCAGCAGGACGCGGTGCGGCTGGCCGCGGACGCCCGGCCGGACGCGCGGACCGGGGCCCGGCTGGCCACGGAGTCCGGCCGCGCGCCCGTGGACCTGGACGCGGCGGTCCGTGCCTGGGGGTACGGCGGGGTCGCGGCTCTCGCCGTGCTCGACGAGGAGTGGACGCCGGACCCGGAGCAACTGGGGCGGGCCCGCGCCCGGCTCGGCGAGGCCTGGGAGGCGGGCGAGCGGCCGGTACTGCGGGCGAGCGGGCGGGCCCGCTGGACCGTGGCGGGCGCCGACCTCCAGCTCCGGCTCGACCGGGGCGGGCGGTGGTGGCCCTACCGCAAGGAGCGCGGACGGTGGGTGCCTGCCGGACCGGCGGACGACGATCCGGCGGGGGCGCTGGCGGGGGCCGATGACGGTGCGGCGGAGGCCCTGGCGGGGGCCGAATGATGGCGCGGCGGACGGGGCGGACACGAAGCATGCGGCGAACGTGACAGACGCGCGGATGTGACAGACGCGCGGGCCTGACAGACGCGCGGGCCCGGCAGGCGCGGCGGTGTGCGGGGAACCGGAGGCCCCGGGGGCTCGTCGTCTGCATCAACGGGGTTGATCCACAAGCCCGCGGGCTCACCGACTCGGCTCCGTGTCGCGCCCGCCGACCCGTCCCCGGGGCCGGCCCCGGTCGTGATCCCAGTCCCAGCTCCAGGAGTCCTGTTGCACCGTAGAAGGATCATCCAGTGCGCCGCCGCGACGACGGCGGCGGCCGTCCTGCCGTCGTCGGTCCGGGCCGTGGCGGCTCCGAACGGGCTCACCGACTACGCGACAGCCCTGTGGGCTCCGGCCTCCCCCGCCAACTACACCGTTCCCTCCCACCCTTCCGAGCGCCGGATCGACCGCGTCGTCATCCATGTCGCCCAGCAGTTGTTCACGCCGACCGCGGGCATCTTCCGCGATCCCTCCAAGCAGGTGTCGGCCCACTACGTCGTGCGCTCCGGCGACGGCCATGTCGCCCAGTGCGTGCGCGAGGGGGACATCGCCTGGCACGCGGGCAACTGGAGCTGGAACACCCGGAGCATCGGCATCGAGCACGAAGGGTGGGTGGACCGCCCGGAGTTCTTCACGGACGTCATGTACCTGCGGTCCGCCCGGCTGGCCGCGGACATCTGCGACCGTCACGGCATCCCCAAGGACCGCGAGCACATCGTCGGCCACCACGAGGTACCGGGCAGCGACCACACCGACCCGGGCGTCCACTGGGACTGGGAGCGCTACCTCCGGCTCGTCGGCGACGCCGCCTGAGCGTCCTCCCCCGCCACCCGTGGTGATGACTCTCCGCACCGAGGTTGTCGCGGAGGCCGACGGCGACGACGATGGGAGAGCACGACAGCCCAGGACGGGAGGGCGAGTTGACGGATCCCTGGGTGGCCCTGGCGGCGGACACCGACCCCGGAGAGCGGAGCGGAGCGCTCCGCCGCGCCCATGACGTGTTCACCTCGGCGGGGCGGCTGGAGCGGCCGGTCCGTGCGGTGGTAGGCGCTTCCTGGCGACGCTCGGCACGGGCGCGGGTCAGCCCGGACGACGCCCCCGTCGTGGAACTCGGCCCGGACGAGCTGGGTCCGTACCGGGCGGCGCATCCCCTGGCCCGTGCGATGCCCGTGATCCGCGAGCTGATGGGGGCGTACGCCACGGACGGGGAACATCTGCTGGCCGTCTGCGACGCCCACGGCCGCCTCCTGTGGGTCGAGGGCCACTCGGCGGCGCGGCGGGCGGCCGGTCTGATGAACTTCGTGGAGGGCGCCCGCTGGGCCGAGTCCGTGGCGGGGACGAACGCGCCGGGGACGGCCATCGCGGTGGACCGCCCGGTCCAGGTCTTCGCCGCCGAGCACTTCCTGCGCCCGGTCCAGCAGTGGACCTGCGCGGCGGCGCCGTTGCACGATCCCCGTACGGGCCGGGTGCTGGGAGCGGTGGACATCACGGGCGGCGACCGGCTCGCCCATCCGCACAGTCTGGCCTTCGTCCAGGCGGTGGCCCGGGCCGCCGAGTCGCAGCTCGCGCTGTTGACGCCGTCGTCCGCGTCCGATGCCGAGTCGGTGCGGCTCAGCGCGCTGGGCCGGGACGAGGCGCTGCTGGTGGCGCGCGGGCGGCGGCTGCGGCTCAGCCGGCGGCACAGCGAGATCCTGGTCGCCCTGGCCCGTCGGCCGGAGGGCCTGAGCGGGGACGAGCTGTTGGTCGAGCTGTACGAGGACGAGTCGGTGACCCCGGTGACGCTGCGGGCCGAACTCTCCCGGCTCCGGCGGCTGCTGGGGCCCGACCTGCTGGACTCGCGCCCGTACCGGCTGGCCGTCCCGGTGGACGCCGACTTCGACACGGTGACGCGCCGGCTGGGTTCGGGCGCGGTGGCGGCGGCGCTTGACGCGTACGCGGGTCCGCTGCTCCCGGGCTCCCGGGCCCCGGTGGTCGTACGCCTGCGGCGTCGGATCGAGGAGCAGTTGCGGGCCGCGCTGATCGCCCGGGGTGATCCGGGGCTGCTCGCCGACTGGGCGTACAGCCCGTGGGGCGAGGAGGACCTGCCGGTGTGGCGCGCGCTGGCCGCGGCGGTCCCGGTGGACCAGCGGGCGGCGTTGCAGGCTCGGGTCCGGGGACTCGACGCCGAGCAGCGCGGCTAGGTGCGGCGACCGCTCCCCTTCGTGCATCTTGTCGCGGCACCCGTGCAACGCCCTTGCAACGTCCCCGTACCTAGCCTCGCGCCGAGGGCCGTCCAACGGCGGGCGGCACCGGATCCGGGAGGCCACAGAGATGACCCGTTACGCTGCGCCGGGCACCGAGGGCGCCATCGTCACGTACGCGTCCCGCTACGACCACTGGATCGGCGGGGAGTACGTGCCGCCGGCCCGGGGTCAGTACTTCGAGAACCCGAGCCCCGTCAACGGCCGCGCGTTCACCGAGATCGCGCGCGGCACGGCCGAGGACGTCGAACTGGCCCTGGACGCCGCCCATGCCGCGGCTCCGGGCTGGGGCGCCACGTCCGCCGGGGACCGGGCCTCCGTGCTGAACAGGATCGCCGACCGGATGGAAGCCCACCTGGAAGAGCTGGCGGTCGCCGAGAGCTGGGAGAACGGCAAGCCCGTGCGGGAGACGCTGGCGGCCGACATCCCGCTCGCCGTCGACCACTTCCGCTACTTCGCGGGGGCCCTGCGCGCCCAGGAGGGTTCGCTCAGCGAGATCGACGACGACACCGTCGCGTACCACTTCCACGAGCCGCTGGGCGTGGTCGGGCAGATCATCCCGTGGAACTTCCCCATCCTGATGGCCACCTGGAAACTCGCCCCGGCGCTCGCCGCGGGCAATGCGGTGGTCCTCAAGCCGGCCGAGCAGACGCCCGCCTCGATCCACTACTGGCTGAGCCTGGTGGCGGATCTGCTGCCGCCGGGCGTCGTCAACATCGTCAACGGCTTCGGGGCGGAAGCCGGCAAGCCGCTCGCCTCCAGCCCGCGCGTCGCGAAGATCGCCTTCACCGGTGAGACCACGACGGGGCGGCTGATCATGCAGTACGCCTCCGAGAACATCAAACCGGTGACACTGGAGCTGGGCGGCAAGTCGCCGAACATCTTCTTCGACGACGTATCGAGCGCCGACGACGACTTCCTCGACAAGGCCCTCGAAGGGTTCACCATGTTCGCCCTCAACCAGGGCGAGGTGTGCACGTGTCCGTCGCGCGCTCTCGTCCAGCGCGGCCACTACGGCGCGTTCCTGGAGGCGGCCATCGCCCGCACCGAGCAGATCGTGCCGGGTCACCCGCTGGACACCGACACGATGATCGGCGCCCAGGCCTCCAACGACCAGTTGCAAAAGATCCTTTCGTACCTGGACATCGGCCAGCAGGAGGGGGCGAAGATCCTGACGGGCGGTCAGCGCATCGAGCACGGCGGTGAGCTGGAGGGCGGCTACTACGTCCAGCCGACGGTCTTCGAGGGGGACAACCGGATGCGGGTCTTCCAGGAGGAGATCTTCGGCCCGGTCGTGGCCGTGACGTCCTTCACGGACTTCGACGATGCCATCAGCACGGCGAACGACACCCTGTACGGGCTGGGAGCCGGGGTCTGGACCCGTGACGTCAACACCGCCTACCGGGCGGGGCGCGGGATCAAGGCGGGCAGGGTCTGGACGAACTGCTACCACGCGTATCCGGCCCACGCCGCGTTCGGCGGCTACAAGCAGTCGGGCATCGGGCGGGAGAACCACAAGATGATGCTGGAGCACTACCAGCAGACGAAGAACCTTCTGGTGTCGTACTCGCCGAAGAAGCTGGGCTTCTTCTAGAGCCTGAAGTCGGTTGCCTGGAGGCGCCGTCACGCTCCAGGCAGTCCGGCTCCGGATGTCACACCAGGTAAGCGACAGGGTGCTCATGTCGATGGTCGACCCGCACGAGGACCGCCCCCCGGAGCAGCCACGGGCCGGACCCTTGTCCGGGATGATGCAGACGACCGACTACCCGGCGGACTGTCAGTGCCGGGCATACCTGCCGACATGCACTCGCACACCGGGTCACCGGCGGGAACGCGAACCACCGCACGCGGTTCGAGCCGGTCGTCGCCCTCGTCGAACGCTGTTTCAACCGGCTCAAGCAGAACAAGGCCCTCGCCAACCGCTACGACTAACGAGCCCGCCACTATGGCCGGGCCGCCGCGATCCGGCTCCAGCCGACGAGGGCGCTCAGGGCGAAACACAGGTGGGAGCGGGGCGACGTCCCCGTCTGCGCACGGACCAACTCACCCACGAGGTCGGGGTCCAGGAGCGGCGCCAGTGCCGAGGCGTCGGTGTCGGCCAGGCTCGCCAGCAGCTCGCTCCGGCTCCGCAGCGGCGCTTGGTCTACGTAGAACGGCGTGCTCGGCAGGGCGGGTCCCCTCAACCAGAAGCGGAGCGGGGGGCGGCGCGAGGTGGTGGCGCCGTAGCGCTCCTCGGGGTAGCGCAGCAGCGCCGGACACAGCAGGCCGATGGCCCAGCGGTGCCAACGGTCGCCCAGCTTCCAGTCACGGGGCATAGCCTGAACGGCGTCGCTCCAGTCGGGGGCGAACAGGGGCACCCGCCAGCGGCTGAAGGTGCCGATGGCCGCCAAGTTGGCGGCGATCTTTCGATGCCCGTACTGGGTGCGGAAGAACGCCTCTGACGCCCCGAGCAGCGTGCCCCGCATGGCGCCCACCGGCAGCGCCGCCCGGATCCGCTCCATGAGGGCCTCCGGCTCGAGGGCCTCACGAAGTTCGCCCGCGAGCCGATCCCGCTCGTCCGGCAGGAAGGGATGCCCGCCCGCGCGTTCGAGCAGACGGGCGGGAGCCTGCGCAGCCGGCCGGGTGGCCCACAGAAACGCCCGCCTGCCCACCGCGGGCAGATGGTAGGCCCTGGCCAGCTCACCGTGATAGCCGAAGAGCACCGGCTCGGTGCCGCCCGCCTCCGCGACGTGCGCCATCCCCGCCCAGTTGCTGATCGGAAGAAGTCCGTCCGAGGCCGCCGTGATGCCCTTGGCGCTGGCCATGAGCGCGGACTCGGAAACGACGTGCACCTGGTGGGGCAGGCCGAAGTCCCGAGCGATCGCCAGCGCGACGGTGCGGTCGAACGAGCCGGCCACTCCGGAGATCAGCAGACGCGGCTTGATCCCGTCGGCCAGGAGGGCGGCGAGCAGTAGCCGGGCGTCGAGGCCACCCGACATCGAGAGGGCGCACGGGATTCGCGCAGCGTCCCGGACCGCGGCGCGCAGCGCGACGAGGGCGGTTCGGGCGGCGACTGTCGGCGGTCCGGGCTCGCGCATCAAGGGTGGCACCGTCACCAGGTCGGCCCGTAGGCGGGACATGGTGACTACAGCCCCCGCCGGTACCCGGAGGATTTCGCGGTCGAGCGTGGCGTCACCCAGCGGATGCCCGTGGACCAGGTGATCGGCCAGGGCTGGGGCGTTCCAGCGCGGCGCGCGTCCCGCGAGGGTGAGCACGTCCGTGACGCTCGCGCCGTGGGCGCGGCTCGTGACGGTGTCGTAGTAGTGAGCCACGGCCCCCGAGCGGGAGGCCACGATCAGGTCCCTGTCGGGGAATTCGGCGGTGACCACGAAGTGTCCCGGCAGATCGACCAGAGCCGCGACGCGGGAGGCATCGGCCGGACCGTCGGCGAGTGCGGCACGGACGGCGTCCTCGGTGGCCGGAGGGCAGTCGCCGCGGACAGTGATCCTGGGCGCCGGCGTGCTCACCGGCGCGCCGTTTCGAGCTCGTCCAGCACGACGTCGGCGACGGCCATGACCCCGAGCGAGCAGAACGCGGTGCGGGTGGCGGCCATGTTTCCGCACTCGGCCCATTTGTTCGCCGGAGCGCCGCCGCCGCACACCGCGTAGTAGGAGCAGGACCGTTCGCAGCCGGCCCGTCCGCGGTCGATGTCCGACGCCAGCAGCCGGAAGCTCTCCGGCCAGCGGTCGAAACGGAAGCCGGGGTCGTTCACCTGGCCGATCACGAAGTCCCGGTATCGCTCGCTCATCCAGCCGAACAGTTCCGGGGAGAAGGACGACACCCGGCCGTCGGCTCCGACGGTGACGATGGACAGCGGTTCGTTCTGCGTGTTGCGGACGGGCAGGGCGTGGTGCAGGACGTGCCGTCGCATCGCCGCGAGTTCGCGCACCTCGACGCCCGTCTCCTTCGACCACCGGGCGACGCGGTGCAGGAAGGCCCGGTACTCCTGCTCGAAGCCGTCTGCCCGGTGCAGACCGGAATCGTTGCCCCCTTCCGTCTCCTCGGGGTTCAGTCCCAGCGAACGGGGGGCGAGCTCCGCCATGAAGTCCAGGTAGGCCCCGGTGTGCGCGAGCGTCGCCGGGGTGACGACAGAGATGACGTCGTAGCTCAGTCCCGCCCCCACCAAGTGGGACACGCCCTTGAGTGCGCGGGCCAGGGTGCCCGCCCCGCTGCGGGTGCGGCGGTGCGCGTCATGTACCTGTGCGGGGCCGTCGAGGCTGACGCCCACGCGCACCTCCTCGTGCTGCAGGAAGTCTGCCCACGCACTGTCGAGCAGCAGGCCGTTGGTCTGGAGCGAGAACGACAGCCGAGTGCGGTCCCCCAGGGCTCGCCGCAGCAGTGCGTGGGCCTGGGAGTAGAACGATCTCGGCACGGTGAGCGGTTCACCGGCGTGCCAGCGGACCTCCACCGCTGGTGCGAGCAGGCCGCTGTCGGCGAGTGCCCGGGCCGTGGCGCGCACGATGTCGAGGGGCATCACGGTCCTCGTGAGCCGGTCAGGCAGGTAGCAGTACGCGCAGTCGATGTTGCAGAAGCCGGTGGACTGCAGCACCACCTGCCGTATCGGGCCGGGCGCGGCCGGGCGCCGCGGCGCGTTCATCGGGCCTCCCGCACCAGCGGGGCCACGGTCAGCCGGTTGGCCGTGAGGAAGGAGACGTCCGGCAAACCCTCGTTGTTGGTGGCGCCGTCATGGAGCACGTCCTGGGTGTTGACGAGGTACGCCTGGCCGGGTCTGAGCCGCACGCGCAGCACCGGGTGGGTGGGGAAGGCCGAGAAGAAGGCGTTCTTCAGGGCGTGGCTGGTCTGCGGTACCACGCGGTCGGTCGCCGCGAGCATCAGCGCCAGGTCGGCCGTGCGGAGGTTGACGAAGTGGACGTACCGGTCGGTGAACCCCAGGTTGGCGACCGTGAGGAGGAGGGAGCGGTGCCGTTCGGTCAGCGGGAGCTCCTCGTGGTTGTCGAGGTGAAGACCCATGAAGGTGCGCTGCTCATAGTTGTACGCGGTCGAGACGAGGCCGGAGCCGTGGACCACGCTGTCGCTGGCCCCCTGACGGGTGCTGCGTGCGCCGACGCAGGACCCGACGGCGTCCAGCACACGCTCACGGACCCGGCCAAGGACCGCGCCGCGCCGCCCCGCCTGCTCGTTCGCGTCGCCCTCGCGGGCTGCCGCGAGCACTGGCAGCAGTTCGCCACGGCAGGCCTCCAGCGAGTCGGTGTCCAGACCAAGCACGGTCAGCATCCGGTTCAGCGGGGTGGCCGGTGCGGGATCGAGTACCTCCCACTCGGCACGGACGAGGGCACGCCAGTCGTCCTCGGGGACGACGGCCGTCGGGTCTGCCGCCGTCCCGGGGACATCAGCCAGCCGACGCGTTCCCGAACTGATCATGACGTCCGACGGGTGGAAGGCATCACAGCGGACGGAGAGGGTGATTCCGGTGGTCAGCATGCGCACTCCAGCTCTGGAAGCCCCCGGGGGGGGGCCCCCGGGGGCCCGGGGGGGGCCGGGCGGGGGGGGGGGGGCGCCCCCCGCGCGGGCCCGCGGCGGGACGCCGCAGGGGGGGTGGTTGGGGGTGGGTTAAGGGAGAAGAGAGCCGAAGGA
>NZ_JAFEUF010000012.1:61838-70443 GCF_016901035.1 Streptomyces durocortorensis
CTCCCCTCGCTCTCCCACCTGCCCGTGCTGCGCGGCCGGGGGCCCGGCCCGTAGCCGCTCTTCCTCACCCCGCGGCCGCCGCCCCCCCCCCCCCCCCGCCCCCCCCCCCCCCCCCCCCCCCCCCCCCCCCCCGCGGGGCACGGGTCAGGGGGGTCAGTCGCCCCAGGTGGAGTACCCGGAGAGGCAGGAGCCGCGGCTCGCGGACGGGTGCGTGGCCCGGAGGCGCTCCACGCGGTCCGTGACGGACCTGACCTCGCCCGTGGCCACGGACACCGACAAGGGGCCGCGGCCCGTGCCGACCACGGCCGCCATCCGCACGGTCAGGCCGGCGTTCTGCTCTGTCGTGGACATCATTAACTCCTTTGCTCACCTTGGCTGTTGGGCCTCCGAAGTCAACGCGCCGGGGTGCTTCCGCCACAAGCACCGAATCGCTTCCCATGTGCTTCCGTCGCGCTACCGCCGTTGCCTGGTGCGTCGTTAGACTGTCGCGGTGCCGTGCTGTGACGGGCGACGGGGGCGATGTGAACGATCTGCGACTGACACTGTTCGGCAGAACCCGGGTGCACCACGGTGTCGAGGTGAGCACACCGCCTCCGCTGGCCACCGCCGTCCTGGCCCGGCTCGCCGTGGCGGGGGGAGAGCCGGTCACGGTGGACGAGGTGGCGCGGGACGTCTGGGGGGTGTCTCCGCCGCGACGTGGAGACCGGGTGGCGGTGCAAAAACGGGTCCTGATGCTACGTCGGCTCTTCGACCAGGGCAGCGGTGACGGTTCCGGAGTGATCGTCACCGAACCGGGGAGGGTGAGTACCTATCGGCTGGCACTGCGGTCCGACCAAGTGGACCTGTGGAGGTTCCAGGAGCTGGTGCGCGATGCCCGACGGCTGCCGCTTGCCCTGGCCGTCGCCGGCCTGTCGCACGCCCTGGACCTGTGGAGGGGCCGCCCCCTCCAGGACGTGGAGGGCTACGAGTTCGCCGACGGCACGATCGCGCGTCTGCGCGCCCTGCACGAGACGGCGCAGCGCGAACTGGCGCGTGCCCACACAGCGGTGGGTGACAACGCGGCGGCCCTCGCCGTCACGGAGCGGCTGGCCGAGTCACTCCCGGAAGACCTCGCCCTCGGCCTGACGGTGTCGGAGCTGCGCAGCCGTGTGCGCGAGGAGGAGGGCGCCGTGCTGGCCCGGCGCTGCTTCCCCGCCATGCGGACCTCGGTTTCGCTGGTCTACGGCGATCTCCTCCACCAGTCGGACGCCGACCTGGTGATCGGGTTCACCGATACCTTCGACACCGTCACGGACGACCGGGTGATCCACCGCGACAGCCTCCAGGGCCAGTTACTGCACATTCTGTTCTGCGGGGACCGCAAGCGGCTCGACGACCAGTTGCGGCGGGAGCTGCGGCATGTCCCGGCGGAGTCGGTGGAGTCCAGGTCGGACAAGCGCCTCGGCAAGCTCACACGCTATCCCTTGGGCACGATCGTCACCCTGTGGGCCGACGAACAGCGGATCTTCGGCGTCGCCTACAGCCGCATGGGCAACGATCTGGCCGCCCGTTCCTCCCCACAGGATCTGGCGCACGGCATGGAGCGCCTATGGGAGCACACCGCCCGGCACGGGTGGCGCCGCCCCGTGGCGATCGGGCTCGTCGGCGCCGGGCTCGCGCGCGTCGATGGCCTGGGGCCGCAGGAGTCGCTGGCTACGGTCGTGCGCTCGTTCCTGGCCCGTTCGCGCATCGGTACGGTGAGCCCCGAACTGCGGCTCGTGGTCAGGCCCGACGCCATCGCCGGGGTCGGGCCGACGCTCTTCGCGAAGTTCCTCGGCGAGCAGGAGGACGGTGCCACAATCGACGGCCCCCGCACGGATCAGGAGGAGGCCCCCAGCATGTCCGTGTACGACGGAAGGACCACGGCGTCCGACAGCGCCGCAGGGTACGACGACGCCGTCGAGGCCCTGAACGAGGTACTGCGGTGGCGGCTGCCGCCCGCAGACTGGGAGCAGGTGAGCCGGTCCGTGTACGCCCTGGCGCTCGCCCTCCGCGATGGCGGCGCCGAGGAACTGCTCGACGCCACGACCACCTTGGAGGACCTCGCTCCTTCACGGGTCATCCGGGCCGGCTCCGCGCCCCAGGAAGGGGACGCCGAACCGCAGTTGCGCGAGCGCGTCAACGTCCTCCTGCACGAACTCACCCACGGTGGTGACGGTTCGCGGACAGACATCCCGGTGGAGTCGAGCGGCTCCGACAGTGGCTGAGACTCCGGCCGCCCCGGTCGGAACGACGACGGAACTTCTTGACGAGCACCTCGTCGTACACCTCGTGGCCCCCCTGGGTAGCCTCCGCGCCACGGCCGCGTACGACGCCGTGAGGGGCCTGTGGACAGCTTGTCGGCACCTGTTCGTCATGGACCGGGCCCTGCCGGGCAGCGGCCTGCCCCGGGATCTTCCGGCGACGGCCGCGCAGTTGCTCCGGGCCGCGCCAGGCACGGACGATGTGCGCACGCTGGCCGCACAGGAGAACGCCGAGGACGACTATCAGGCGGTGCTGCGGCGCCACCACGACGTGCTGTCCCTCTCCGTGGCCCTGGCACCGCGACACGACCGGCCCGGGTGGCGGCTGCTCACACGCCAGTGGGATGCGGTGTCCCACGGCAGGACCGAGGCGCTGATCGGCGAGGCACGCGTGTACCTCGCCCGGCTGTCAGCACCGACCGGCGGCTCGGCCCCGCCGCTCGCCCCTGCCGAGGCCGAACCTGCCCTGCGAGGCCTGCTTCCGCATACGCTGCAGACTCCCCGAGGACTCACGCAGGGTGTCACCGAGCAGGAGCAGCTCCACCTGTGGGAACTCGCCCCGGCCGGGGACGAACGATCCCGGCGGGACTTCCTGCTGGTGGCGGAGGCAGACGACGAGGCGCGGGCCAGCGCCTGGTGCTGGTCCTCCGGCGGAACCTCGATCCCCCCGCTCGCACGCTACCTGCTGCACGCGGCCAAACTCCGCTACCAACTGCGGGTCTGGCGGTGCGACAACCGGGCGGCCGAGCTGCGGGCCCGGCTCGACGAGGCGACGGGACACCCCGGCGGACGCGTCCCCGCCGACTTCCCGGACTCGACGGGCGCGCCGGCCGAGGCGCGCCGCCTGGTGCCGCGGCTGCGCTCTCTGCGCCGCACCGTGGATATCGCCGCCGACAACATGGCCCGCGCCCTGGGTAGTCCGCCGCCGTACACGGGACCGTTCGCCGACGACCACGCGCTGGCCTCGTGGCTGTCGTCCGCAATCGACGACGAAGCGGGCTACCTGGCGGACACCGTGGACCGCTGGGAGGCCGAGCACGGCCCCGTGCAGGTCCCGCGGGCGCCGGAGCCGGCCCCGTCAGCCACGGTTCCGGACGAGGCGCGGCGCAACGTCTTCGTCGTCCACGGGCGGGAGTCGACGGTACGGGCCGGGATGTTCGCCTTTCTGCGCGCTCTCGGCCTGCGCCCGCTCGAATGGGAGACCCTCGTGGAGTCCGCTGCGGAGGGCAGCCCGTTCCTCGGGGAGCTGGTGGCCCGGGGCATCCGCCAGGCCGGGGCGGTCGTGGTCCTGCTGACGCCGGAGGACACCGTCCAGCTCCACCCGCATCTGTGCGCCCCTGGCGATCCCCCCGAGGAGACCTCGGTCGGAATGCAGGCGCGGCCCAACGTCCTGCTCGAACTGGGCATGGCCCTCGCCCACGCGCCGGCCCGGACGGTGATCGTCCGGACAGGCACGCACCGCCCCATCGCCGACCTGGCGGGGCGCAACTTCATCCAACTGGAGGACACCGCGGCCTGCCGCCGAAAACTCGCCCAGCGGCTCCGGGCGGCCGGGGCGCCGGTGGACGACCGAGGTCAGGACTGGCTGACCGAGGGGATCCTGCACGCCCCGCCGCCGACGCCCTCGTGGCACGGCGGGTCATGAGCCGCCCCGAGGGCCATGTGGCGGCGCGGAGCGTCACGGACCGCTGTGCACCAGCGCCGCCCACTGGTCGGGGCGGGCCGGGTTCCGATCCCTCATCCACCGCGCGGCCCGGTTCAGCGCCTCGGCGCTGCCCTCCGAGTCCTCGGGTGGAAGTTCCTCGTAGAAGCGGCGTGCGAAGCGGACCGCCACGGGGTCCGCAACCGGCCAGAGGCTGCCGATGACATGGCGAAAGCCCGCCTGCCGGAACGCAGACGCCACGTGCAGGGCCTCACCGGCGTATCGCCAGCCGCCCTGCCCCGTGGAACACGCTGAGAGGTAGGCGAGTTCGGCGCCCGCCAGGTCGAGTGCGGCCACTTCGGCGATCGTCAGCGGACCGTCGGCCAGGTACAGAGCCCCTTCCGAGGGCGAGAGAGGATCGATGCCGGCGTGGCAGGCGAAGTGCACTCGGCTCGCCGCAGGCAGGGCCGCCATAACCTCCGCCCGCGACGCGTCCGGCAGTATGGTGGCCCCCCGCGCCGCCAGCTCACGGGCTTCCCGAAGCGCCCCGGGCAGCTCCGGCAGGCCGGGACTGCTCGACACGGCGACCGCGAGCTGCCGCCGCGGGCCGGGCCGGCCGGGGCGGCCGGCGTGCGACGCGCGGACCGACGGCGCGTACGAGGACACCACCGCGTCCAGGCAGCCGGCGCCGCCGATCGGAGCAGCCGCGTGGAGGGGAAGGACTGAGATCAGTCCGACCGGGATCCACCAGAGCCGGGGACGCGGCTCGGGAACCAGCTCCCGCACCCGTGTCGTGACGGGCTCTCCCACGGCGGTCCAAAGCCAGTCCAGCATCAGGGGGAGCGCATCGGCCAGCCGGGCATGCGGGTCCGCCCACAACTGTCCGGCGGCCAGCGCGAACAGCCCGGTGTGCTCGGACGCTGCCGCTCTGGTCAGTTCCGGCAGCGGCAGCGCGACCGGCTCCAGGCTCGGTCCGATGATCAGGGCGTGTCCGACGCGCCGCCCCGCGCTGACCACGACGACCGCCCCTGGCCCCCCTCCGGGCCTCAGGACGGAGACGTCCTGAGGCAGCAGAAAGCGGGCTAGACCGTGTCCCTCCCGCACCGCCGCGCACGCCTCCTCGAACGCGGCGTACGCGCGAGGGGCGTCGTAGGGCCGAGCCTGACACGACGGCCGCGCCGCGGACAGCGCCTGTCGGATGCTCGTGAAGCGCCGTGCGGCAGCCGCACGCTCGGCCTCCGCCGGGGACGGGAGCCCGGGTGGCCTCAGGGGTGCACTGGTGCCGCCCGCCGCCAACACGCCCCGGACGAGTTCGGCGGAGGCGAGGGCGGACGCGGGATCGCTCCGGGCGCAATGCGCCTCGATGGCGTTCTCTGCCAGTCCGAGGTGCATCGTCAGCGGCAGAACCAGGTCGATCGGGTTTGTCGAGTCGGGGACGGCGGACGGGAACATCAGAGCGGCTTCGTCGAGGAGTTGGGCCGCCCGTGCGTGGCGGCCCGCGGCCAGTGCGAGGCCGCCGACCTCCTGGAGCGACTGGATCCGGGCCCGGGAGGGGACGGGCGGGCCCCATTCCCGGTCGAGCAGGAAGGCGACGTGGTCCCGGTCCGTGGTGCGCAAGCTGTCGTCCGTCCGCTCGGTGAGTGCCGACGCGGCGACCGCAACCGTGGTCAGGGCCTCTACGGAACCCGGCGCGAGTCCGCGCAGGGCCGCGACACCATGCTCGACCGCCTCGTCCAGATCGCCGGGCCTGCGCAGTCGGTGGTAACGGGACAGCAGGACGGACGCCAGGTTGGAACGTGCCTTCGCGGTGGCGCGGGGGCCCCGCCCGCCGGCTCGCACGGCCTCCTCGGCGGCCGCCACGGCACGGTCGAGGTCCGGTGTCCGGCGCAAGAGCCCATAGCGCATGCGGTAGGCCTGGGCCAGTCCGCTGACGGCATCTTGGTACAGCGCGCTGCCACAGGGCAGGGCCACAGCGGCTTCCTCCATCAGAGCGACCGCCCGTTGCACGTCGGAGACTTCCTCCGCCCGGCCGCAGCGTGACAGCAGGCAGTGGCCCAGGTGCAGGGCCGCGGACGGTCGGTCGGCCGGGCGCGAAGTGCGGGACAAGGCCTCCTCGGCGAGGACGACCGCCCGGTCGAGATCGGTGGAGCGGCCTTCGTACTCGTAGCGCCACAGCAGGGTCTCCGCCAGCGCGCTCAGGGCACCGACTCGTTCGCTGGTGCCCAGGGGTGCTGCCGCCAGTGACCGTTCTCCTGCGGTCACGGCGCGGCTGATGTCCTCGGATCGCCCGAACAGCACCCATCGCTGGAGCAGTGCCATCCGTAGCTCCTCGTACAGGAAGGCGACCTGGGCGGGCTCAGACGGCGGTTCCGGACGCAGCGCCTCGGCCAGGACGGCGAGGGCGCGCTCCAAGTCGGCGGCATTGCCGTCCCGCTCGTGCCGGGTCCGCAGAGCGAGCGCGAGGTTACCGCGCCGGGGCGCGAGTGCCGGGTCCGTGGGGCGTGCCGTGCGTACCGACTCCTCCAGGGCGGACACGGCCCCGGCGACGTCGGCCGGCCGGGCTCCGAGCTGGTGGCGCGTCAGCAGGGCGAGCCCCAGGCGCTCCAGAAGTATGCTGCGGCTCTCGAAATCAGGGCCGACGGCGTCGACCGCGGCACGACTCAGTGTCACGGCCCGCTCCAAGTCCGTGGGGTCGGCGATCGCGGCCGCATGGGCGCGCCGCCGGTGCGCGACACCAAGCAGGCTCGTCAGCTCCGCACGGTGCTCCTGGTCGGTGGCCTGGGTTGCAGCGGCGTCCAGCAGCGCCATGACGGAGACGGTGTACGGGCCGTTCTCCTCGGTCTTGGCCCGGCGGAGGAGCTCCTGAGCGAGCCCGAGCTGGGCCCGAGGGTCCGTCCTGCCGCCCAGCACCGGCCGCAGGGGGACGGGGATCAGCGCGTCGTTGCCCATGAGCGGGCTGAGGTAGAACACCGCGCGCGCGAGGTCTTCGAAGCCCTCGTCGCCGGGGCTGCAGTCGTACCGGTGGAAGTGGAGCCAGGCAGCGGCGTGGTACAGCTGCGCCAGACGCCGCCGGCTCCGGCCGGTGACGGGCAGCCGGGTGGTCGCGGTGGCCCGGGCGGCCTCCGCCAGCTCGGCCTCCGCTTCGGCGCCGAACAGCAGCCGCCGGTTCTCTGTCCGCTGGAAGGCGATGACGCGGTCGGACAATCGGGTTCGCAGGTCACGGACGGCCATGTGACGGCTCCTCAGGTATCCGGGGTGGGCTCAGGTCAGTGCGGCGGCAACAGCCGCGACGAGCCGAGCAGCGCGTACACCACCAGCGCGGGCGAAATCGCCCACAGTCCGGCGTCGGGCGCGGTCTCGTTCCGAGCCCCCCGCGTTCCGTTCCGGGAGGAGTCGACGCTACCCGGGCAGAGGCCGTCGCACCCCGTCCGTGGACTCCCGCACCTCCAACCGGTGCGGTGCGATGCGGACTTCGTACGGCAGGGGGCCCTCCGCGCCGATCCGGGCGGCCAGGCAGTCGACGGCCAGCGCGGAGATGACCGCCTTGTCGGGGACCACGGAGGTCAGCGAAGGCGTCGCGTAGAGCGCCTCGCCCGAACCGTCCACCCCCGCCAGCGCCACGTCTCCGGGAACGTCGAGACCCGCTTCGTACAGCGCCCTGCGGGCTCCGACGGCGAGCAGGTCGCTGAAGCAGAAGACCGCGTCGGGCCGGGCGGCCGTGGGCAGTTCGAGCAGCGTGCGCATGGCCGCCAGCCCGTTGGGGCGGTCGAACTCCCCCACACGTGCCGCGAGTCGGGGATCGTAGGTCAACCCCGCTTCGTGCAGTGCCTGTTGGAAGCCTTCGAGGCGCTGTCTGCTGGTGGCCGACCGCTGCTCGTCCACGCCGATCGCCCCGATCCTGGTGTGGCCCAGCGCCGCGAGATGCGCGGTGACCTCGCGGGCGGCGGCGACGTTGTCGATCAGCACATGGTCGGCGACGACCTGGCCGCTGCCGTAGTCGCGCTCGCCGAGGAGCACCAGCGGGAACTCGTCGGCCACCGGCGCGAGATCGGCCGACGACACCCGCAGCGGCGAGAGGATCACCCCGTCCAGCAGCGACGCGCCGACGCCGGTCGCCAGGCGCAGTTCTTCGCGGGCGTCGCCCCGGGTCTCCTCGATCAGCACCGTGAAGCCGCGCGAGGACGCCTCACGGCCGACGTGGTGCGCCAGTTCGGCGAAGTACGGCGTACCGAGGTCCGGGACGGCGAGCGCGATCAGGCCGCTGCGGCCGGTGCGCAGCCGTCGGGCCGAGGGGTTGGGCCGGTAGCCCAGCTCCCCCACCGCCGCCAGCACCCGGGTCCGGGTCGCATCGGAGACCCGGGGCGCATTGCGTACAACGTTGGACACCGTCTTGATCGATACGCCTGCGCGCTCCGCCACGTCCTTCAGCGTGACCGCAGCCATGAACCGTCCCCCCATCATCGTTTTCCTTGATTATGCACAGCACAGAGGCTCTTGTCCCCGGCGGGACGGTCCGCGGATTCCTTGCCGACAGAGGGTTGACCTCGGAGATACGCGGCGGTTACAACGTTGGAACAAGGGAAGTTCGGCCATGCCGTTTCCGGCCTTCGAACGGCTCCGAGCCACTGGCTGCCCGGCGCGCGGGGACCGTCATGTGCGCCCACCGCCCACCGCCCGCCGC